>NZ_CP163435.1:5708750-6052500 GCF_041051975.1 Streptomyces sp. R21 | reverse complement strand
GTACTCACCCTCTCGGGCTTTCCTCCGGGCGCTTCCCTTCGTGTTTCCAACCTTACCAGATCGTTTTCCGTTCCGTTTCCGGTCGGAATTCATTTCCGGTGGTCGTTGGAGGACCTTTGCCTATTCGATTGCCTTTCGGCTCTCTTTCGGCGAGTCCGACTTTATCAGAAGTTTTTGGCCGGACTGACCGGCCGTTCATTCCTGAGTAATCGGGAAGCTTTCTCGGGAATCGCATTCACGAGAAGCACGCAGATGTCAACCATCGCCACTGGACGTGTCCAGCTCTAGGCAACTGTTCGAATCTACCTCCCCACTCGAACCATGTCAACGGCTCTTGTGGGCGAAGAGGAGACTAACAGGTCCGCGGGGGTGCCCGCACATCAAGCGGCCGTCGGAAGAGTGGCGCTGCGTTCGGAGTCGCTGACGTCTCCGGTGTCACCGGTGCGTGCCGCGCGGCCGCCCAGGACGAAGACGTACGCCAGGAAGGCCAGCTCGGCTGCGACACCGATGGCGATGCGGGCCCAGGTGGGGAGCCCGGAGGGGGTGACGAAGCCTTCGATGGCGCCCGAGACGAAGAGGACCAGTGCCAGGCCTATCGCCATGCCCAGGGCGGCTCGGCCTTCTTCGGCGAGAGCCGTGCGGCGGGACCGGGGGCCCGGGTCGATCAGGGTCCAGCCCAGGCGCAGGCCCGTTCCTGCGGCCACGAAGACGGCGGTCAGTTCCAGGAGGCCGTGCGGGAGGATCAGGCCGAGGAACGTGTCGAGGCGGCCGGCCGAGGTCATCAGGCCGATGCCGGCGCCGACGTTGACCATGTTCTGGAGCAGGATCCAGAGGACCGGGAGTCCCAGGAAGATGCCCAGGACCAGGCACATCGCGGCGGCCTGCGCATTGTTCGTCCAGACCTGGGCGGCGAAGGACGCGGCGGGATGGCTGGAGTAGTAGGTCTCGTACTGGCCGCCGGGGCGGGTGAGCTCGCGCAGTTCGCTGGGAGTCGTGAGCGAGGACTGGATCTCCGGGTGCGTGCCGATCCACCATCCCAGGAGCACCGCGACGGTGGTGGATACGAGTGCTGTCGGTACCCACCAGTGGCGTGAGCGGTAGACGGCCGCGGGGAATCCCTGCGCGAGGAAGCGGGTGACGTCGCGCCAAGAAGCGCGGCGCGTTCCTGTCACGGTGCTACGCGCGCGTGCCACGAGTTGGCTGAGCCGACCGGTGAGCTGTGGATCCGGAGCGCTGGACTGGATCACGGAGAGATGCGTGGCCGTGCGCTGGTAGAGGGCGACGAGTTCGTCGGTCTCGGCTCCGGTGAGGCTTCGCCGGCGGCGCAGCAGCGCGTCGAGCCGGTCCCATTCGGCGCGGTGGGCGGACACGAAGACGTCGAGGTCCATCGGGTTGCCTGCTCCTCGGCTGCTCGTCGTGGGTGTCAGCTTGTCGTACTGCGGCGCGATGTGCCCTCAGCTTGGCAGACTGGCCGTTCTCGGGGCAGGTCAGGGAAGGACGGCAGGCGTGAGTGAGCTAGTGACGGGCGAGGCGGTGGCGCTGGAGCTGCGCCCCGCGAAGCTGCCGAGCCGTGCGCTGGCCGTGCTGCTCGACCTGGTCGTGGCGATGCTGGTCTATATCGCGGTGACCATCGCTCTGGTGGCTTCGACTGCCGCCCTCGACGAAGCCGCGCAGACGGCGGTCTCGATCGCGAGCTTCATTCTCGTACTGGTCGGTGGGCCCATCGCGGTGGAGACGCTCAGCCACGGTCGTTCTTTGGGAAAGCTGGCGTTCGGGCTGCGGGTGGTGCGGGACGACGGTGGGCCGATCCGGTTCCGGCACGCGCTGGTGCGCGGGGCTGTCGGTGTGGTCGAGATCCTGATGACGTTCGGGATCGTCGCGTGCATCGCCTCGCTGGTGTCGGCGCGGGGGCGGCGGCTGGGTGACGTCTTCGCGGGAACTCTGGTTGTACGGGAGCGGGTGCCGGTCGGGCACATGCCTTTCATACCTCCGCCGCCGCCCTGGCTGGCCGGGCAGTTCTCCGGGCTCGATCTGTCCGCGGTTCCGGACGGGCTGTGGCTGGCCGTCCGGCAGTACCTGACGCGGATGCAGCAGTTGGATCCGCAGGTCGGTGCGGCGATGGCGGAACGGCTCGCCAACGATCTCGCTGCTCATACGGGTGCCCCGGCGCCGCAGGGCGTTCCGCCGGCCGCGTATCTGGCGGCCGTGGTGCAGGAGCGGCAGTCGCGGGAGGCGCGGCGGGCCTTCGGCGGGGCGGCTGCCGGTGTGATCGGGCCCGTGGCGCAGCAACCGGGTGCCGCCCATGCGTATCCCTATCCCTCAGCGGCTTCCGCGTACCCGGCAGCGACCTCGGCGGCGCCGAAGCAGCCCGCGGTCCCCGGTAGCCCCGGCGCGGCGTCGGAGCAGGCTTCCCCGGCACCTCAGGGCGATCGTCAGGCCGACCGTCCCGCGACTGGGTTCGCGCCACCCGCCTGACTGTCCGCCACTTTCCTTCCGCGTAGCCGACTGAGCCCCGACACACCGTCAGGTGAACACCGACGGTGGTGATTCGAGGTGTTCCAGTTCGATGCCTGGGGCTGCGAGAACCACGTCTCCCGAGATGTGCACGGCGTGCTGCTCTCCCGTGTCCAGGGCTGTGACCTGGTATTCGTCCACCGCGAGGGGGCCGTTGTCAGTGGCGTGTGTTTCTCTCGAGATCAAGGCCCAGGACTGGTCCACGGTGCGCGGGGCGAGGACCGGGTCCGTGAAGGCGACGAGGCGCACGCGGGTCGCGGAAGCGGTAGGGGTGAGGCGAAGGAGGCGGGCGGTGGCGACGAGGAACGCGGGGGACGTGCCGGTGAAGGCGTGGGCGCGGACATTGCCTTCGGTGGCGTGGGTGCCGGTGGGGTCGGTGCGGACCCAGGTGACGCCGTCGAGCGCGGCGCCACGGACCTGCCAGCTCGCGGCGTTGAGTTCGAGACGAATGGGGCGGCCGAGCTCGTCGAGGGCGAGGTCGACGGAGCCGGCGTGGTCGCCGGAAGGAGTGGTCAGCTGGGAGACGTAGCGCCAGCCGGAGGGGCCGGGTGCGCAGTGGAAGTGCTCTTCAGCGAGAGGGGTGTGGTCGTGCGGGTCATGAAGCGAATATCGGCCGCGGGGCATGGGGGTCCTGGGTTCTGACGGGCCGGTCCGGACATGGGCAGGCCCCCGGCACGGGGGTGCGGGGGCCTGCCTGGGACCTGCTGCTGAGGGGTGCGTCAGTGCACGGACGCACCCACCGCGGGCTGGGTTACCGGCTCGGTGGCGGTATCAGTAGCGGTAGTGGTCCGACTTGTACGGGCCCTCGACCTCGACGCCGATGTACGAGGCCTGCTCGGGGCGGAGCGTCGTGAGCTTCACGCCGAGCGCGTCGAGGTGGAGACGGGCGACCTTCTCGTCGAGGTGCTTGGGCAGCACGTAGACGTCGGTCGGGTACTCGTCGGGCTTGGTGAACAGCTCGATCTGGGCCAGGGTCTGGTCCGCGAAGGAGTTGGACATCACGAACGACGGGTGACCGGTGGCGTTGCCCAGGTTCAGCAGGCGGCCCTCGGAGAGGACGATGAGCACCTTGCCGTCGGGGAACGTCCAGGTGTGGACCTGCGGCTTGACCTCGTCCTTGACGATGCCCGGGATCTGCGCGAGGCCGGCCATGTCGATCTCGTTGTCGAAGTGACCGATGTTGCCGACGATCGCCTGGTGCTTCATCTTGGCCATGTCGGCGGCCATGATGATGTCCTTGTTGCCGGTCGTGGTGACGAAGATGTCGGCCTTGTCGATGACCTCGTCCAGCGTCGTGACCTGGTAGCCGTCCATCGCCGCCTGGAGCGCGCAGATCGGGTCGATCTCGGTGACGATCACGCGGGCGCCCTGTCCGCGCAGGGACTCCGCGCAGCCCTTGCCCACGTCGCCGTAGCCGCAGACGACCGCGGTCTTGCCGCCGATGAGGACGTCGGTGGCGCGGTTGATGCCGTCGATCAGGGAGTGGCGGCAGCCGTACTTGTTGTCGAACTTCGACTTGGTGACGGCGTCGTTGACGTTGATCGCCGGGAACAGGAGGGTGCCGTCGCGGTACATCTCGTACAGGCGGTGAACGCCGGTCGTGGTCTCCTCGGTCACGCCGCGGATCTCCGAGGCGAGCTGGGTCCACTTCTGCGAGCCGTCGGTGATGGTGCGGTTGAGGAGTTCGAGGACGACGCGGTGCTCGTCGTTCTCCGCGGTGTCGACCGAGGGGACCTTGCCGTCCTTCTCGTACTTGACGCCGTTGTGGACGAGGAGGGTGGCGTCACCACCGTCGTCCAGGATCATGTTCGGGCCGCCGGTGGGGGTGTTCGGCCAGGTCAGCGCCTGCTCCGTGCACCACCAGTACTCCTCCAGCGTCTCGCCCTTCCAGGCGAAGACCGGGACGCCCTGCGGGTTGTCCACCGTGCCGTTCGGGCCGACCGCGATGGCGGCGGCGGCGTGGTCCTGGGTGGAGAAGATGTTGCAGGAGGCCCAGCGGACCTCGGCGCCGAGGGCGACCAGGGTCTCGATGAGTACGGCGGTCTGCACGGTCATGTGCAGGGAGCCGGTGACGCGGGCGCCGGCCAGCGGCTGCGCCTCGGCGTACTCCTTGCGGATCGACATCAGGCCGGGCATCTCGTGCTCGGCGAGGGTGATCTCCTTGCGGCCGAACTCGGCCAGGGAGAGATCGGCGACCTTGAAGTCCTGCCGGTTGTCGACAGTCGTCATGGAGAGCTGCTCCTCGGGGTTGGGGCGAGGTGGATACGGCTGGTCTGCGCGGCGGCGGGCACATGGGTGCCCTGGCGAGGGCACAGACGTGCCCACGGTGCGCGCAGCGCAGTCCGTCGGAGGCCCTCTCTCCCTCGGCCGGTCCGCGGTGGGACCGCCCGACCGCCATCAGCAGCGACGTCTGGCTCAGTCACCAAGCTACACCGGTCGCCGGGCACGCCCCAGTCCGCCTCCGGAGCCGGAGGTGCTCCCGGCGAACGGGGCAGGCGTGCGGGACGGGGTGGACCGCGCCTGTCCGCGGGGACCCGAGGGCCATCACCATGCGTTCACGGAGGACCGCTAGTTTTGCGCCCGCGGATGCGCCGCACGGGGAGGGAGCAGCAATGCGCAGGGGACGGGGTCAGGCGGTCACGGCCTGGCTGTTGGGGCCTTTGGGGCTGGTGATTCTGGTCGGCTCACTGTTGTACGCACGGTCGGCGTACACGTCGGTGACGGTGGCGAGCGAGAGCATGGCGCCCACGTACACCGTCGGGCAGCGGCTCGTCGTGGAGCGGCTGGACGGCGACGAGGTGCGTCGGGGGGACATCGTGCTCTTCGACGCGCCCGAGACGGAGATCAACGGAGCCGTGATCAAGCGGGTGGTCGGGGTCGGCGGTGACCGGGTGGTGTGCTGCCGGGGCGAAGGGGCGGACGAGCGGATCACGGTGAACGGGAAGCCGCTCGACGAGCCGTACGTGAAGGACGGCATCGCGGACGGGGTCAAGCCGTACGACGTGAAGGTGCCGGCGGGACGGTTGTTCCTGCTGGGCGATTACCGGAAGAACTCGATGGACTCGCGCTTCTACACGAGCGGCGGTCACCAGGGCACGGTGGCGGACGGGGCCGTGCTGGGCCGGGTCGTCGACGGGTCCAGTGGGGCCGTGGTGTGGCTCGGGGCCGCGGTGTTCGGGCTCGTCGTCGCGCTGGTCGGGCTCGGCTTCGGGATCGCCGCCTTCGTCGTACGGCGGCGGGTGGTGCCTCCGATGCCGCCGTGGCCCGTGCAGGTGTGAACGGACTCGGGGGCCCGCCTGAAGACAGGCGAGCCCCCGAACACGTAAGCGAGAAGAGCGAAGAGAAGCGCGTACGCGTGGAAATCAGTGGCCGGTGGTCTGTGTTGGTCCTCCGGGCGTGGCCTCGCGGTCCGCGCCCTTGGCCGCCTCGGCCTCGCTGTAGATGTCCGGCTCCAGGTAGATCACGCGGGCGATCGGGACGGAGGCGCGGATGCGGGCCTCGGCCGCGTTGATGGCGGAGGCGACCTGGGCGGCCGTGTCGTCGTGCTGGACGGCGATCTTGGCGGCGATCAGCAGCTCCTCCGGGCCGAGGTGGAGCGTGCGCATGTGGATGACGCCGGTGACCGTGTCGCCGTCGACGATCGCGGCCTCGATCTTCTTGACCTCGTCGACGCCCGCGGCCTCGCCGAGCAGCAGGGACTTGGTCTCGGCGGCCAGGACGAGCGCGATCAGGATGAGCAGGATGCCGATGCAGAGGGTGCCGATGCCGTCCCACACACCGTCGTCGGTAAGCAGCGCCACGCCGACGCCGCCGAGCGCGAGGACCAGACCGATGAGCGCGCCGAAGTCCTCCAGGAGGACGACGGGCAGCTCGGGGGCCTTGGCGCGGCGGACGAACTGCGCCCAGGACAGCCCGCCGCGCAGCTGGTTGGACTCCTTGATGGCGGTGCGGAAGGAGAAGCCCTCGGCGATGATCGCGAAGACGAGGACGCCCACCGGCCAGTACCAGTGCTCGATGTCGTGCGGGTGCTTGATCTTCTCGTAGCCCTCGTAGACGGCGAACATGCCACCGACCGAGAAGAGGACGATCGAGACGAGGAAGGCGTAGATGTACCGCTCGCGGCCGTAGCCGAACGGGTGCTCCGGGGTCGCCTCGCGCTCGGCCTTCTTGCCGCCGATCAGGAGCAGGGCCTGGTTGCCGGAGTCGGCGAGCGAGTGGACGCCCTCGGCGAGCATCGAGGACGAACCGCTGAAGGCGAACGCCACGAACTTCGATACCGCGATCGCGAGGTTGGCGCCGAGTGCCGCCACGATCGCTTTGGTGCCGCCTGAAGCGCTCATGTGCTCCTGCTGTCCCTTCGTACGCCGTCCCGCGACCGGTTCGTACTCTCGTACGCCGTCCAGGCCTTTGCCCCTGCTTTGCCGGTGGGCCATTCTTGCAGCCCGGTCGGACAGCGGCGCGTCAGGCCACCACAGTGGCTCGGAAGACGGAGCCCGCACCGGAGACACCGGCCTGTTCGCCCGCCGGCACGAACACGGACTCGCCCGGGGCGAGCACGTGCTCCCCGGCCCGTACGGAACCCGCGGTGCACAACAGGATCTGCGGGGTCGTCAGGGTCAGGTCGTGCGAGGCCGCGCCGTCGGGGAGGACGTAGCGGGAGAGGCGGAACTCGTCGATGGGGGTCGCGTAGACCTCCTCGCCGTCGGGGGCCGCCTCCGGGCGCAGCACGCCGGGGTCACTCGCCTCGAAGCGGACGATGCGCAGGAGTTCGGGGACGTCTACGTGCTTGGGGGTCAGGCCGCAGCGCAGGACGTTGTCGGAGTTGGCCATGATCTCGACGCCGAGGCCGTTCAGGTACGCGTGCGGGACTCCGGCGCCGAGGAACAGGGCCTCGCCGGGCTGGAGTCGGACGTAATTGAGGAGCATCGCCGCGATCACGCCCGGGTCGCCCGGGTAGTGGTGGGCGATGTCGGCGTACGGGGTGTAGGCGCCGCCGAGGCGGGTGCAGGCCGCCGCGGCCTCGGTGACCGTGTGGGCCATCTCGTCGCGGTCGGCGGAGAGCAGGGCCGTGAGGACCTCGCGCAGCGCGGCCTCTTCGGGGTGGGCGTGCAGCAGGTCGACGTACGGCTTCAGGGAGTCGACGTCCAGGGCCGCGAGCAGGTCGGCGGCCTCGTCGGGGGCGCGGAAGCCGCACAGGCCGTCGAACTCGGTGAGGGCGCAGATCAGTTCGGGCTTGTGGTTGGCGTCCTTGTAGTTGCGGTGCGGGGCGCCGACCGGGATTTCGCGGCGCTCCTCGTCCTCGTAACCCTCCCTCGCCTGTTCGAGGTTGGGGTGCACCTGGAGGGAGAGAGGGGCGCCCGCGGCGAGGATCTTGAGGAGGAAGGGGAGGCGCGGGCCGAACTTGGCGACGGCCGCCGCGCCGAGTTCCTTCTCGGGGGCCTCGTCGATGATCTCGGTGAGGGGACCGCGCGCGGTGCGCGAGGGCGCGCCGGGGTGGGCGCCCATCCACATCTCCGCCTGCGGTTCGCCGGTCGGCTCCACGCCGAGCAGCCGCGGGATGGCGGTGGTGGAGCCCCAGGCGTAGGGGCGGACGGTGTTCTGGAGGCGGTCCATGGTGTGTCTTCTTCTCCGTACGTACGCTGTTCAGCGGGCGTGACCCGAGATGCTCACGTCGCGCGGGCCACGATGCTCACGCCACGTGGAACACGATGCTCACGGGGCGTGAGCCAAGGTCAGGCCCTTGAAGCGAGCGCCAGGTAAACGGCGGCGAAATCCGTGACGGCGATCAGCTCCGCGAGGGTCTCCAGATCGGTGCCCTCCTCGGGTTCGAGCTCGCTGATCGCGGTGTCGTGGCTGAGGGCGAGCTCGCGGGCCGAAGGGGCTGCGCTCAGTCCGCCGATCGGGCGGTCGCGGAGCAGCACCACGCGCGCGTGCAGGGCCTGTGCCTCCTCGACCCGGTCGCGGAAGAAGTCCTCGGGGTCCGCTCCTGCGGCGAGTGCGCCCGCGAGCAGGACGCTGTGCGAGGCGAGTGCCTCGGGGAGTTCGGCGGTGAGGGCCGGGCGGCCCGCCAGTTCGGCGAGGGCGGCGGTGAAACGGCGGCCCGCGGGTCCGGCGGAGATGCCCTCCGTCCAGATCACCGGGAGTGCGTCGGCCAGCTCGGCAGCGAGGGTCTTGGCGGGGTTGCTGTAGGCCGCGATGGCCGGGCCGCAGCGCTCGGCGACGAGGTCGAGGCGGTCGGCGACCTTCTGGAGCGTCTCGGGCGGCGCCGCGAGCAGGCCGGTGCGGTCCAGGAGCGCGAGCAGCGGAGTGAGCAGCGCCCACAGGACGCCGGGCGCGGACGCGGCGAACGGCGTCTCCGGCTCGTACGGGGCGCTTGCCATCGGTACGAACAGGCCGTGCGCGCCTTCTACCGACTCGGTCAGCGGGGAGTGCGCGGGGGCTACGGCGGCGACGGTGCAGCCGCGCCGGTACGCCTGCTCGACCAGCAGTGAAAGGCCCGGCTCGGAGCCGTCCGGGGTGGCGATCAGGAGCAGGTCGACGGGGCCTGCCCAGCCCGGCAGCTCCCAGCGCAGGGCGCCGGATGCGGGAGCCACACCGGTGGGGGTGAGCCGGGTGACGGGGCAGCTCGCGCCGGCGAGGGTGCCGAGGAATTCGGCGACGCCCGTGGCGGCCAGGCCGGGGCCGGCGATCATGACGGCGCGTGGGCGGCCGTCCGGTTTCAGCTCCGGGATGCCTGCCTCGGTGGCATGCCGGACCGCGGTGCGCACGCGGGCGCCGGCCTCGGCGGCGCCGCGCAGCAACTCACGCCGGTCTGCGCGGGCGAGCGCCTCGGGGTCGTCGAGCAGCGATTCGTCGAGCATGGGTCGGCAGTCTCCCATCGCCGGGTACGTCCGGTGGGGCGCGGCCGCCGGGTACGTCCGGCGGGTCGCGTCGGTGCGTCGCTTATGCGGGGCGGCGGGCCTCGTCGACGAGCAGTACGGGGATGCCGTCCCGGACGGGGTAGGCGAGGCCGCAGGTCTGGCCGGTGCAGACCAGCTCCGCCTGGCCGTCCGTGTCCTGCTCCTTGAGCGGGGCGTGGCAGGCGGGGCAGGCGAGGATCTCCAGGAGCCCGGCTTCGAGCGGCATGAGGTGTCCTTCCGAACAGAGGATGCGGCCTGGTCAGGGTACCGCCGTGGCGCGCGGGGCGCCGGTCCCTGTGGACGGGGTCCGGCGCCGGAGTGGGGGCGTCTGAGTTTTTCGCCCCCTCCGCCCCTTCCCGTCCCGTTGTCCTGGGGGCTGTGCCCCCTCTCCCCCCGTATCGCGCTTCGCGCTCGTCCTCAAACGCCGGACGGGCTGAAAGATCCTCCCCAGCCGTTGAGATGCCCGCTCAGCCCCTGATGATCTCCAGGACCTCGTCCCGCACCTTCGTCATCGTCTTCTCGTCCCTGGCCTCCGCGTTCAGGCGCAGCAGGGGTTCCGTGTTGGAGGGGCGGACGTTGAACCACCAGTCGGCGGCGGTGATCGTCAGGCCGTCGAGTTCGTCGAGGGTGACGCCCTCCTGGCCCTCGTACGCCGTCTTGATGGCGGCGAGGCGGGCGGTCTGGTCGTCGACCGTGGAGTTGATCTCGCCGGAGGCGGCGTAGCGATCGTACTGCGCGACGAGAGCGGAGAGCGGGCCCTCCTGGCCGCCGAGGGCCGCGAGGACGTGGAGCGCGGCGAGCATGCCCGTGTCCGCGTTCCAGAAGTCCTTGAAGTAGTAGTGCGCGGAGTGCTCGCCGCCGAAGATGGCGCCGGACTTGGCCATCTCGGCCTTGATGAAGGAGTGGCCCACGCGGGTGCGGACCGGGGTGCCGCCGTTCTCGCGGACGACCTCGGGGACCGACCACGACGTGATCAGGTTGTGGATGATCGTGCCCTTGCCGCCGTGCCTGGCGAGCTCGCGGGAGGCGACCAGCGCGGTGATGGCGGACGGCGCGACCGGGTCGCCCTGCTCGTCGACGACGAAGCAGCGGTCCGCGTCGCCGTCGAAGGCGATGCCGAGGTCGGCGCCCTCCTCGCGCACCCGCTTCTGCAGGTCGACGATGTTCTTCGGGTCGAGCGGGTTGGCCTCGTGGTTGGGGAACGTGCCGTCCAGCTCGAAGTACATGGACACGAGGTCCAGGGGCAGGCCGGCGAAGACGGTGGGGACCGTGTGTCCGCCCATGCCGTTGCCCGCGTCGACGACGACCTTCAGGGGGCGGATGGAGGTCAGGTCGACAAGGCCGCGGAGGTGCGCCGCGTAATCCTCCAACGTGTCCCGCTGCGTGATCGTTCCCGGTGTCGCGTCCGAGGACGGGGCGCCCGAGTCGACCCAGGACTCCACGAGTTGGCGGATCTCGACGAGGCCGGTGTCCTGGCCGACGGGTGCGGCACCCGCGCGGCACATCTTGATGCCGTTGTACTGCGCGGGGTTGTGGGAGGCCGTGAACATGGCGCCCGGCAGGTCGAACGCGCCCGACGCGTAGTACAGCTGGTCCGTCGAGCACAGGCCGATCTCGGTCACGTCGACGCCGCGCGCCGCCGCACCGCGCGCGAAGGCACGCGACAGGCCTGGCGAGGAGGGCCGCATGTCGTGCCCGGTCACGATCGCGGTCGCGCCGGTCACCTGGACGAAGGCCGCCCCGAACAGCTCGGCCAACGACTCGCCCCACTGGTCCGGGACCACCCCGCGTACGTCGTACGCCTTCACGAGCTGCGACAGATCAGCAGTCACGGCCAACCCTTCAGAAGTCCACTTCGGTCACCCCAAACTACCCGCCCCGGCTGACAGTCCGCTGTGAAGCGGCTGGTCGGACTCCCAGTCGTAACGCGTGGTCAGAAGACTCGAAGGACTCAGTTGCCCGGACTGCCCAGTGCAGGGACTCAGTTGTCCGGCGAGCGCAGCACCCGGAGGTGGCCGCGGCGCGCGACCTCCATCGGGTCCACCGTGCGTGCGCTGCTGCCGGCCTCCGCCGTGCGCTGCTGCGGACGGGCCGCCTCGCGCACCGCGTTGGCGAGCGCTTCGAGGTCGTCACCGCTGGGGCGGGTCGGGCCGGAGGAGTCGGCGAGCCGGACGACCTCCCAGCCGCGCGGTGCGGTGAGGCGTGCGGCGTGCTCGGCGCACAGGTCGTAGCAGTGGGGTTCGGCGTAGGTGGCGAGCGGGCCGAGGACCGCGGTCGAGTCGGCGTAGACGTACGTCAGCGTCGCGACGGCGGGACGGCCGCAAGCGGTGCGCGAACAGCGACGTACAGGGCTCACGACGTTGGACGGTACCGCACTCTTGAGCGGGCCGCGACGACTCGCCCCGAGGTCACCCCACCGTGTCGTGGTGTGAAACGGCCCACACAACTCCCCCTGCGCGCCGCGCTGACCAGGCGAGACAACGCTCGTCGAGATACCGAACAGACCTGAATCCGATCACCACTTGGTGCAAACCCCGTCAATTACCTTGAGATCGATGGTCTTGGAGGGATACGGAATCGAGCCCAAGCTTGGCCGGAATGGTCATCGGGTGACATCTGGAACGGTCATCGGGCGACATGGCGGGCCTGCTTCCCGGGACCTTCCCGTGGCCGCGTGGGTGCCGGGCGCCCGGAGCGTGTGGGGACTACGCTGCGCCAGTGATGGACAACCCCGTACCGCCCCGCGCCGCCGCACCCGGGCCCCGCCGCCGTGATCGCCATGGACGGGGCATGCGCGGCCCCGTGGCACCGCCGCAGGTGCCGCTCTCCGCGAGCCGTGCCGAGGTCTTCTCGGACCTGGTGCAGGACTCCGTGGAGCGGCTCGAACGGCGCTGGCCGCAGCTCGCCGACATCGACTTCCTCGTTCTCGAGGTGCCGCGCCTGGAGGGCTCCGGCGACGGCTGGAGCGACGAGGCCGTGCCCCTCGGCGGCACGGTCCCGGCGCGTGAGGGGCATCGCGCGCGTGTGGTCGTCTACCGGCGCCCGGTGGAGATCCGCACCAAGGGCCGCGACGAGCGGGCGGCCCTGGTGCACGAGGTCGTCGTGGAGCAGGTCGCGGAGCTGCTGGGGCTCACCCCGGAGACGGTGGATCCGCGCTACGGCGAGGACTGAGACCCCGCCATGAGCCCGGCCGGGGAACCGGCCGGGCCGGGGTTACTTCTGCAGCACCGAGAGGTCCTGCTCCGCCTGCGGCACCGCCACCGTCCCCCGGTCGTCCGGGAGGGTCTGCACCGTGAAGCCGGGAACGCCGCCCTCGGTGACGGCGAGCGTCCGGGAGGCGTAGACCGGGCCTCCGGAGAGCGGCTCGACCGTCAGCGCGTACGTCCCCTTGAGGCCGCTCGGGAGCGGCAGTTCGACGTTCTGGGTGGTGCCGCCCTTGATCGTGTACGTCTTCGTCGCCGCCGTACCGCCCTCGCTGCCCCCGGAGGCGGTCACCTTGACCTTCGCGGTCGCGTCGGGGGCGGCCAGGGTCAGGGTGGAGCCCTTGGCGCTGTTGTCGGCGACCGTCGCGCGCGTGCCCACCGGAGCGACGGCGGGGATGAACGCGGTCTCCTGCTTGTCGCCCTTGCCGCGCACGACCCGCAGGGCGGCCACGACCGGCACCGCGTTCTCGGTGGGCGTGAGCACCAGGGAGCCCGCCTCGCCGCGTGTGAGGGCGCCGAGGTCGACGGCGGTGGTCATGCCGGACTTCACGTGCAGCGTCTCGTTCCCGGCGGGGGTGATCAGCCCGGTGGGCGTGGAAAGGCGCACCTTCAGGTCGGCGTCGTCGTCACCGCGCGCGAAGGCGACCAGGCGCACGGAGGTGGCGTCCTTGGGGATGCCGGGCAGGACGAGGCTGCTCGAGGGGTCAGTGGAGGCGGCCAGCCAGTCGCCGCCCAGCTTGTCGTCCAGCGCCTGGACGGCGGCGCCGACCCGGCCGCTGCGGACGCTCACATGGACGGTGACGTTGGTCTGCTGCTCGTCGGTGAGCGTGGACAGCAGGATCGGCTCGCTGGAGTGCGGCTGGACCGTGATGCCGTCCGCCACCGACGACTTGAGGGCGCCGTCCTTGCCGTACAGCTCGATGTCGACCACGGCGGTGGAGTCGTCGGGGTTGGTCAGGTGTACGTAGTCGGTGCGGTCGTCGGCGGTGCTGGCGCCCGGGAACCAGAACTCGGTGTCCGGGGCGGTGCAGTTGGTGCCGAGCAGTCCGCGGCCGGTGCCCGCGGCGACCTCCGTGGTCTGCTGGACGGTCCAGCCCGGCGCGAACCTGCCCTCGGCGGTGCCGACGAGCGCGGGCGCGTCGGCACCGGAGCTGTCGCCGGTCGTCGGCTTGCCGGGCTCCTTGCCCTCCAGCACGGGCTTGTCGGTCTTGCCGGAGTCCTTACCGGCTTCCTTGCCGCCGTCCTTCTTGTCGGTCTTCTTGCCGGCCTTGCCGTCGGTCTTCTTGTCGTCGCTCGTGGCGGCGCCGTCCCCCGACTCCTCGGTCGCGGACCGGAGTTCGGCCGTGCCGCTCGTGCCCGTGCCCTGGGAGACGGGCGTGAACGACGTGTACGCGGTCTCGGCGAGGTCGGAGAGGCTGGGCGCCGGGCAGAGCAGGCTGGTGCGCTCGACGGGCAGCCTGGCGGCGGCCTTCGCCGTGTCACCGCCGGAGGCGGCCGGCGCGGAGAGCGCGGCGAATCCGGTGACGGCGGCGAGAGCGGTGGTGCCGGCGATCAGGGACAGGGTGGTGCGGTTCACTGCTGGCTCCCGTCGGGGCGCTCACTGTCGGTGCCGTGCGGCGGTTGCGGCGGCATCGGGGGCTGCGCCGGGTCGTACGCCGCCGGGTCGTAACCCTGGGTGTACGTCTGGTCGTACGACGTCTGCGTCCCCCCGTAGGCGTACGGGTCGTACTGGCCGCCCTGATAGGGGTCCGCCTGGTACGGCTGCTCGTACGTGCCCGCCGGGTACTGCTGCTGCTGCCCCTGGTACTGCTCGCCGCCGTAGGTGCCGTACTCGGCGCCCGCGTAGCTCGGCGTCTCCCAGTCGCCGTACGACTGCTGCTGCGGGACCGCGACGGGAGCCTCGGGCACCTCCTCCGGAGGAGGCGGGGTGTCGTGGTCCTGGGCGGTGTCCTGGCCTGCTTGTTCGGCCTGTTCCGCCTCGGCCTGGGCGCGCAGGCGGCGGGCGCGGCGGCCCTCTCCGGTGACCTCCTGGGCGGGCACGACGGGCTCCTCGGGGAGGTCGTCGTCGATGTCCCGGCGCCGCCCGGGCAGGGCGAGCACCACGAGGACGACGGCGAGCGCTCCCTGCGCCCACAGCCAGCCGGTGTGGCTGACGGGGGCGTCGAAGGTGACGTCCAGCTTCCCACCGGAGGTGGGGAGTTCGAAGCCCTGTGCCCAGCCGTCGAGCGTGGTGCGGGTGAGCGGGGTGCCGTCGAGTGTTGCGGTCCAGCTCTCGTCGGCGGTGTCGGCGAGGCGCAGTACACGGCCCGCGGCGCCGGACGGGATGGTGGTGTGGAGGTCGACGGGGCCCGCGGCGATGGGTTGCGGGTCACCGGACTTGGGGACGATCGCGGCGCGCGAGACCTGCCGGTCGACGCGCCACAGGGCGCTGCCGTCCTGCTGGCTGAGCCGGGTCAGTCCGGGCGTGGCGTCCAGGACGCGGCTCGTCTCGCGGGGCGCGCCCTTGTGGACCAGTACGTAGCGCACGGCGAAGCCGCCGAGTTCGTCGGCCTGGTCGGCGCCGGAGCCGGCCACCAGGTTGGCGACGACCTTGTCGAGCTTCTTGTTCTCGCCGCTCTCCGCGGCGAGTTCGGCGTCGCCGAGGCGGGCGCCGGAGCCGCGGACCAGGGTGTAGCCGACCCTGGCCGCCGAGGGGCTGTCGAGGACGAGGGTGCGGGCCTGGTCGCGGGTGCCGCTCTCCTCGGCGACGAACGCGGGCACCTGCACCGGGTCGCGGCGCTCCACGGGTCCGTCGGCGCCGCGGATCATCCATCCGGCGGCGACGAGCAGCGGGCCCGCGGCGGCGGCGAAAGCGATGAGGGCGGCGACCGGCTGGCGCCAGCCGAAGCTCTGCTCGGCGACACGCGCGCGTGCCCCGTCGGCGCCGAGCGCGGCGGCGGCGAGGAGGGCGAGGCCGTAGACGAGGGTGGCGGGCCCGGCCCATGTGGAGCCGTTGGACAGGACGGCGAAGACGAGTGCCACCAGGGCGACCGCCCACGCCGTCCAGATCCCGGCCTGGCGCTCGGAGCGCAGCAGGGCGGCCAGTGCCGCCAGCACGATGCCGATGAGCATCAGTCCGTTGACGGTGCCGGGGCCGCCCGGGCTCGCGCCGAGCAGGCCGAGCGCGGAGGCCGCACCGTCGCCGTACTCCAGACCGGCCTCCTTGAAGAAGCCGAACGGGAGCAGCGTCAGCGACCAGGGCGCGAGGATCAGCAGCGGGGTGCCGAGCTGGGCCAGGAAGCGCAGCCCGTAGGCCGCGATGTCGCTCCGGCGGACTGCCAGTAGGGCGAGGCCGAGGACCAGCGCGATGGGCCACACGATCGGCGTGAAGGCCGTGGTGAGCGTCAGCAGCAGGGCGTACGCCCAGGTGGCGCGCCAGCTGCCGCGCGACCCTGAGGAGTGGGCGAGGCCGCTCGCGGCGATGCCCGCGCGCGCGATGAGCGGCAGCAGGATCGCGAGGACGGCGGTGCCCAGGCGGCCGCCGGCGAGCGCGCCGGCGGCGGCGGGCAGGAAGGCGTACGCGACGGACGCCCAGGCGCGCAGCAGCCGCGACTCGACGAGGGGCCGCGAGGCGAAGTAGGCGGTGAAGCCGGCCAGCGGCACCGAGCAGACGAGGAGCACGGTGACCGCGAGCCCGGTGGAGCCGAAGAGCAGGCTGGAGAGCATGGCGACGAGCGCGAGATAGGGCGGCGCGGACTGGGTGCCGCCCGCGCCCACCGGATGCCAGCCGTCGAGATAGCGCGACCAGAGTCCGGAGGAGTCGGCCGGCGCGGGCAGCAGCGCGCCGCCCGCCAGCGCGCCCCCGCCGAGCAGTTCGCGGCAGGCGATGAGCGAGGCGAACAGCAGGACCACGAAGAGCATCGGGCCGGGCTTGCGGGCCACGCGCTTGAGCCTGGCGAACTGTTCGACCTCCAGGAAGTCGGCGTCGTCGCCGCCGGGACCGGACTCGACGGCGCCGCCGTGCCGTCCGGCCCCGGGGGTGACCTCCGGGTCGGAGCCGCCTACGAGGCTGCCCGCGACCTGTTCGATCGTGGCCCGCACGGTCGCGCCGGGGGGCGGGAACAGGGCGCGCAGTTCGCCCTTGTCGATCTGGGGGCGGCCGCGTCGGCGGCGGCCCGCGATGATCCGCTCGGGGCGCAGCAGCGTCCCCAGGAGGCCGCGGATCTCGGCGGCGGCCTGGCCGGGGACCTTGCCGACGAGATACGCGACGGTGCGCACCAGGGTGCCGAGGACGAGCCGGATGAGGATCCAGGGCAGCGCCGCCGTACGGGCGTTGACGAGCAGGGTGTAGGCGGCGCCGGCCTTGTCGACCTTGTGCGGGGACGCGGAGGTGCGGCCCACGCAGTCGACGGTGCGGCGCTCGCGGGAGGCGGCCTCGGCGTGCCGTACGACCGCTTCGGGGGCGATCAGGACGCGGTGGCCCGCGGCCGTGGCCCGCCAGCACAGGTCGACGTCGTCACGCATCAGGGGCAGTCGCCGGTCGAAGCCGCCGAGCTGCTCGAAGACATCGCGGCGGATCAGCATGCCGGCCGTGGACACGGAGAGCACCGGCCGTACGTGGTCGTGCTGGCCCTGGTCCTGCTCGCGGCGGTCCAGGCCCGTCCAGCGGCGGCCGGAGTGGGCGATGGTGACGCCGACTTCCAGGAGCTGCTTGCGGTCGTACCAGCCGCGGAGCTTGGGGCCTACGACGGCGACCTCACGGCCGAGCTCCGCCTCGTTCTCGACGACCCGGAGCAGCTGGGACAGGGCGTCCGGCTCGGGGGCGCAGTCGTCGTGCAGCAGCCACAGCCACTGCTCGGGCTCGCCGTGCGGGAGCTCCGGCAGGTCGTACGCGTCGTCGCGCCAGGTGCGGGTGACGGGGTCCCAGCCGCTGGGGCGCTTCAGGTAGGGCAGGTCGTCCGGGGTCAGTACGCCCGCGTTGCGGGAGGCCTCCTCGACGGCCTGGCCGAAGCCGGTGCGCCGGGCGAGGTGCTGGACCCGGTCGGCGCCGAGCGCGTCGGTGAGCAGTTGGGCGGAGTCGTCCGCGCTGCCGGTGTCGGCCGCCACCGCGTTCTGCACGGGGCGCTCCTGGCCGAGCAGCCCGGCGAGTGCCTCGGGCAGCCAGCGGGCGCCGTCGTGGGAGACGAGCACCGCGGTCACCACGTGGCGCGGGAACTCAGGGGTGGCAGGGTCGCGTTGGGCTGCCGAATGGCTGTGCACGGACATCGAGGTACGGGCCCCGGTTCGATGGACTGCGGTGGACGTCTGTGTCCGGCGGGGACAGCGTGACGTCTCGGACGAGGGCCCACACTAACGGCTGGCCAACTGAGCGGCCCGCCGCCTGTGGATAACCCACCCGCGACGGGCCGATCGTTACGTAAGGGTGTGTGCCGTTTGGTCGGCGGCACCCGGCGCGCGCATTCACGCGCGCGTACGGCTGTTTTCGGACGGCGGCCGCTTGACGCTCGCCTGTACGACGACTGCCCCCGAGGACCGAGGTCCGGGCCCGCCCCCGGGGGCGGGCGGTCCGAGGTCTGGACTCTCCGGTCTCAGACGGCCGCCTTCTTGAGGCGGCGGCGTTCGCGCTCGGACAGGCCGCCCCAGATGCCGAACCGCTCGTCGTTGGCGAGCGCGTATTCGAGGCATTCGGAACGGACTTCGCAGGCGAGGCAGACCTTCTTGGCCTCGCGGGTGGAGCCGCCCTTCTCGGGGAAGAAGGACTCGGGGTCGGTCTGGGCGCACAGCGCGCGCTCCTGCCAGCCGAGTTCCTCGTCCGCGTCGTCGACCAGCAGTTGCTGCACCAGCTCGGTCATGTGCGCCCCTCGTCTGTCTTTCGCGTCCCCGTGATGCTGCCGTTACCGATTTCGGCTGAACGACACGAGTGAAATTACAAGTGTGCCGATCCGGGCCAGTCAAGCCGAGATCTGCTATTGGGCCCCTTATTCACTCTGCGGAACCAAGGCTATGCGGAAAGTGTTCAAATCGGCATAAACCCTGACAGCCATCGGAGGGCCTGCCCCGGCCTCCGACCCGCTACAGGGAAGGACGCCCAGGAGTTCGATCTCGTTCCGACGCGAACATCGAAGCGAACCTGATCACATTCGGATCACGGGATCGCGATGAGGTTTGTGCGCCCGGTTGTGCGCCATGTGTCCGGGGCGGCTCCTGAACAAACCTTTCGCCTGCCAGATGAACCGGATGAGGTGAAACATCTCCCACATAGCGGACATCAAGTTGACAGTCGAGGTGTGAACCGATGTCCTTATGGGCATGCTCGCGAACTTGGCACTCACCTCGACCCGCACCGCCGGGTCCCACGGTGCTGCCCGCGCTCGCTGTTGCTGTTGCTGTCCCAGCTGTTGAGCCTTCCGCGCTCCGGCTGACGCCTCCGCCCCCACCGGGGCGAACCCTCCCGCCCGCACCAGGGCGCCCCCGCCGTCCGTGACCCGGGCGGCAAATGGTCCGCGACACCCCAGCACTCTTCACGCCGAGGAACCACCGCACCCATGAACAGCGACAGCGACCTCCAGATCGCCGGCGACATCCTCGAAGTACCGCACCTCCTCCAGCCGCCGCGCGAACACCCGGCCACCGTGGCCGACTTCGTCGGCCTGGCCCGCTCCATCGCCGCCGACCGCTCCCAGTGGGAGCACCTCGTCCAGTACGACGCCACCTCCCGCTGGTACCACCGGCTGCACACCGGCCCCGGCTACGAGGTGTGGCTGCTCTCCTGGGTGCCCGGGCAGGGCAGCGGGCTGCACGACCACGGCCGCTCCTCCGGCGTGCTCACCGTCCTGGACGGCGCGCTGACCGAACGCACCGAGCGCGGCACGCGCGCGTTGAGCGCCGGTGCGCAGCGGGTCTTCGCGCCGGGGTACGTCCACGAGGTCGTCAACGACTCCCTCGAACCGGCCGTCAGCCTGCACGTCTACTACCCGGGGCTGACCGAGATGCCGATGCATGCGGCGCAGTGCGCTGTGGCCGGGGTCGAGGCCGCCTGACGCCCGGGACTCGTAACCGACTGACGCGTTGTCGTACCCGCCTGCAAGACTTGTCCTCATGCGCATTGTGGTTCTGGCAGGCGGCATCGGTGGTGCCCGGTTCCTGCGTGGTCTTCAGCGGGCCGTGCCGGACGCGGACATCACGGTCATCGGCAACACCGGGGACGACATCCATCTCTTCGGGCTGAAGGTCTGCCCGGACCTCGACACGGTGATGTACACACTCGGCGGCGGCATCAACGAGGAGCAGGGCTGGGGACGGGCCGACGAGACGTTCCATCTCAAGGAGGAGCTCGCGGCGTACGGAGTGGGGCCCGAGTGGTTCGGGCTCGGCGACCGCGACTTCGCGACGCACATCGTGCGGACCCAGATGCTCGGCGCGGGCTACCCCCTCAGCGCCGTCACCGCGGCGCTGTGCGACCGGTGGAAGCCGGGCGTGCGGCTGATCCCCATGTCCGACGACCGTGTGGAGACGCATGTGGCCGTCGAGATCGACGGGGAGCGCAAGGCCGTCCACTTCCAGGAGTACTGGGTCAGACTGCGGGCCTCCGTCGACGCGCAGGCCGTGGTGCCGGTCGGCGCCGAGCAGGCCAAGCCCGCGCCCGGGGTGCTCGAAGCCATCGCCGAGGCGGACGTGATCCTCTTCCCGCCGTCCAATCCCGTCGTGTCCGTCGGCACGATCCTCGCCGTGCCCGGGATCCGCGAGGCGATCGCCGACGCGGGCGTCCCGGTGGTCGGTCTCTCCCCCATCGTCGGGGACGCGCCCGTGCGCGGGATGGCCGACAAGGTGCTCGCGGCGGTGGGCGTGGAGTCCACGGCCGCCGCCGTCGCCGAGCACTACGGCTCGGGGCTGCTGGACGGCTGGCTCGTCGACACGGTGGACGCGGGTGCCGTGGAGCGGGTGGAAGAGGCCGGCATCCGGTGCCGGGCCGTGCCTCTGATGATGTCCGACCTCGAGACCACCGCGGAGATGGCGCGTGAGGCGCTGGCGCTGGCGGAGGAGGTGCGGGCGCTTTGAGTGAAGGACGTAGCGGCGGCAGTGGGGAATCCGCGGGTTACCGAGTCTGGGCGTTGCCCGGGCTGCCCGAGGTCCGGCAGGGTGACGACCTTGCCAAGCTGATCGCCGTCGCCGAGCCCGGTCTCGTCGACGGGGACGTGCTGCTCGTCACCTCGAAGATCGTCTCCAAGGCGGAGGGGCGGGTCGTCGAGGCGACGGACCGGGAAGCGGCCATCGACGCCGAGACCGTGCGGGTCGTGGCGCGCCGCGGTGCCCTGCGGATCGTCGAGAACCGGCAGGGGCTCGTGATGGCCGCCGCCGGGGTCGACGCCTCCAACACCCCTGCCGGGACCGTGCTGCTGCTGCCCGAGGACCCCGACGCGTCGGCCCGGGCGATCCGGGACGGCCTGCGCGACGCCCTCGGTGTGGACGTGGGCGTCGTCGTCACCGACACCTTCGGGCGGCCCTGGCGGACCGGACTCACCGATGTCGCCATCGGCGCCGCGGGCGTGCGGGTCCTCGACGACCTGCGCGGGGGCACCGACGCGCACGGCAATCCGCTGAGCGCGACCGTCGTCGCCATCGCCGACGAACTCGCCGCCGCCGGCGACCTGGTCAAGGGCAAGGCCGCCGGGCTGCCCGTCGCCGTCGTACGGGGGCTGCCCCATGTGGTGGCCGAGGACGACGGCGAGGGGACGCGGGCGATGGTGCGGGGTGCGCACGACGACATGTTCCGGCTCGGCACGTCGGAGGCGGTACGGGAAGCGGTGACCCAGCGGCGTACCGTCCGGGCGTTCACGGATGAACCCGTCGACCCGGGTGCCGTCCGGCGGGCGGTCGCCGCGGCCGTCACCGCGCCCGCGCCGCACCACACCACGCCGTGGCGGTTCGTGCTGCTGGAGTCGGCGCAGTCGCGCACCCGGCTGCTCGACGCCATGCGCGAGGCGTGGATCGCGGATCTGCGGCGCGACGGGAAGAGCGAGGAGTCCATCGCCAAGCGCGTGCGGCGCGGTGATCTGCTGCGCAGGGCGCCGTATCTGGTCGTGCCGTGTCTGGTGATGGACGGCTCCCATGCGTACGGGGACGCGCGGCGTGACGGAGCCGAGCGGGAGATGTTCGTGGTCGCCGCCGGTGCGGGCGTGCAGAACTTCCTGGTCGCCCTTGCCGGGGAGCGGCTGGGCTCCGCGTGGGTGTCGTCGACGATGTTCTGCCGGGATGTCGTACGGGATGTGCTGGAGCTGCCGGAGGGGTGGGATCCGATGGGGGCTGTGGCTGTGGGGCACGCGGCGGAGGAGCCTCGGGCTCGGGCGGAGCGGGATGCGGCGGAGTTTGTTGCGGTGCGGTGATCTGGCGGGGGCGCCTTTCGCGGTGCGGTGTCTGGCGGGGGCGCCTTTCACGGTGCGGTGATCTGGCGAGGCGCCCTTCGCGGTGCGGTGATCTGGCGAGGCGCCCTTCGCGGTGCGGTGATCTGGCGAGGCGCCCTTCGCGGTGCGGCCGGTGCCGGTGGGGGGTCGGGGCCGTGCCGGTGCATCCGCCCGTCGCGTACGTGGTCACTTCTGTATCCCGGGATGGCTTGAGTTGCGTGTGACCACGTACGCGACGGGCATTTGATGTACCGGCACGGCCCCTTCCGCCGAAGGGCGACTGCGGGCCGTCGTCGGTGCGGGTGCGTGGAGCCCCCGCCTCCGGCTCGGGTGAGGTGGGCTGAGTCGGGCGTGCCGGGTGGGGGGAGCGCCTACCCTCGTAGGGCATCCCTTTTCGAGTGTCCCTGGGGTCTTTCTCTTGGCTGGACGATTTGCTCCGCGGCCTACGCGTACGACTGTGCGTGGGGGGCATGTCGGTGTGCCCTCGGGGGTGCCTCGGCCTGCTCCTGCGCCTGGGAGTCGGCGTACGTGGACGTCCGACGGGCCTCTCGATCTTGGGCTGGTGCTCGGGCCGCTGCGGCGGGGGCCGGGGGATCCGACCTTTCGTACGACGCCGGACGGGTCCGTGTGGCGGGCCAGCCGGACGCCCGCCGGGCCCGGGACGCTGCGGGTCGCGCTGCGCGGCGGGGTGGCTCACGGTGAGGCGTGGGGGCCCGGGGCCGGGTGGCTGTTGGAGCAACTGCCCGAGATGCTCGGCTCGTTGGACGATCCCTCCGCGTTCGAGCCGCGACACCGGATCGTGGCGGCGGCGCGTCATCGGCGGCCCGGGCTGCGGCTGACCCGTACCGGGCTGGTGCTGGAGGCGCTGATTCCCTCCGTGCTGGAGCAGAAGGTCACCACCGACGAGGCGTACCGGGCGTGGCGGTTGCTCGTACGGAAGTTCGGGGAGCCGGCGCCGGGGCCCGCGCCCGAGCGGATGTACGTGATGCCCGCGCCGCGGACCTGGGCGCTGATCCCGTCCTGGGAGTGGCACCGGGCCGGGGTCGACAACAAGCGGGCCTCGACGATTCTGCGGGCCGTGCGGGTCGCGGCGCGGCTGGAGGAAGCCGTGCGGTTCTCGCCCGAGGCGGCGCAGCAGCGGCTTGAGCTGGTGTCGGGGGTGGGGCCGTGGACCTCGGCGGAGGTTGTGCAGCGGAGTCATGGGGCGGCGGATTCGGTGACGGTCGGGGACCTGCACCTTCCCGGGATCGTGGGGTATGCCCTGGCGGGCGACCGGGACGCGGATGACTCCGTCATGTTGTCGCTGCTTGCGCCCTATGCGGGGCAGCGGCATCGGGCTGCGCGGTTGATCTTGTTGTCCGGGCGTACTCCTGCTCGGCGGGCGCCGCGGATGCCCCGGGGGGACATCGGGAAGTTGTGACCCCGGCAGGCCCGGGGTGGGGCGGGGGGCCTGTGGTTTTCGCCCCCTCCGCCCCTGCCCTTCCCGTGGATATGGGGGCTGCGCCCCCTTGCCCCTGCCTTTCGGCCTGGACGGCCTCGTCCTCAAACGCCGGACGGGCTAGAACACCTTCACTGGTCCGATGAGAAGCGGATCGCTCCCGCGGGGATCCTCGCGTCGCACCAGATGCGTACGCCCTCTCGGAGTTCGTTGTCGGGGCCGATGATCGCGCCGTCGCCGATGACCGTGCCGGAGACCAGGGTGCGTTCGCCGATGTGGGCGTGGGCGCCGATGAGGGAGTCGGTGATGACGGCGCCGGGTTGGACCACGGCGCCGGTCAGGAGGGTGCTGCCGGTGATGCGGGCGCCCTCGCCGACATGGGCGCCGTCGCCGACGACCGTGCCGCCGGTCAGCTTGGCGTCCGGGGCGACGGAGGCGGTGGGCAGGACCAGGCGGTCGCCGCAGCGGCCCGGGACGGCCGGGGAGGGAACGCGGCCGAGGACGAGGTCGGCGGAGCCGCGTACGAAGGCCTGGGGGGTGCCCAGGTCCAGCCAGTAGGTGGAGTCGACCATGCCCTGGAGGTGGGCTCCGGTGGCGAGGAGGTCCGGGAACGTCTCGCGTTCCACCGAGACCGGGCGGCCCGCCGGGATCGTGTCGATGACCGAGCGGCGGAAGACGTACGCCCCCGCGTTGATCTGGTCGGTGACGATCTCCTCGGGGGTCTGCGGCTTTTCGAGGAACGCCTGTACGCGGCCGGTCGCGTCCGTCGGCACCAGGCCGTACGCGCGCGGGTCCTCGACACGGGTGAGGTGGAGGGAGACGTCCGCGCGGGTGGAGCGGTGCGTGGCGACCAGCGCCGGGATGTCCAGACCGGTCAGGATGTCGCCGTTGAAGATCAGGACCGGGTCGTCGGGGCCGGAGTGCAGCCGCTCGGCCACGTTGCGGATGGCGCCGCCCGTGCCGAGGGGCTCCTCCTCGGTGACGTACTCCAGGTGGAGGCCCAGCGCCGAACCGTCGCCGAAGTAGGGCTCGAAGACCTCGGCCAGGTAGGAGGTCGCCAGGACGATGTGCTCGACGCCCGCCGCCCTCGCGCGCGCCAGCTGGTGCGTGAGGAAGGGGACACCCGCCGCCGGGACCATCGGCTTGGGGGTGTTCATCGTGAGCGGACGCAGCCGGGTGCCTCTGCCGCCGACCAGGAGGATCGCTTCTGTCACCTGTCGTCTCTGCTTCCTGCTGGGGCCCGCCGAACCATGTACGGCGGGCCAGTGTATGCAGACCGTTCGATGGCGCATTCGACGGCCGCACCAGCAGCTATCTCCCCTGGTAGCGGGCCGCCGTGCGCCGGGCCGAGCCGAGCTTGCCGTACAGGAGCCGCCCTGGGCACTCTGTGGCGAACCCGTCCCGATGTCCGGAGATCACATTGAGTCGTACGTTCTTTCCCTTTCGGTAGAGATTGCCACCGCCGGACTTCAGGTATGTCTTGCCGCGCGGATTCGCACCGTAGAGGCCGAGCTTCCATGCGGTGAGCCGGGCGATGGCCTTGAGCGCGGCGCTGGTCGGCTTGGTGGCTCCGTAGCTGCCGAGGACGGCGATCCCCATGCTGTTGGTGTTGAAACCGAGGGTGTGGGCACCCATCACGGGCTTCGCCACACCGCCCGCACGGCCCTCGTAGATGTTTCCGCACTTGTCGACGAGGAAGTTGTAGCCGATGTCACGCCAGCCGCTGCTCTCGACGTGGTAGCGGTAGATACTGCGGATGACTGAAGGGGCTTGTGAGCAGCGGTACTTGTTGCCCGAAGCCGTGTGGTGCACGAAGGCCGCCTTGACCTTCTTCGTGTAGACGAAGCCGCGCTCGCGGAGGTTCTCGTCGGCGCCCCAGCCGCGGCGCGTGATGATGCGCGGGCGCGGTCCGATGTACGGCTGCGCGCGCTGCCGGCTCCCCTGGGCCGCCAGCAGTTCCTGGGTGGCCGGGTCCCGCTCGGTCTGCTGCTTGGTGAGCGCCGGGATCTCGGTGGCGCCGAGGGGGGCGAGACCGGCGTTGGCGGCAGCGGCATCCACCGGCTCCGTGTTGAGTGCGTCGGCCGCCGCGGCTTCCACCACGGATGTGCCGCCCGTCGGCTCCGCCCGGCGGGTGCCCGCGCGCGGGGGGTCCGCGCCGGGGTCCACGAGTTCGAGGTGCAGGCCCCTGGGGAGCGGGGAGTCGGCGGTTGCCCCGGCCCGTTCGTCGCCCTCCGCCAGCTCCGCCTGGACCCGCACCTCCACGCCGTCCGAGGCGCCCACCCACAGCGGTGCGGTGGCTCCGCGGACATGGCCCGAGGCACGCTCGGCGCTGTCGAGGTCGGCCGCGTCGTCGGAGTAGTGCGTCTCGACGTCCTGCCAGCCGGACCAGTGGGTGGTTCCGGCGTCGCGGGTACGGACCTGGACGTGGCCGTGCAGTTCGCTGTTCGGGTTGTCCCAGACGACGCCGACCAGCGAGAACGACCGTACGTCCCGTCTGGGGAGCCCCTGTTCGGACGCGGCGGGACCGAGCGAGCGGGTACCGGCGAGCGGGACGAGCGGCAGGGACTGGGTGCTGCCGGGGACGGCGGGCTCGGCGGTCACCGCCGGGGCTCGGGCCTGTGCCGGGTCGGGCAGGGCCAGGGGAAGGGCGAGTGCGGCCGCGCAGGTGACGCCGACCGAGCTGGCAAGGAATCTACGCATGCTCCTGATCTTGGACATAGTCATACATATCTGTCCATCGGGGAATTGACGGACCGTCGGCTGCGCTCGTCCGAACCGGTGGCCCTGCGGGACCCGCCCGTTGGCCCGACCGGGCGGCCCCCGCCCCCCGTTCCCGCGTACGCTTGCCCGCGTGAACGCCACCGACCGCACCCCTGCCGACCTGCTGCGATCCGCGCTCGCCGCGGACCCCGCGCGCCCCTTGGTGACCTTCTACGACGACGCCACCGGCGAACGTGTCGAATTGTCCGTGGCCACCTTCGCCAATTGGGTGGCCAAGACCGCCAACCTCCTCCAGGGCGAGCTGTCCGCCGAGCCCGGCGACCGGGTCGCGCTGCTGCTGCCCGCGCACTGGCAGACGGCGGTGTGGCTGATGGCGTGCGCGTCCGTGGGAGTCGTCGCCGACGTCGGGGGTGATCCGGCCGCCGCCGACCTCGTCGTCAGCGGTCCCGACACGCTGGACGCGGCGCGCGCCTGCTCCGGCGAGCGGATCGCACTGGCGCTACGGCCGCTCGGCGGGCGTTTCCCGCAGCCGCCGGCCGGGTTCGCCGACTACGCCGTCGAGGTGCCGAGCCAGGGGGACCGCTTCCAGGCGTACGCGCCCGTGGACCCGGAGGCGCCCGCGCTGGTCGTCGCCGGGGGCGAGTACACGGGCGCCGAGGTCGTCGAGCGGGCCAGGGCGGACGCACCCGGGCTCGACCTCACGGGGCCCGGGTCACGGCTCCTCTCCGGGTTGTCGTACGACACATGGGAGGGGCTCAGCGCCGGGCTGTACTCGCCGCTCGCTGCCGGGGGGTCCGTGGTGCTGTGCCGTCATCTTGAGCAGGTGGGCGAGGACGCACTTGCCAAGCGGATCGAGAGTGAGCGGGTGACGGCTACTCGCCGTTAGGGGAAACCGGTCGCCCTAGGGCGGTCGCTTCAGGGAACCGGTCGCCGCAGGGGAACCGGTTACCTTAGGCCGGTCCCCTGGGGGAACCGGTTGCCGTCAAGGCAACCAGTCCGCGCCACCCGTTCGGCCCAGCACCAGCCGCGCCCCGCCCCGCCCCACGCCATCGTCGTAAGAGCACGCAGGACGACACGCTCGTACGCCATGAGGGGTGGACCGATCCGTGACCGACACCGCAGGCGCGCCCTCCGGAGCGTCCCCGACCGGCGCCGGGGTCATACGACGGCGGCGGCGCCGGCTGCGGTACACCGCGATCGGGGTCGTCGCGCTGGTGGTCGGGGTCGCGGGGGCCGGCTGGGCCGCGTACGAGAAGCTGGACGCGAACATCACGCCGGACAACGCGGCGGCCGCCGAGCTCGCCCGGTACGAGAAGGAGCGGCCCACCTCGCTGGTGCGTGACGCGCAGAACATCCTGCTGATCGGGTCGGACTCGCGGTCGGGGGACGAGAACCGCAAGTACGGCCGCGACTCCGGCACCGAGCGCTCCGACACCACGATCCTGCTGCACCTGTCCGCCGACCGGCGCAGCGCCACCGCCGTCTCGCTGCCCCGCGACCTGATGGTGAACGTGCCCGACTGCCGCCGTCCGGACGGCAGCCGCACCGAGCCGATGTTCGCGATGTTCAACTACGCCTTCGAGTTCGGCGGTTCGGCCTGCACGATCCGGACCGTCGAGAAGCTCACGAACATCCGTATCGACCACCACATGGTCGTGGACTTCAACGGCTTCAAGGACATGGTCGACGCGGTCGACGGTGTCGAGGTGTGCCTGAAGGAACCGGTGAACGACAAGGCCGCCAAGCTGCGGCTGCCCGCGGGCAAGGTGACGCTCGACGGCGAGCAGGCGCTCGGTTACGTACGCGCCCGCAAGACCCTCGGCGACGGCAGCGACACCGACCGCATGGACCGCCAGCAGCGCTTCCTCGGCGCGCTCGTCAACAAGGTGCAGAGCAACGACGTCCTGCTGAATCCCGTGAAGCTCTATCCGGTGCTGGACGCGGCCACTTCGTCCCTCACCACGGACCCGGAACTGGCGAGCCTGCGCGGGCTTTACCAACTCGTCCGCGGCCTGCGCCACATCCCCACGGAACATGTGCAATTCCTGACCGTGCCCCGGACGCCGTACGTCTACAACGCCAATCGCGACCAGCTCGTGGAGCCCGCGGCGAAGGAACTCTTCGCCCGGCTGCGCGCGGACACGGCCGTCGAGGTCGCGAAGGAACTTCCGGAGGATTCCGCCGCGAGGACCCGCACGACGGAGAGCTCGACCGGGAACCGGACCGAGAACAGAACCGGGGACACGACTGGGAACGCGACCGGCAACGCGACCGGGAACACCGGGGAGAGCACGGCGGAGAACTCGTACGGGGGTGATGACGAAGACTCGTACGAATCGTCGTACGACTACGAAGAGGAGTCGTACGAGGACGGAAAGTCGGCAGGAAAGCGGTTCGGTTCGCGTGCCGGTACTCCCGATCCGGCACCCACTTTCCGCGGGAACACGGCCGCCGAGGACACCTGCGGGTAAAGCGCACACCAAGCCGGGGAACGCCAGAGCTAAGAAGTCTCTGAGAAATAGGGCGGATTGCCCAGTTGTAGGGACGTGGAATTTGTCACCGCCGTCGCTTGGCGCTGAACTGGGCGGATAGTGTGAGCGATCCGGTGCACCCGACCACGAGGCCCGTCCTGGGGTCGCGCACTGCTGGACCGACTGACCGAGCGCCTTCTGAGGGGGAAAGGCGCCGCGTGGCCCCGACGGAGGACTTAAACAACCGTGGACGCGCAAGGCCGTGGGCGGGCGGACGATATCGACCCCGCAGACCAGTGGGTACTCAACCCCGACACCGGTGACTACGAACTGCGACTACAGCCTTCCGCTGCGCAGTCGGGAGTTCCCGGCCCCCGTAGATCCGCCCGTCGTGCGGCCCCCGCTGCCGCGGGTGGGCGCACCGCGCCGGGCCGGGGGTCGCGCCAGGCTCCCGGCGCCGTTCCCGACACCGAGGTGCCGGGGCCGCGCAGACGCCGTGGCGCGCCGGCCGAGCCGCCTCCCGGGCGGCGGCGGGGGCGGACGAAGCCCAAGAAGTCGCGGACGAAGAAAATACTGCTGTGGACCGGCGGCAGCATGGCCTTCGTGCTCGTCGCGGTCTCCGCGGCGGCCTACGCCTACCTCAAGCACCTCGAGGGCAACGTCACGACGACGGACGTCGGTGACGCGGCCAAGAGCTACTTCAGCAAGGACGAGGCCTTCAACCTGCTGATCATCGGCACGGACAAGCGCACCGGCTCGGGCAACGAGGGCTACGGCGACAAGAACAGCGTCGGCCACGCCGACACCAACATCCTGCTGCACGTCTCCAAGGACCGTACGAACGCGACCGCGTTGAGCATCCCGCGCGACCTGATCGTGAACGTCCCGGACTGCGACACGATTCAGGACGACGGCAGCACCAAGACCATCACGGGCACGGACAACGTGCGCTTCAACACCAGCCTCGGCCAGGAAAACCGGGACCCGGGCTGCACCATGCGCACGGTCAAGGCGGTCACCGGCATCGAGCCGGACCACTTCGCGATGGTCGACTTCAACGCGGTCAAGACGCTGACCTCGGCGGTGGGCGGTGTCGAGGTCTGTCTCGCCAAGGACGTCAACGACCCCGACTCGCATCTCAAGCTCTCCGCCGGGAAGCACAACATCGAGGGTGAGCAGGCACTCGCCTTCGTCCGCACCCGGCACAGCTTCGGCAACCAGGGCGACCTCGACCGCATCAAGGTGCAGCAGCAGTTCATGGCCTCGCTGATGCGCAAGATGAGCTCCAGCAAGACCCTCACGAGCCCCACGAAGCTGCTGGACCTGGCCGAGGCGGCCACCAAGGCGCTCACCGTGGACAAGGGCATCGGCAAGGTCAGCACGCTCAAGGACATGGCCATGGAGCTGAAGAAGGTGCCGCCGAAGAACATCTCGTTCACGACGGTGCCGGTGGTCGACAACCCGGCCGAGAAGGTCCACGCGACGGTGGTGGTCGACAAGACGAGGGCCCCCGCACTCTTCTCAGCGATCAAGGACGACGTCTCGCTGACGACGGTCAAGCAGAAGGAGAAGAAGGAGAAGGCCGCGGTCGCCGCCCGCCTCAAGGGCTCGCGCTCCGCCGCCTCCGACATCCGGGTCGACATCTACAACGGCGGCGCCGAGGCCGGCTCCGCACAGGAGACGCTGAACTGGCTCCAGAACGACGAGGGCGTGCTCAAGTCCAGTCAGTTGGGGAACGCGGACGCTGAGCTCGCCAAGACGACCCTCGAATACGCTCCCGACCAGGCTGATCAGGCGCGCAAGTTGGCGGACCTCATGGGGCTGTCCGCTTCGGCGATGAAGCCCGGCAAGAGCGAGAAGAACGCACAGGGGCTGCCGGCGATCGTGCTGACCCTGGGCAAGGACTTCAAGGGCGCCGGGGTCTCGATGACCTCGAAGGCGCCGGAGGTCGACAAGTCCACGGCGGACAAAACGGTGTGCGCCAAGTGAGCTGACGGGTGCGTCCCCGCGTCGTACGAAGTCGTACGCCTGCGGGGACGCACCCGTGTGCTGTGTGGTGCCAGGGGTGGGGAGAACAGCGGGATGGCGCAGAGTGGTGTGCGCGGGGAGCGCACGCGGCGGGGCGTACGGCGGGGCGGCGGACCGGGGAGGGGAAACGGTTCACCGGCGGGTACGGCTTCGGCAGCGGCCTCCGACGGGGGTGGCGGTGACGGCCTGGGCGGTTCCGGAGCCGGTCACCGGCGCGGCAGACAGCGGCCCGGTCGGCGCAGACCCGGCAGGCACCGCATGCTCCGCGGGATCGCGATATCCCTGGCCGTCCTGATCCTCGGGACGGCCGGCGCCGGATATCTCTACTACCTCCATCTGAACGGCAACATCAAGAAGGGCCAGCGCAACAGCGGTGAGTCCGGGGTCAAGAAGGCGGACGCCAACGCGGACGGGCAGACCCCGCTGAACATCCTGCTGATCGGTTCCGACAGCCGTAACTCGGCGGCGAACCTGAAGCTCGGCGGCCACAAGGAGAGCGTCGGCAGCAAGCCGCTGGCCGATGTCCAGATGCTGATCCATCTGTCCGCGGACCGGAAGAGCGCCTCCGTGGTGAGCATTCCGCGCGACACCCGGGTCGACATCCCGAAGTGCACCGACCCCGATACCGGGGAGAAGTACCCCGCCAAGAACACCGTCATCAACGAGTCCCTGGGCCGTGGCGGTCCGGGCTGCACGCTGGCCACCTGGCAGAACCTGACCGGCGTGTACATCGACCACTGGATGATGATCGACTTCGCCGGTGTCGTGAAGATGGCGGACGCGGTCGGCGGCGTCGACGTCTGTGTGAAGCAGAACGTGTGGGACCGGCCGCTGCCCAGGGTCTCCGGCGGTTCCGGCCTGAAGATGAAGGCCGGCACGAGGAAGGTCAAGGGCGAGCAGGCCCTGCAGTGGCTGCGCACCCGGCACGCCTTCTACAGCGACCTGGGCCGCGCCAAGGCGCAGCACATGTACATGAACTCGATGATCCGCACGCTGAAGAGCCAGAACGGCTTCACCGACGTCGGCCGTCTGACGGATCTCGCCGAGGCGGCGACCAAGTCCCTCAAGGTCTCCGAGGAGATCGGGACGGTCAAGAAGTTGTACGACCTCGGTGCACAGCTCAAGACCGTGCCGACCAGCCGGTTCACCATGACCACCATGCCCACGGTCCAGGACCCGCTGGACGACGACCACCTGGTCGCCGCGCCCGCGGACGCGGACAAGGTGTGGGCGATGGTCCGCGACGACGTGTCGTTCGACAAGGGCGGCAAGGACGGCAAGAGCGGCAGCGCGTCCGGCTCGCCCGGTCCCACGGCGACCGCCACCGGTCCCGCGGCCACGCCGGCCGGGACGCTGGCGGTCACCGTGGTCAACGGCACCGGCGGCGAGGGCGTGGCGGCGGTCGGGCAGCGGGCCACGGCCGTCGCGGGCGTCCTGCAGGGCAAGGGGTTCACCCGGGCCTTGGCCAGTGCGACGCCGGATCCGCAGACGCGGACCCTGGTGACGTACGCGAAGAGCTCGGGTGCCCAGGGGAAGGCCGACGCCCTCTCCGTGGCGGCCGCGCTGGGGGTGCCGAGCGGTCAGGTGCGCGCCTCGGCCGACGTCACCGCACTCACGCTGACTGTCGGTGCGGACTGGCGCAGCGGTGCCGCCTATCCGAAGCAGTCGGCGCCGAAGGCCGGTGACCTGCCCGAGAGTGCGGACGCGGTGCACGGAGCGGACACCGGGGACTGCATGGACGTGTACAAGCCCTACCGGTTCTGAGGCCGGGTTCCCTCCGCACAGGGAATTCTTACCTCGCTGCAGAATGATGAGCCGCGTTCAGGTCCGGCCGGCTCCGAAACTCCGGCGAAACACGCGTCGAAGCACCCTCAAGTACGCTCCCGTCCAGGCCGCTCCGGCGCTCGGGTGGGGGGCGAGGGGCCGTGACAGCCAAATCGGTGTGCGTCGGTTGATGACCTGACGGGCCCGTCGTGCGTCTAACACCACAGGAGTGTCCGGGAGACGGACGCGACAGGACGTGACGGACGCAGGGGCGCAGCACAGGGACACAGAGCGCGGGACGGGCCCGATCGGCGGGCGCAGGGTGGGGAGGGCAGGGAAATGGCGCAGAGCAGTGTGCGTGGGGAGGGAACGCGACCACGCGCCGGGCAGGCCGGCGAAGCGGACTGGGACGAGGACCGGTACGACGGGCAGGGGGGCCCGGCGGACGGTGACGGCGACGGTCCGTCGGCACAGCCGCGTGGGCACGGCCGGCACGGCGGAGGCGGCGGGCGCCGGCGCGGGGGCGGGGGGCGCCCACGTCGCAGACGTCGCATCCTGCGCTGGTCGGCGATGGTTCTGGCGGTCCTGATACTCGGCACCGCAGGTGCCGGCTATCTCTACTACCAGCACCTGAACGCCAACATAAAGAAGGACAAGCTGAACATCGGGGACGAGAAGGACAGGGCCGCCGAGTCCAAGGCGAACGCGGCCGGTCAGACCCCGTTGAACATCCTGCTGATCGGTTCGGACGCCCGGGACACCAAGGAGAACCAGAAGCTCGGCGGCGCCAAGGAAACCTTCGGCGGGGTCCCCCTGGCCGACGTCCAGATGCTGCTGCACGTCTCCGCCGACCGCACCAACATGTCGGTGGTCAGCATGCCGCGCGACACGCTGCTGCAGATCCCCAAGTGCACGGACCCGGACAACGGGAAGGTGTACGCGGCGACCGTCGGCAGGGTGATGACCAACCAGTCGCTCGGCCGCGGCGGCCCCGGCTGCACGGTGGCCACCTGGGAGAAGCTCACCGACATCCACATCGACCACTTCATGAAGATCGACTTCTCGGGTGTGGTGTCGATGGCGGACGCGATCGGCGGCGTCCCGGTCTGCGTGGACGCCAACATCTACTCCAAGGACAGCCGCGGGCACGGCTCCGGGCTGAAGCTGAAGAAGGGCACCACCTACGTCAAGGGCAAGCAGGCCCTGCAGTGGCTGCGGACCCGCTACGGCTTCGAGGACGGCACCGACATCGCGCGGGCCAAGGCACAGCACCAGTACATGAACGCGATGGTCCGCCAGCTGCGCGAGAACGCGACGCTGAGCAACCCGGGCAAGCTGCGGGCGCTCGCCGAGACGGCCACCAACGCGCTCACCGTCGACGAGGACCTGGGCACGGTGGCGAAGCTCTACGACCTCAGCAAGGAGCTGCGCAAGGTGCCCACAAAGGGCATCACGATGACGACGATGCCGTTCCGGTACGTCGGCGCGCGCGTGGCGCCCACCGACGACGCCACGAAGCTGTTCCGGCTCGTCCGCGAGGACATCCCGCTCGACGGTACGAGCAAAAAGAAGAAAAGCACCGCGGAGAAGGCCTCCTCGGACCCGGCCGCGGCGGACGACAAGATCGGCGTGCTCGTGCAGAACGGCACGCGGACGACCGCGCTCGGCCCGGTCTCCGGGCGCGCGGGCACGGTGCGCGACCTGCTCGTCGGGAAGGGCTTCGCGCAGGCGACCGCCGACCCGACGACGGCCACCGCCGAGGAGAAGACCGTCATCCGCTACCCGAGCGCCGACCTTGAGGGCGACGCCCAGAAGGTCGCCAAGTCCCTCGGGATCCCGTTCGGTTCGGTGAAGAAGTCGACGGACGTCTCGGGTGTCACGCTCGTCGTCGGTGCCGACTGGCGCACGGGGACGGCCTACAAGGCCACGGCGGAGGACGACTCGATCCCGGACACGGCCGAGGCCCTCAACGGCGCCAAGACCGACGCCTGCATGAAGGTGAACCCCGGCTTCACCTGGTCGTAAAGCGGTTGGGCGCAAAGGCGGTTGGGCCCCTCTCCTTGCCGGAGAGGGGCCCAACTGTCGTACACCTGGCCTCAGTTCGAGGCGAGCACCGCCGGGCGGCGCGACGCGATGACCTTCTTGGCGAGGGCCTTCGGGCTGGTCAGGAAGCCCCAGCCCCACGTCATGTGCATGGTGGCGAGGGCGACGGGGATCTGCAGCCGGGCCTTGAGCGGCAGGCCCTTGCCCGCCGGTACGGAGCCGAGGGCGATCGCCGCGAGATACCCGCCGGGGATGACGAAGCCCCACGGGGTGAGGGCCGCGCCGACCACGATGCCCGCCGCGATCGCGCACACCGCGGTCGGCGGGGCGAGGTAGCGCAGGTTGATGGAGCCCTCGTGGTAGCGGGCGACGACGTGCCGCCAACGGCCGTAGTCCTTGTACTGCTTGGCGAGGGCGCGCACGCTCGGCCGCGGCCGGTAGGAAACCTTCAGCTCGGGCGAGAACCAGATGAGGCCGCCCGCCTCGCGGATGCGGAAGTTCAGCTCCCAGTCCTGGGCGCGGATGAACTCCTCGTTGTAGCCGCCCTGTTGCTCCAGCGCCTCGCGCCGGAAGACACCGAGGTAGACGGTCTCGGCGGGGGCCGCCTCGCCGCCCGTGTGGAAGGCCGCGTTGCCGACGCCGATCTTCGACGTCATGGCGGCGGCGACCGCGTGCTCCCAGTCGTTCTCGCCCTCGGCGTGCATGATGCCGCCGACGTTCTGCGCGCCGGTCTCCGTCAGGAGCCGTACGGCCGTCGAGATGTAGTTCGGCGAGAGCATGCCGTGCCCGTCGACGCGGACGACGATCGGGTGGCGGGACGCCTTGATCGCGGCGTTGAGCGCGGCGGGGGTGCGGCCGGTCGGGTTCGGCACCGTGTGGACGCGCGGGTCTTCTCCTGCGAGCTCGGCGGCGATCTCCTCCGTACGGTCCGAGGACGGACCGATGGCGATGACCACCTCCATCTCGCCGTCGTACTCCTGCGCCAGGATCGCTTGGACGGCCCCGCGCAGATGCCGCTCCTCGTTGAGGACCGGCATGATCACGGATACGGCGGGGGGCTGCACGTCAGACTTCTCGCTCATCAGGCGTCACGTTACCGCGAATGGGGGACACGGGCGCGCGCCGCCCGCCCTCAGGCCCGGGCCGCAGATCGTATGGGCCTACGGTGCTCACGGATCCCCCACACCCGGCCGACGCGGAGGTGTCCCCCTTGCCCACGCCGCCCCGCTCCCCCGCCCCGCCCCGGCGCCGCCCGCAGCCGTCCCCCGTACGGCGGCCCGCCGTACGGCCCAGGAAGCCACGTTGGGGCATGCGGGTGGTGACCACGCTCTCCGTGGTCGTTCTCGCCTCGGCGGGCATCGGGCACGCGGTCGTCACCGGCCTCGACGAGGACATCGCCCGCGTCGACCCGTTCAAGGACATGAAGAACCGCCCGCAGGCGGGCCACGGCATGAACGTCCTGCTGGTCGGCACCGACGGCCGGGACAAGATCACGCCGGAGGAGAAGAAGAAGTACCGGCTCGGCGGCGCCCCCTGCCACTGCACGGACACGATCATGATCGTGCACATCTCGGAGGACCGGGAGCGGGCCAGCGTCGTCAGCCTGCCGCGCGACTCGTACGCCGAGACGCCCGCGCACACCGACGAGACCACCGGCAAGCGGCACGGCCCCCACCCCATCAAGATCAACGCGGCGTACGCGGAGGGCGGCCCCAACCTGACCGTGCGCACCGTCGAGAACATGACCCACGTCAAGATCGACCACTACCTGGAGGTCGACTTCACCAGCTTCATGAAGACGGTGGACGTGCTCGGCGGCGTGCAGGTCTGCACCGTACGGCCACTGAAGGACTCCTACACCGGGCTCGACCTCACCGCCGGCTCGCACCAGCTGAACGGTGGGCAGGCCCTGCAGTACGTGCGCTCGCGGCACGCCGACGGGTCCTCCGACCTCGGCCGCATGCAGCGCCAGCAGCGCTTCCTCGCGGCCCTGATCGAGCAGGCGACCTCCTCCGGAGTGCTGCTGAACCCGCTGAAGTTCCGTGACGTCACACACGCCGTGCTCGGCTCGGTCCGCGCCGACAAGGGCTTCGGCACGGAGGAGCTGCTCGACCTGGGCCGGGCGATGCGGAACTTCTCCCCCGCCTCCTCCGAGTTCACGACCGTGCCGATCGGGCAGATGGGATACGTCGTCAAGGGCATCGGCTCGACCCTGAAGTGGGACGAGGCCAAGTCCAAGAAGCTCTTCCAGTCCCTGCGCGACGACAAGCCGCTCGCCGCGCACAAGGCGCGCAGCAAGGCCCTGCGCGTCGACGTCGCCCCGCAGCAGATCCAGGTCCAGGTCCAGAACGGGACGGCCACCGAGGGCCTCGGCAAGCGCGTGGACAGCGCGCTGCGCGGCACCGGGTTCCGTACGACACGGCAGCCCGCCAACGCGGCCGACCGCGCCGTGAAGCGCACCGTCGTCGCCTACGACCCCCGCTGGGACCGCTCGGCGAAGTCCCTCGCGGCCGCCCTGCCGGGCTGCGAGCTGCGCGCGGTCAAAGGGCAGGGGCCGCTGATGAAGGTCATCGCGGGAACGGACTTCAAGCAGGTCAGGCGGGTGCGGGCGGACGATCCCCAACAGGGGGAGTTCGGGGCTGTCACCGGAGACCAGGTGGTCTGCCCGTAGGCGGTGTGTCCGTAGGCGGTGTGTCCGTAGGCGGTGTGTCCGTGGGCATCGCCGGTACTTGGCGTCATCGGACCGAACCCCGGCGCCCTGGTCTCCGTATACCTATTCGTCGTGCCTATTCGTCGAGGCCCTCGGCGGACCGCTTCTCCCTGAGTTCCATGATCGCTCGACGGCGGGCCAGCCGGTGGGTGCGGCGGATCTGGGCCTCCTGGCAGCGGCGCTCGTCGCGCTCGGTCTCCGGGAGGACCGGCGGCACCTGTCGGGGCTTGCCGTCGGCGTCGACGGCGGCGAAGACCAGATAGGCCGAGCCGACCTGCTGGGGTGGGGTCGACTCGTTCCAACGCTCGGCAAGGACGCGGACGCCGACTTCCATCGACGTACGTCCGGTCCAGTTGACCTGGGCCTTCACATGGACGAGGTCGCCCACTCGGACCGGCTCCAGGAAGGCCATCTCGTCCATCGAGGCGGTGACCGCGGGCCCTCCGGAGTGCCGTCCGGCCACGGCGCCGGCCGCGTCGTCGACCAGCTTCATGATGACGCCGCCGTGCACCGTGCCAAGAAGGTTGGTGTCGTTGTGGGTCATGATGTGGCTGAGGGTGGTCCGGGACGCGGAGGTCGGCTTGCCCGGAATATCGGATTCCGGGGTGGGAGCCTGGTCTGTCATGCCGTCCACCATATGCCGGGGCGCGCAAGGGTTGCTTTGCATCAGCTCTGCAACAGCCCTGCCATGATTCTTCGCACTCTCTTGTAAGGCACACAGTGCGGCACTGCACACTGGTCGGCATGAGTGATTGGCCCGACGCCTGGTCCGACGAGAACCGCCGCAGCAACCGCTACGGCGGCGGCAGCGGCAGCGCACAGCCCGAGAGCGCGCGTGTGATGCGCCAGGTCCGGCGCGGCCCGACGGCGCCCGGTCCGGGCCCGTCCGCGCCGCCGTACGGCCAGGGGGTGCCCCAGCAGCCGTCGTACACCGACGGACAGGGGTACGACGACGGCTCCGACCAGGGCTACGACAGCGGGTACAACACCGGCCAGGTCTACGGGCAGCCGGGCGGTGGCGGCGGTCCCGAGGGGCCCGGCGGGCGGGGGCCGCGGCCCGCGCCGAACTGGCGCCGCCGGATCAAGTGGACCGCGATCACGCTGGTCACGCTGCTGGTCGTGGTGTCCGTGAGCACGTACTTCTGGGCCGACTCCAAGCTCAACCGCGACGTGGACCTCTCGAAGGTCATCGACCGGCCCGACGGGGGCAAGGGCACGAACTACCTGATCGTCGGCTCCGACAGCCGCGCGGGCATGTCCGCCGAGGAGAAGAAGAAGCTGCACACCGGGTCCGCCGAGGGCAAGCGCACGGACTCGATGATGATCCTGCACACCGGTGACAACGGCTCGACGCTGATCTCGCTGCCCCGCGACTCGAACGTGACGATTCCGACGTTCCGCGGATCCGAGTCCGGCAAGATCAAGGGCCCGCTGGGCGCGAACAAGCTGAACGCGGCCTACGCGTTCGACGGCCCGACCCTGCTGGTGCGCACCGTCGAGTACAACACCGGGCTGCACATCGACCACTACGTGGAGATCGGTTTCGCGGGCTTCGCGGACATCGTCGACTCGGTCGGCGGCGTGGAGATGACCCTCGACCAGGGCTTCAAGGACAAGTACTCCGGCGCGGACTTCAAGAAGGGCAAGCAGACCCTCAACGGCGAGCAGGCCCTCGCCTTCGTCCGCACCCGGCACGCCTTCGCGGCGAGCGACCTCCAGCGCACGAAGAACCAGCAGAAGTTCCTGGCCGCCCTGGCCCACCAGGTCGCGACCCCGTCGACCGTCCTCAACCCCTTCAAGCTCTACCCGACGATGAGCGCCGGCCTCGACACCCTCGTCGTCGACAAGGACATGAGCCTGTGGGACCTGGCCGACATGTTCTGGGCCATGAAGGGCGTCACCGGTGGCGACGGCAAGTCCATCAACATGCCGATCTCCGGCTCCACCGGCAGCAACCTCGTCTGGGACAAGGCGAAGGTCAAGACGCTGGTGGACGAGCTGAAGAACGACGAGACGGTGACCGTGTCGGGCAACTGACCGTCCGTTTCTTACGGGAAGGGCCCCGCCGACGGGATCGGCGGGGCCCTTCCCGTCCCGGACCCCGGACGCGTGGACGGAGTCGGTGGCGCGCGGGCTCACCGGGCTGGTTCAGCTGGAGGAGGACCTCGAAGCGCTGGGCCTGACTGACCTCGCCGAGCCGGCCGGCGCCCCCGCCGAACGGTGCCTGCGGGCGACTCAACGCCCCTGGTACACACAGGTATTGGCGATGCACGGGCAAGGAGCGCGCCGGCCCGTCACATTCCTGGATCGCGCCGTGTCAGGTCAGTGAACAAGCAGTCCCGACCGGTTCTACTCCACGCCCGCCGGCACAATCCACGATCTTCGAGGAGCTCCTGAGATGTTCACCGTCTACGTCGTCGTCACCGTACTGGCAGCACTGCTGGCGGCCTTCTCCGCCTACTCCGTCTTCACCCGCGCCGAGTGGGTGGTGAAGCCGCTGGCGGACTACGGCGTTCCCCGCTCGTTGTGGGTGTGGCTGGGCATCGCCAAGGCGGCCGGCGCGGTGGGTCTGCTGGTCGGCCTGGCGCTGCCTCCCATCGGTGTGGCCGCCGGAATCGGCCTGGTGCTCTACTTCTCCCTGGCCGTCATCACGGTGATCCGGGCACGCTGGTACTCCCACATCGCGTTCCCCCTGGTCTACATGGCACCCGTGGTCGGCTCCCTGGCCCTGATGTCCGCCGCGTGAGGCCCGTCGTACCTGCCGTATCGCTTCCGCTGCCGGAAAGCACTGAGGGCGCCCCAGGAAGAAGGGGCGCCCTCAGTGCCGTACCGGAGGACAGTGCCGTACCGGAGGACTCGGTTACGGCAGGTTGCGGGCCATCACGATGCGCTGGACCTGGTTCGTGCCCTCATAGATCTGGGTGATCTTCGCGTCGCGCATCATCCGCTCGACCGGGTAGTCACGGGTGTAGCCGTAGCCGCCCAGCAGCTGGACCGCGTCCGTGGTGACCTCCATGGCCACGTCCGAGGCGAAGCACTTGGCGGCCGCGCCCTGGAACGTGAGGTTCTTGTCGCCGCGTTCCGAGGCTGCCGCGGCCTGGTAGGTCAGGGCGCGGGCGGCCTCGATCTTCATGGCCATGTCGGCCAGCATGAACTGGATGCCCTGGAAGTCGGCGATCGGCTTGCCGAACTGCTTGCGCTCCTGGACGTAGCCCTTGGCGTAGTCGAGGGCGCCCTGGGCGACACCGAGTGCCTGGGCGGCGATGGTGATGCGGGTGTGGTCCAGGGTCTTCATGGCGGTGGCGAAGCCGGTGCCCTCCTCGCCGATCATGCGGTCGGCGGGGATGCGGACGTTGTCGAGGTAGACCTCGCGGGTCGGGGAGCCCTTGATGCCGAGCTTCTTCTCCGGTGCGCCGAAAGAGACGCCCTCGTCGGCCTTCTCGACCACGAAGGCCGAGATGCCCTTCGAGCGCTTGGTCGGGTCCGTGACCGCCATCACCGTGTAGTAGTCGGAGACGCCCGCGTTGGTGATCCAGCGCTTCACGCCGTTGAGGACGTAGAAGTCGCCGTCGCGGACCGCCTTCGTCGTCATACCGGCCGCGTCGGAGCCCGCGTCCGGCTCGGAGAGGCAGTACGAGAACATCCCGTCGCCCTTGGCGAGCGGGGTCATGTACTTCTTCTTCAGCTCCTCGGAGCCGGACAGGATCACCGGGAGCGAGCCCAGCTTGTTCACGGCGGGAATGAGTGAGGAGGAGACGCAGACGCGGGCCACCTCCTCGATCACGATGACCGTGGCGAGCGCGTCGGCGCCCGCGCCGCCGTACTCCTCGGGTACGTGCACCGCGTGCAGATCGTTGGCGACCAGGGCGTCGAGCGCCTCCTGCGGGAAACGGGCATCCTCGTCGACCGCGGCGGCATGGGGCGAGATCTTCGCCTCGGCCAGCGAACGGATCGCGTCGCGGAGCATGTCGTGCTCCTCGGACGGGCGGTACAGGTCGAAGTCAGCCGATCCGGCCAAGGTCTCTCACGCTCCAAGGACGCTAATTACCGTTAAGTAACCCAAATTTTAGGGGTATGCCCACGGGAGTGATACGTGAGCTTGGCGACAGGGGGAAATCTGCCCGGTGAGGGGCCGCCACACGCCCCGACTATGCTCGGGCAGCGCACCCATGACGTACACCTCAGGAGCATCCATGGCCCTCAAGATCACCGTGATCGGCACCGGATACCTCGGCGCCACGCACGCCGCGGCCATGGCCGAGCTCGGTTTCGAGGTCCTCGGGCTGGATGTCGTACCCGAGAAGATCGAGATGCTCCAGCGGGGCGAGGTCCCGATGTACGAGCCGGGGCTCGAGGAGCTGCTGCGCAGGCATGTGGCCGGAATCGAGGGATCCTCCGGGCGGCTGCGGTTCACCATGGACTGGGCCGAGATCGGGGAGTTCGGCGACATCCACTTCGTGTGTGTGAACACGCCGCAGAAGCACGGTGAGTACGCGTGCGACATGTCGTACGTCGACGCCGCCTTCGAAGCACTCGCTCCGCATCTCAAGGCCCCCGCCCTCGTCGTCGGCAAGTCCACCGTGCCCGTCGGTTCGGCCGACCGGCTCGCGGCCCGCCTCGCGGAGCTCGCGCCCGTCGGCGAGGACGCCGAGCTCGCCTGGAACCCGGAGTTCCTGCGCGAGGGCTTCGCCGTGAACGACACGCTGCACCCCGACCGGATCGTCGTCGGCGTGCGCAGCGAGCGTGCCGAGAAGCTGCTGCGCGAGGTCTACACGACGCCGGTCGCGGAGGGCTCGCCCTTCGTCGTCACCGACTTCCCGACCGCCGAGCTGGTGAAGACCTCCGCGAACTCCTTCCTCGCCACCAAGATCTCCTTCATCAACGCGATGGCGGAGGTGTGCGAGGCCTCCGGCGGCGATGTCGCCAAGCTGGCCGAGGCCATCGGGCACGACGACCGGATCGGGAAGAAGTTCCTGCGGGCAGGGATCGGGTTCGGCGGTGGCTGTCTGCCGAAGGACATCCGCGCCTTCATGGCGCGGGCCGGTGAGCTGGGTGCCGACCAGGCGCTCACCTTCCTCCGCGAGATCGACTCCATCAACATGCGCCAGCGCGGCCAGATGGTGGAGCTGGCGCGGGAGGCGCTCGGTGGCGGGTCGTTCCTCGGGAAGCGGGTCGCCGTGCTCGGCGCCACTTTCAAGCCCGACTCCGACGACGTACGGGATTCGCCCGCGCTGAATGTCGCGGGGCAGATTCACCTTCAGGGCGGGCAGGTCACCGTGTACGACCCGAAGGGCATGGACAATGCGCGGCGGGTCTTTCCGACGCTCGGATACGCCGATTCCGCGATCGCAGCCGTGCGCGGCGCCGATGTCGTCCTGCACCTCACGGAATGGCGCGAGTTCCGTGAGCTGGACCCGGCGACGCTGGGCGAAGCGGCCGCGGTCCGTCTGATCCTCGACGGCCGCAACGCCCTCGACCCGGAGCTGTGGCGCCGGGCCGGGTGGACGTACCGGGCCATGGGGCGCCCGACCGCCTAGCAGTCCTCGCAGAAGAACTCCGGTCCGGCCGAGGCTCAGTCGGCCGGACCGGAGTCGTGTCTCATTGTCCACGGCTCCGGTACGGCGTGGGCCGGAAGGGCTTACTTCGCGCGGTAGCGGCGCATCTTGGCCCGCGCCCCGCACACCGACATCGTGCACCAGCGGCCGCGGCCTGCCGGGCTGCGGTCGTAGTACGCCCAGTGACATTCGGGCAGTTCGCAGGCCTTGAGGCGGAGCCAGGTGCCGGCGGTGAGGGCCTCCGCGACGGCGGCGGCGACGCGGGAGGCGAGGGGGGCCGGGTCATCGGCGGGACTCAGTGTCGCCGAGCCGTCGGCCGCGGAGACGGTCACGACGAGCGGGGCGGCCGCGAGCAGGACCCCCAGCGGGGTCACGGTGCGGTGCGGCGGGTGGCCGGCGTGCGCCAGGCAGACCGCGCGCAGCGATTCACGCAGCTCACGGGCCGCCTCGACCTCGCTCTCCGCGATCCCGAAGGGCGCCCGGCCCTCGGGGCTGTCCAGCGTGTCCGCGCCCGACGCCAGGTCCAGCGTGTTGACCAGGGCCTCCACCAGGGAGAGCCCATCGGGTGCGGGCGCGCGGTCATTCATGGTTGCGACGTTACCTCCAATGGGGGAGCATGCAGTAACCGTTACCCCTTAACCGGTTCTACCGGTAACCAGGAGGAGTAGTCATGGCTCTCGCCAAGCTCGGCGCCATTGTTCTGGACTGTCCCGACCCGGGTGCGCTCGCCGGGTTCTACGCCGAGGTGCTGGGCGGCACGGTCGAGGGTGAGGGCCGCTGGGTCGACCTGAGCGTGCCCGGCGGGCAGTCGATGGCGTTCCAGGCCGCGCCCGGACACGTAGCACCGAAGTGGCCCGCGCCCGACGACTCGCAGCAGTTCCATCTGGACCTGACCGTGGAGGACCTGGACGCGGCCGAGAAGGGCGTGCTCGCGCTCGGCGCGAAGGCGCTGGACACGGAGGACCGCTCACGCAACTGGCGGGTCTACGCGGACCCGGCGGGGCACCCGTTCTGCCTCTGCGCCTGCTGAGAAGAGGAACCACCCAGGAGGTACGCCGGCCCGGCGGGGCATTCGGGCCGGCGTACCCCCGGTCACCCGTCGAGTTCGGCGATCTTCGCCGTGGACGGATCGCGGCGCTGCCGGGCGGCGCGGGCCGTGAAGTCCGCGTTGCGCAGCACCCGTTGGACGTTGCCCCAGGTGAGCAGGGCGAGGTCGGGCTCGGACCAGCCGCGGTCGAGGAGTTCGGCGATCAGCCGCGGGTAGCCCGACGCGTCGGGGAGGTCCTGGGGGTGCGCGCTTCCGGAGTCGTAGGTGCCCGACAGGCCGACGCACTCCGGGCCCGCGATCGTACGGACGTGGTCGAGATGGTCGGCCACGTCCCGTACGGAGGGGCCGGTCTGCTCGGCCGTGAGCGGGACCAGGCACAGGCCCTTGGCGGTGCCCAGCTCTTCGAGGAGGTCGTCGGGGAGGTTGGCCGGGTGGGGGCGCAGGGCGCGGGCCGCGGAGCGGGCGAAGACGACCGGCGCCTTGGACACGGCGAGGGCGCGGCGGGTCGTGGCCTCGGAGGCGCCGGAGAGGTCGGCGAGGACGCCGAGCCGGTTCATCTCGCGCAGCACCTCCTCGCCGAACCGGGTCAGGCCCACCTCGCTCGCCCAGGAGGCGCCCGAGAGGGTGACCGCGCGCAGGCCGAGCGCGTGCAGGGCGCGCAGGATGCCCATCGAGTCGCCGAGTGCGCTCGCTCCGGCGGGGCCGAGGACGACGGCGACGCGGCCGCAGTTGCGGGCGTCGGTGGTCTGCCCGGCGCTGCTCGCCAGCCGCAGGCCCTCGGGGTGGGCCTGGACCACCGTGTTCACGAGGTCGAGCTGTTCCAGGGTCGCGCCGACGGCCCGGTCCTTGGCCAGCCCCTCGGGCAGGTGCAGCGACCAGAAGAGGGCGGCCACGTGCCCCTGGCGCATCCGCGGCACATCCGTGTCCACGGAGCTCTCGCCCAGTTCCAGGTCGAACCAGGGGAGGTGGCGCAGTGCCCAGGGCAGGCCGCTGTAGCCGTCGGCGACGGGGTGGGCGGCGAGGAAGGCGTGGGCCCGCGCGAGCGGGTCCTCGGCCGGGTCGGCCGCCGTCTTTGCGGGAAGCTCCGGTCGGACAGCGGGCTGCTCATCGAGCGCGCCAACCTCGGCGGTGGTGTGCAGTTCGTCCTGCAGGTCGGCCATGGCGGGGCTCCGTACGTCAGAGATCGCAGTACGGTCACCGTCGCACGGAGCTGCGGGCGCTTCCTGGTGGGCGGGGCGTTTGGGGGTACGCCTCGCCCACCGTGCGGAAGTCCGCGGGCGTCAGCCGTCCAGTTGCTCCAGCGTCGCGTTCGACGGTCCCCTCGTCGCCTGGAGCTCGCGGGCCACGTCCTCGGCCGCGCCGAGCACCCGTACGGCGTTCTGCCAGGTCAGCTTGGCCAGGTCGGTCCTCGACCAGCCGCGGTCGTGCAGCTCGGCGATCAGGTTCGGATAGCCGGAGACGTCGCCGAGGCCGTCCGGGGTGAACGCCGTGCCGTCGTAGTCGCCGCCGATGCCGAGGTGGTCGACGCCGGCGACCTCGCGCATGTGGTCCAGGTGGTCGGCGACCGTGGAGACCGTGGCGATGGGCCGCGGGTTGGTCTCCTCGAAGGCGCGGTGGACCTTCATCGCCTCGGGGGTGGTGGCGAGGTGGTGGAAGCCGTGGGCGCGCATGTTCTCGTCGGCGGCGGCCGTCCAGTCGACGGCGGCCTGGAGCACGAACTTCGGTACGAAGGTCACCATCGCGACTCCCCCGTTGGCGGGCAGCCGTTCCAGGACGTCGTCCGGGATGTTGCGCGGGTGGTCGCAGACGGCCCGCGACGAGGAGTGGGAGAAGATCACCGGCGCGGACGTGGTGTCCAGCGCGTCGCGCATCGTCGTCGCCGCCACGTGCGAGAGGTCGACGAGCATGCCCTCGCGGTTCATCTCCCGCACGACGGCGCGGCCGAAGGCCGACAGACCGCCGACGCCCGGCTCGTCCGTCGCCGAGTCCGCCCAGTCGTTGTTGTCGTTGTGCGTGAGGGTCATGTAGCGGACGCCGAGTGCGTACAACGCCCGTAGCGTGGCGAGGGAGTTGGCGATCGAGTGGCCGCCCTCGGCGCCCATCAGGGAGGCGATACGGCCCTCGGCGCGGGCCGCCTCCATGTCGGCGGCCGTCAGCGCGCCCCGCAGGTCCGACGGATAGCGCGTGATCAACTGCCGTACGCAGTCGATCTGTTCGAGCGTCGCGGGCACGGCGCCCGGCTGGTCCGAGCGGACGTACACCGACCAGAACTGTGCGCCGACGCCGCCCGCGCGCAGGCGTCCCAGGTCGGTGTGCAGGTGGGCGCTCTGGTCGGTGGCGATGTCGCGGGCGCCGAGGTCGTAACGGACCTGTTCGCGCAGCGCCCAGGGGAGGTCGTTGTGCCCGTCGACGACGGGGAACTCCCGCAGCAGGTCCCGGGCTTCGTCGAGGGAGGCAGCGGCGTCGGGGGAGGTCATCCGCGTCACTTCCCGAAGCCGAAGCCGTTGCCCGCGCCCTCGACCTTGGTGCGCAGCCGCTTGCCCTTCTCGCGGGCCTGGTCGCCCAGCTCCTGCTGGAACTCCCGCATACGGGCGAGGAGTTCCTCGTCGTGCGCGGCCAGCATCCGGGCGGCCAGCAGGCCCGCGTTGCGCGCTCCGCCGATGGAGACGGTGGCGACCGGCACGCCCGCGGGCATCTGCACGATCGACAGCAGCGAGTCCATGCCGTCGAGGTACTTCAGCGGGACCGGCACGCCGATCACGGGCAGCGGGGTGACCGAGGCGAGCATGCCGGGCAGGTGGGCGGCTCCGCCCGCGCCCGCGATGATCGCCTTGAGACCGCGCTCGGCGGCCTGCTCGCCGTACGCGATCATCTCGTGCGGCATCCGGTGCGCGGAGACGACGTCCACCTCGTAGGGGATCTCGAACTCGTCGAGGGCCCCCGCGGCGGCCTCCATGACGGGCCAGTCGGAGTCCGACCCCATGACGATGCCTACGACGGGCGGGACGGGTGCGGTCATTCTGTGATCGTTCCTCTGAGGTAGCCGGCAGCGTGACGGGCGCGCTCCAGCACGTCGTCCAGGTCGTCGCCGTAGGTGTTGACGTGGCCGACCTTGCGGCCGGGCTTCACGTCCTTGCCGTACATGTGGATCTTGAGCTGGGGGTCGCGGGCCATGCAGTGCAGGTATGCGGAGTACATGTCGGGGTAGTCGCCGCCGAGGACGTTGACCATGACCGTCCACTTGGCGCGCGGGCGCGGGTCGCCGAGGGGCAGGTCGAGGACCGCGCGGACGTGGTTGGCGAACTGCGAGGTGATCGCGCCGTCCTGGGTCCAGTGGCCCGAGTTGTGCGGGCGCATCGCCAGCTCGTTGACGAGGATGCGGCCGTCGGCCGTCTCGAAGAGCTCCACGGCGAGGTGGCCGACGACTCCGAGTTCCTTGGCGATGCGCAGGGCCAGTTCCTCGGCGCGCAGGGCCAGCTCGTCCGTTATGCCGGGCGCGGGCGCGATGACCGTGTCACAGACGCCGTCGACCTGCTGGGACTCGACCACCGGGTACGCGACGGCCTGGCCGTGCGGCGAGCGTACGACGTTCGCCGCGAGCTCCCGTACGAAGTCGACCTTCTCCTCGGCGAGGACGGGGACGCCCGCGCGGAAGGGGTCGGCGGCGTCCTCGAGGGAGCGGACGAACCAGACGCCCTTTCCGTCGTAGCCGCCGCGGACCGTCTTGAGGATGACCGGGAAGCCGTCGCCCTCTTCGCCTTCGGCGAGGCCTTCCGCCGCGAACGCGGCGACGTCGGCGACGTCCGTCACGATCCGGTGCCGTGGGCACGGCACACCGATCTCGTCGAGCTTGGCCCGCATCACGCCCTTGTCCTGGGCGTGCACGAGCGCGTCGGGGCCGGGGCGCACGGGGATGCCGTCCGCCTCCAGGGCCCTGAGGTGCTCGGTGGGTACGTGTTCGTGATCGAAGGTGATCACGTCGCAGCCCCGCGCGAAGTCACGCAGCGTGCCGAGGTCGCGATAGTCGCCGATGACGACATCGCCGACGACCTGCGCCGCGGAATCCTGAGGGGTGTCACTGAGGAGCTTGAATTTGATGCCGAGCGGGATACCTGACTCGTGTGTCATACGAGCGAGCTGACCGCCGCCGACCATGCCGACTACCGGGAACGTCACGCTCCAAGAGTATCGGCCACGCCACCGTGGCCGGTTTCCGTCCCTTTTTCCGGCCCTTTGCCCGTTGTCGCCGGGTCCCGCCGAGCTGTCATGGGCTTGTCTTTGCGCCCCCGTGAGACGGTCCGCAGGCGCCGGTCATGGGCCGCTGGTTAGCATGGCTGGGTTGACGTATCCGACTGACGGGGGCTGGCGACACCATGGGCACTGGTTCCACGGAGCTGCGTGCGGGGCCCCGCAGCACCCTGCGTGAGCGCTTCGACCTGCTCGCGCGCGAGGTCGTGAAGTTCGGTGCCGTGGGGGCCCTGGGCACCGTCGTCAACTTCGGCGTCTCGAATTTCCTGTGGCACGCCACGAGCCTGCAGGCCGTGCGGGCCAACATCATCGCCACCGTCGTCGCGATCTTCTGCAACTACCTGGGCTTCCGGTACTTCACCTACCGGGACCGCGACCGCAGCGCCCGCACGAAGGAGCTGACGCTGTTCCTCGCGTTCAGCGCGGTGGGTCTGGTGATCGAGAACGGGATTCTGTACGCGGCGATCTACGGCTTCGGCTGGGACAGCTCGCTGCAGCGCAACGTCTTCAAGGTGCTCGGCATCGGGATCGCCACGCTGTTCCGGTTCTGGTCCTACCGGACGTGGGTGTTCCGTACGTTGCCCGCGCGGGAGGCGGTTGCGAGTGCGGAATCGTTCCTGGAGGAAACGGCTCCGGCCGAGCGGCCTGCTCAGCGGGTCAGCTGACGCACCCGACGCACGGGGAGCTGAGGACCCTCAGCGAACCGTCGGCTCTTCTTCCAGCTGCGGCCGCTTCATGGGCGTCCTCGACAGGAACAGGCCGAAGACCGGGGGCTGGGCCTGGAGCATTTCCAGGCGGCCGCCGTCGGCCTCCGCGAGGTCGCGGGCGACCGCGAGGCCGATGCCCGTGGAGTTGCGGCCGCTGATCGCGCGCTCGAAGATGCGGGCGCCGAGGTCGGCGGGGACGCCGGAGCCCTCGTCCGTGACCTCGATGACGGCCTGGTTGCCGGTGACCCGGGTGCGCAGGGCGACGGTGCCGCCGCCGTGCATGAGTGAGTTCTCGATGAGGGCCGCCAGGACCTGGGCGACCGCGCCCGGGGTGCCCACGGCCCGCAGGTGCCGCTTGCCCGAGCTGACGATGGCGCGGCCCGCACTGCGGTAGGCGGGGCGCCACTCCTCCAGCTGCTGCTTGATGACCTCGTCCAGGTCGAAGGTGACGGCGGAGCCGGTACGCGGGTCGCGGGCGTTGGTGAGCAGCCGCTCCACCACGTCCGTGAGGCGCTCGACCTGCGTCAGCGCGATGGTCGCCTCCTCCTTCACCGTGTCCGGGTCGTCGGTGAGGGTGATCTCCTCCAGGCGCATGGAGAGGGCCGTCAGCGGCGTACGGAGCTGGTGGGAGGCGTCGGCGGCGAGGCGGCGCTCGGCGGTGAGCATGCGCGCGATCCGTTCCGCGCTGCTGTCCAGGACGTCCGCGACCCGGTCGAGCTCGGGGACGCCGTAGCGCTTGTGGCGCGGGCGGGGGTCGCCGGAGCCGAGGCGCTCGGCGGTCTCGGCGAGGTCGGTGAGCGGGGAGGCTAGGCGGTTGGCCTGGCGGACCGCGAGCAGGACCGCGGCGACGATGGCGAGCAGCGCGACCGCGGCGATGATCAGCAGTGTGCGGCCGACCTCCCGGGTCACGGACGAGCGCGGCTCCTGGACGACGACCGTCTCGCCCTCCTCGCCCTTGACCTTGGCGTGGATGACGTCGCCGCCGGGCTTGGTGCCGACCTCGATCGGGTCCTTGCCGGGGATCCGGATCACGGCGTACCGCTGGCCGGTGACCTGGGCCTTGAGGATCTCCCCGCTGACGCGTGCGTCGCCGATGAGACGGCTGTCCACGATGCTCGCCAGCTTCTGCGCCTCGGAGTCCACCCGCTCCTGGGCGCTGTTGCCGATCGTGCGGGTCTCGACGATGACGAGGGACACGCCGAAGACGGCGATCACCACGAGCACGACGGCGAGCGTGGACTGGATCAGTCGACGGCGCATGTCCTCTTACCTGTACCGAAACGTGGGGGGCCCGCGGTGCGGAGCGGGCTCGGCTCTTCTCGAAGAGCCGAGCTCCTCCCGAACCTCAGCTCTTCTCGAAGCGGAAGCCGACGCCCCGTACCGTCGCGATGTAGCGGGGGTTCGCCGCGTCGTCGCCGAGCTTCTTGCGCAGCCACGAGATGTGCATGTCGAGGGTCTTGGTGGACGACCACCACGTGGTGTCCCAGACCTCGCGCATCAGCTGGTCGCGCGTGACGACCCGGCCGGCGTCCCGGACGAGGACCCGCAGCAGGTCGAACTCCTTCGCCGTGAGCTGGAGTTCCTCCTCGCCCATCCAGGCGCGGTGCGACTCGACGTCGATGCGCACGCCGTGCGTGGCGGGCGGCTGCGCGGGCTCGGCGGCGCCGCGCCGCAGCAGGGCCCGGACGCGGGCGAGCAGTTCGGCGAGCCGGAAGGGCTTGGTGACGTAGTCGTCGGCGCCCGCGTCCAGACCGACGACGGTGTCCACCTCGTCGGCGCGCGCGGTCAGGACGAGGATCGGGACGGTGTGGCCTTCGGCGCGCAGCCGGCGGGCCACCTCCAGGCCGTCCATGCCGGGCAGGCCGAGGTCCAGCACGACCAGGTCGATGCCGCCCTGCAGTCCGGCGTCGAGCGCGGTGGGTCCGTCCTCACGCACCTCGACCTCGTAACCTTCCCGGCGCAGTGCGCGGGCCAGCGGCTCCGAGATGGACGCGTCGTCCTCGGCGAGCAGTACACGGGTCATGGGGTGATGGTAGTCCGCCGCGGACAGGAGCCGGGGTGTGATCGTCGACCGTGATTCTTACCTGGGCCTGCGAGAATGCCCCGGCGAAACGGAGTTCCTAGTTCCGCCGTGTGAGCCTGCGGCTATGGGATGCGATTATGAGAAACACCTTCGAATGCACTCCGCGGTTCCATGATCGCCTGTGATCCATATCTCAAGTCCTTCCATATCCGGCAGTGTCGTGTCGTATGGTGACGGCAACGCCTTTAGCAACACCGGGGACCTTTGGCGAGTACTTGACGCTGAAGGTCTCTTTTGTGTGCGGGCCGGCTTTCGCCGGCCTCGACAGGTCGGCTTCTGCCGGCCTCGACAGGAATGACCTGTGGCCGGGCCCCGAGCGCGCTGAACGTGCGAGGGGCGTGGATCCCGGTGGTCACCGTCCGCCGCTCCGAAACCCGGAACGGACTCCCCAGGGCGTGGGGTGGGACGGCCCGACCGTGCCGGTGCCGGCCGCCCCCACCGGGCGCGCAACCGCTCTCGCAGCGCGTCCCGACCAGCAAGGAACAACCATGGCGTCCAGCCTGACGAAGGACTCGGTGACTCCGGGCACCCCCGGTTCCGAGAAGACCTTCTTCGGCCACCCCCGCGGACTGGCCACTCTCTTCATGACCGAGATGTGGGAGCGTTTCTCCTACTACGGCATGAGGGCTCTGCTCCCGCTGTACCTGGTGGCACCGGGCGGCCTGCACCTGAGTGCGGCCACCGCGACCGCGATCTACTCGGTGTACGTGTCGCTCGTGTACCTGCTCGCCCTGCCGGGCGGCTGGTTCGCGGACCGCGTCCTCGGCCCCCGCAAGACCGTGGCCGTCGCCGGCCTCGTCATCATGCTGGGCCACCTCACGCTGGCCCTCCCGACGTCGGGCACCTTCTTCGCGGGTCTCGGCCTCGTCGCGATCGGTTCCGGTCTGCTGAAGGCCAACATCTCCACGATGGTCGGCCACCTCTACAAGGGCGCGGACGACCCGCGCCGTGACGGTGGCTTCACGCTCTTCTACATCGGCATCAACGTGGGCGCCTTCGCCGCCCCGCTGGTCATCGGCACCATCGGCGAGAACGTCAACTGGCACCTGGGCTTCGCGCTCGCCGCGCTCGGCATGGCCCTGGGCCTGGGCCAGTTCCTGCTCGGCAGCCGTCACCTGAACTCGCGCTCGGACATCGTCCCGACGCCGCTGTCCGCCGAGGAGAAGTCCGCGACGCTGCGCAAGTCCGCGATCTGGGCCGCCATCGCCGTCGTCTTCTACGCCGTCGTCGGCTTCTCCGGCCACTACACGCTGAACTGGCTGCTGGTCCCGATCACGATCGCCGGTCTGATCATCCCGGTCCTGGTCATCGGGCGCATCAAGCGCGACAAGGACCTGGACCGCGCCGAGCAGTCGAAGATGTCCGCGTACATCTGGTTCTTCGTCGCCGCGGCCGTGTTCTGGATGATCTACGACCAGGGCGGTTCGACCCTGTCGATCTTCGCCGACTCCTCCGCCGAGAACACCGTCTTCGGCTGGGAGTTCCCGGTCTCCTGGTACCAGTCGGTCAACCCGGTCATGATCATGGCGCTCGCCCCGGTCTTCGCCTGGGCGTGGCTGGCGATGAACCGGCGCGGCAAGGAGCCGAGCACGGCGGTGAAGTTCGCCTCGGGTCTGCTGCTGATCGGCGCCTCGTTCTTCCTCTTCCTCGCCCCGCTGTCGATCGCCGAGGGCGGTCACAAGGCGGCCGCGATGTGGCTGGTCGCGATCTACTTCGTGCAGACCGTCGCCGAGCTGACGGTCTCCCCGGTCGGTCTCTCCGTCACCACGAAGATGGCCCCCGCGAAGTACGCCTCCCAGATGATGGGTGTCTGGTTCCTGGCCGTCACCGCCGGTGACGCCACGACCGGTCTGCTCTCCATCGCCGGCGTCGACCTGAACAAGACGGGCATCGTGGCCTTCCAGGCCGTGCTGGCCGTGGTCGCCGGTGTCGCGGTGTGGATGTACCGCAAGAAGGTCAAGGAACTCATGGGCGACGTCCACTGAGACGTACCCCTGACGGTTCGACCGGTTCCGCCGGTTCGACCGGTTCGACCGGTTCTACGACGGAGGGCCCCCGCACCGCTCGGTGCGGGGGCCCTCCGCGTTCCGCCCGCGGACTCAGCGCATCCGCCGCCGCGGCATGAACGTGAAGACCGCGCCGCCCAGCAGGGTCACCGTGCCGGCGACCAGGGCCAGGGCCTTGAGGGTGCTGTGGCTGTCGGAGCCGGTCTCGGCGAGGCCGCCGCTGGCGCCGCCGGAGGACGTACCGCCGCTGCCGGAGGACGAACCGCCGCCCGCGGCTCCGCCCGCCTGTTCGGTGGTGTCCAGCGTGAGGGAGACCGCGGACTTGGCCGGGGTGCAGGTCGTCGTCGTACCCAGGGCCTCGACCGTCAGCACGCCCGGGGACAGGGTGGATTCACCGCTGGCGCCCGGCTTGTAGGTGCCCGTGAGGTCCGGTATCTCGATCGGGTCGCCCGACTTGATCTCCTTGGTGTTGGCCGGGCCCTCGACATGCACGGTGCCCTTGTCGGCGCCGCCCAGGGCGACCTCCATCGACGGCTTGACCGAGCCCGCCGGGATGGTCGCGGGGCTGTCCATCACGGACTTCTTGAACTGCACCGTGAGGCCGTAACTCCCGCCGTCCTTCTTGGCGTTGATCTGCACGGGCGAGGTGGCGCTCTTGTCCCCGATCGGCGTCTTGCACTGGTACGGGACAGAGACCTCCTTGCCCGGGAAGTCGCTCTGCCCGCCGTCGTCACCGCCCGCCGAGCCGCCGCTCCCGCTCTCACTGGCTGAGGCGGTCGGCGTACTCGTCGCCGAGGCGGAAGCGGACGCAGACGCGGACGCAGACGGATCCGGTGACGTGCTCGGCGAACTCCCGTTGCCCGCCGTCACGTTGATCGTCGCCGCGGACTTCACCGTCTCGGTCGGCGTGCACTTGGTGTCCGTGCTGTAGGCGTTGATGGAGTACGCGTCGGGCGTGAGCGTGACCTCGCCGGGTGCCGTCAGTTTCAGGGTGCCCTTCATGTCGGACAGCACCATGGCGCCGCCCTTGGGGATGGCCGGGTTCTGGCGCGGCCCCTGCACGGCGATGTCGGCGCTCTGCGCGCCGGTCGCCTTGAGGGTGCCGCTCGGCTGGACCGAGTCCTTCGGCAGGTCGATGAGGTCGGGGTTCTTCGAGGCGGCCTGGACGAACTTCCACACCACGTCGACCGTGTCGCCGACCTTCGCCGTGGCCGGGGCGGTGATCTCCACCTTCGTGGTTCCCTCGACGGGGTCCAGGCCCGAGGCCGCGGGCGGAACGCACTTGGTGGCGTACGACACTTCGGCGGCCTGGGCCGGGGCCGCGGCCACTCCCAGCAGGATGCCCGCACCGCCGAGCATGAGCGCGACCCCGGCCGCGCTCGCTCTCTTCGGCTTGCTCACGTGTTTCCCTCTCTGGTCCGACTCGTCCGTCCCGTCCGGCTCGCCTGAGCCGTCGGGCTGTTGTCGTGCGGTGCGGAGAGCTGACCGGTCGCCGGGGTGCCCGGATCGGTGTCCGGGGTGAACCACGGCAGGGCCGGAGTCGTAGGGGTCGCGGCGGGCGCGGCGGAGGATTCGGTGGCGGAGGCGGGCGTGCTCGACCTAGGGAAGCGCGAGGCGAGTTCGGGCAGGCCGAAGCCCAGGCCCCGGTGCTTGCCGCCCGAGCCGCTCCGGCTCCCCCGGCCGCCGAGGACGCCCCCGCCGGCCGGGGTGCCGAGGCCGAAGCGCCGCCGCCCCGCCGACGTACGCGGCCGGATCCGGTCCACCACGGCCATCCCGATCCGGAACAGCGCCGCGGGCACGACCACGCAGACCAGGATCCAGAAGAGGGTGACGCCCCAGGGCCGGCCGACACCCCAGGGCTGCTCGGCGAGGACCTTCCCGGCGTACTTCAGCGAGACGGTGTAGTCGCCGTGCGCCCCGGCGGACAGCTCGACGGGCAGGGTGATCCGGGCCCGCTTGCCGGGTGCGATCGTGCCGCGCCACTGCTGGTCCTCCCACTGCGGCGCGAACACGCCGTGAGAGGTGCCGACCTGGAAGACCGGGTTCTTGACGGCCGCGGTGCCGGTGTTGCCGACGGTGAAGACGAGGGTGCGGGCGGGCGGGGAGCCGAACCAGGTGAGCAGGCCACTGGAGCCGTCGAGCCGGGTGTCCGTGAGCACCGACAGGCGCCCGCCCGCCTCCTCCGGCGGCAGCGGCTCGACCGAGTGCCCGGCGACCATGAAGATGGCGTCCGCCTGCGCCTTCTCTCCGGTGACGGTGGCCACGTGCACCACACAGGGGCAGGGCTTCGGCGGCTCGGCGACCGGCAGCTCCTTGCTGAACCTGCCCTTCGCGTCGGTGGTGACGGCCCGGCCGTCCGCGTTGGCGCACGAGTTGGTGCCGCCGAGCACGCCCCGGGAGGGCACGGACTGGCCACAGATCAGCATCATCAGCAGCGCCTTGGGCCGCCATCCGCTGCCGGTGACGGTGATCGAACCACCGGTCCCCGCCTGCGACTTGGAGAGCTTCACGGCCGGCTTGTCCGCCGCGTGGGCGGGCGTTCCGGCGAACGGGAGCGCCACGAGGGCGAGCACGAGGAGGGCCACCAGCGCCGGCGTCCGCCGCCGGCGACTCCCGCAGTTCACGACGACGCTCACGACACCGCTCCCGTCAACTCGACTTCCGTACGCGGCTGTTCACTCGCCTCACCGTCGGGCGCGGGGCGCCTGCGACGCCGTACGACGAAGAACAGGAGCGCGGCGATCGCCGCGAGGCCGCCCGCGGCCCCCGCCACCGCGCCCCACGGCACGAACCGCGCCCGCGCCTTAGCCTCGTCGCGGGCCCCGCCCGCCGCGGTGACCGTCAGCCGCACGTCGACGGAGTCCAACGCCGGGGCGTGTGGCCAGGGTTCGGTGAGCGTGACGCGGCGACCCGGGAGCAGCTCGACGGGCAGGGCGTGCGGGGCCCGGTCGAGGACCCGGCCGAAGAGGCCGTCGGCGGTGACCGCGAGGCGCGGGGCGAGCACGGTGTTGCCGCGGTTGACCAGCTCGTACGAGATGCGCCCGCCCCGCACGGCGACATGCTCGACGGTGAGCGCGGACAGCGTCGGTCCGGCGACCCGCAGATGGACGCGGACGGCGGCGGACCGGCCGCCGGCGCTCGCCACGATCGCGCCGGGGTGGTCGCCGGGCGCCGCACCCGAGGGCACGCTCACGGTGAACGGCACGTCCGCGCGGGTGTGCGCGGGGATCTTCACCCAGACCGCGCCCACCGGGACCCGGCGACCGGCCGTCGTCGTCCGCGCGAAGCTGATCCACGCCCCGGTGTCCGTCGCCCGCCTGCGCACGGCGAAGCCGCCGTCCGCCGTGTTGTCGGCGTCCGCGCCGCGCAGCCGGACGGTCAGCGGAGCGTCGCCCGGGTTGCGCACGGACACCGTGTCCTGGAGCACCGTGCCGGGCGCGCCCTCCGCGTAGAAGTACGGCCGCATGCTGCCGGACGGCACCACGGTCCAGGTGTCGTCGTCGGCCCTGGCCACCGGTGCCGTGCTCAGCAACACCAGGGTCAGGCCCAGCACGCGGGCAGCGGAGAGTGCGGACGGCATCGGCGGCTCCTGGTGCTCGTACTCGTGCGCGAACTCATGCGGGACGGGCCCGCGTCAGCGGCGTACCGCCCGGTGCTGGTTCCTTCGGGTCAGCCACAGCGTGCCCGCCGCGCCCGCGAGCAGCACCGTGCCGCCGAGCGTGCCGAGCGCGATCGCCGAGTCCTCGGGGCCGGTCTGCGGGAGCTGCCCGCCGGAGTCCGCACCGGAGCCGGACTGCGTCCCTCCGGAGCCGGAGCCGCCGCCCGCGGCCGTGACGTCGAGGGTCAGTGAGGGTTTGGGGCTGTTCGAGGGGGTGCACGTGGTGGTCGTGCCGAGCGCCTTGATGGTGAGCACACCCGCGGTGAAGGTGACACTGCCGCTCTTCCTCGGCGTGTACGTGCCGCTCAAGTCACTGATCTTGATGGGGGTGTTGGCGGGGATGGCCGCCGCGTTGGCGGGGCCCGACACCGACACCGTGCCGCCGTCCGCGCCTCCCACCTTGATGACCGCGCTCGGGTTCACCGCGCCCTTGCCCAGCTCCACCGGGCTGGAGGAGACGCCCTTCTGCCAGGACATGGTGAGCTTGTAGGCGCTGCCGTTCTTGACGCTCTTGATGTCGATGGGCGAGACGGCGCTCTTGTCGCCGATCGGCGTCTTGCACTGGTAGTTGACGTTCACGACGGCGGCCTGGGCTGCGGGGGCGGCCATCAGCACCGCCGAGCCGGCCAGGGCCGCGCCGAGCGCGAGCACGGCGGTTCGTTTCTGGTACGTCCGGTACGACACCTCGGGGCCTCATTCCTGACGGAACATCAGATCGGCCGTCAAGGTACGCCCGGGGCCTTGCCGAGGGAAGACAAAGTGCGCGCCGGATGTGTGGTGATCCGGCGCGCATGGGGTGACGTACGGGGAACGGGTCGAACCGGCGGTAACCCAAGGTGGGCGTCAGGCGGGCGCCCCGACCTCCGCCCATACGGTCTTGCCGGCGACGCCGGGGGTCCGCATGACCCCCCAGTCCAGGCACAGCCGCTGCACGATGAACATGCCGTGGCCACCGGGGCGCCCGGCGCGATGCGGGGTGCGTGGGGCGGGCTGGCCCGCGCCCCGGTCGGAGACCTCGATGCGCAGCACCTTGTTGTCGCAGGAGATCCAGAGCTCGTCCGGGCCCTCTGCGTGCAGACAGGCGTTGGTGACGAGCTCGGAGACGACCAGCAGCACGTCCTCGGCGGCGGCCCGCTGATCGGCGTTCGCGGCGGGCAGCCAGCCCCACGCGTACAGCGCCTGGCGGGCGAAGTCGCGGGCGAGCGGCACGACGCCGCTCTCGCCGTCGAAGTTCAGCCTGCGCGACCTGCCACTGACGGCGGGCGCGTCGGTGCCGTCCACGCCGGGCACGCGCACGCAGTCGACGGCGGACACGCTCACGCCGCCGACGGACGGCGCGGACACGCCGTCGCCGGTGTGCGCGCGCACGCCGTCCACAGCCGACGCGGCCGCACCGGCTCCGGACGCCCCGGACGCGCCGGGCGCTCCGGAAGCGCCGCCGTCGCCCGATTCCGGGCCGCGGTCGCCCGGCGAGTAAGGCCGGGTGGTGCTCATCAGCGCTTCACCTCACCGATTCACCAGTTCACAATTCAAGACTCAGTAACTTCGTACGTCGTATCTTCGCTGCTCAGTGCTTCACGTGCTCTTCGCTTCGCTCTTCACTTCACCCTGCTCGTCACACTTCCGCTCGCCACCCCTGCGCGCCGCTCCCGCTCGTCCAGGACGAGGATCCGTGGCGCGGCGCCCTGGGTGCCGACATATCCAGGATGTCTCCTGCCCGGCCGAACCGTGCGAACACCCACTTATTCGGCAGGAACCTGTGACACGGGTTACGGGGTGATCACTCAGGGGCGTTCGGGTAGGTCAGGAGTGCGCCGTCGGAGTGGACCGCCACCCCGCCTCAAGCGCCCCGCTACTCCGCCAGGGCCGCCGCGAGCGACTCGTGGACGGTGAAGACGGCGTCCGCCCCGGTGATCTCGAAGACCCGGGCCACCACCGGCAGCATCCCCGCCAGATGGACCCCGCCCCCCGCGGCCTCGGCCTTCAGCCGGGCGCCGAGGAGCACATTGAGCCCGGTGGAGTCACAGAACTCCAGGCGCGAGCAGTCGACGACCAGTCGCGCGTACCCCTTTTCGAGGCAGTCCTCGAGTGGCTCACGCAACAAATCGGCCGTGTAGTGATCCAACTCACCTGCCGGGGTCACGACGGCACTTGAGCCCTCTTCCCGCACCTCGACCAGAAGCCGGCCCGACTGTGCGCTGCCGACCGTCCCGCGGTCCATGCCGTCTCTCTCCCGAGCGTCGCGACTGCTGATTTACGCCCTCGAACACTACGCCTTCCACACAACCTCCGACACCCGAACAACCACCTGAAAGTGAACATTTCGCATCAGAACGCACTTGCGGTGACCTCGCGAAAACGGGTAGGGCTAGTAGAGACACCTAATCGACACGGCCGGCTTTGGAGGCGCCGCACACCGCAGTGCACGTATTGGCATCGGCGGCCATATGCCGAGAACGATGGAGGACATCATGTCACCCCGGCTCGACGAATCGCATACCCAGAGGGCGACGTCGACACCCTCTCTGGAACGCCCGGAGCACGAGCCCGCCGCAACCGACGCGGCGCCCGACGGAGTTCACGGACTCGACGGACTTCCGGAGATCCCGCCGTACGAACAGGTGGGACCGGTGGACGCGCGGGCCCTGTCCAAGACGCTGTTCGCACGGCTGGAGTCCCTCGAAGAGGGCACGCACGACTACTCGTACGTCCGCAACACCCTGGTCGAACTCAACCTCGCCCTGGTCAAGTTCGCGGCCTCCCGGTTCCGCTCCCGCAGCGAGCCGATGGAGGACATCATCCAGGTCGGCACCATCGGCCTGATCAAGGCGATCGACCGCTTCGAGCTGAGCCGTGGCGTCGAGTTCCCCACCTTCGCGATGCCGACCATCGTCGGCGAGATCAAGCGCTTCTTCCGCGACACCAGCTGGTCGGTCCGCGTCCCGCGCAGACTCCAGGAACTCCGCCTCGACCTGGCGAAGGCGGGCGACGAACTCGCCCAGCAGCTCGATCGCGCCCCGACGGTGGGAGAGCTGGCGGAACGCCTCGGGCTGAGCAACGAAGAGGTCGTCGAGGGCATGGCCGCATCCAACGCCTATACGGCCAGCTCACTGGACGCCCAGCCCGAGGAGGACGACTCCGAGGGCGCGCTCGCGGACCGTATCGGCTACGAGGACCACGGCCTTGAGGGCATCGAGTACGTGGAATCCCTCAAGCCCCTGATAGCCGAACTCCCGCCGCGCGACCGCAAGATCCTCTCGCTGCGCTTCGTCGCGGGCCTGACCCAGTCGGAGATCGGCGACGAACTCGGCATCTCCCAGATGCATGTCTCCCGGCTGCTGTCGCGCACGCTGGTGCGACTGCGCAAGGGGCTGACGGTGGAGGAGTGACTCCTCCGCGTCCCCTGGACCACTTCACTGCGCCCGGCGCCCAACTCCTTGGGCGCCGGGCGTAGTCACAGCTTGGCAGCGGCCGAGGTTACCCCCGGAAACCCTCTTTCCCCACGGGTCACGTTCCCTCACTATGGTCACCCCCATACCCGCCGGTACGCATATCCAGGGCTTGTGCCGGCGCGGGCAGAGCGCGGGGGGCGAGGAGGCAGCGGGATGGCTCGGGCCGGCCGGACCGACGACGGCGACAACGATGCCGAGGCCGGGGGTGGACCGCTCACGTCGGTGCCCGACGCACGGCTGACCGACCTGCTGCGCGCCGACACCGCGCAGGCGTATCCGGCACTGCGCGAACTGCGCGCCCGGCACCGGCCCGCGGTCCTCGCGTACGCCCGGCTGTGCACGGTCAGCGAGGACGCGGCGCGGCAGCTCTCTGCGCAGGCGTTCGCGCTGGCGGCCCGCGACACGGCGCGCGGCATCGACCCGCCGGGGCCGTGGCGGCTGCAACTCCTGCTGCTGAGCGGGCGGGTGGCGGCCTCGTGGACCGCGGACGAGCGCGGCGCCCGCCTCGACCCCGGCCTGCTCGCGCTGCTGCGCCGGTCGGGCGCCGCGGGTCCCCCGCCGGGGCCGATGCTGGAGGCCTTCCAGTCCCTGCCGGTCCGCGTCCAGGGCCTGCTGTGGTACGGGGTCCTGGAGGAGGAGCCGGACGCCAAGGCGGCCCAACTCCTGGGCGTCACACCGCAGGATGTGGCGTACGGGAAGCAGCCGGCGTTCCAGGCGCTGCGCCAGACCTGTCTGAAGTCCCGCCTCGCCCGCTCCGGCAACCCGCGCTGCCAGGACTTCCGGCGGCTGATCGAGGAAGCGGTCCGACCCGAGAACCCCCGCTACAGCGCCGACCTGCACGCCCATATGACGCACTGCGAGCACTGCGCCGCCGCGCACGAGGAGTTGACCGCCCTGCGGGACACCCCGCGCACGGCACTGGCCGAGGGCCTGCTGCCGTGGGGCGGCACCGCGTATGTGCCAGGCGGTTCGACCGAGACGCGAACCGGCCGGGCGCGGGGGGCCGGGTGGGGCGGCTGGGCCGGTCGCTCCGGCCGTTCCGGAGCGGTGGGTGCGGCCGGTACGGCGGGTGCTGCGGGCGCTGCCAGTCCCGCCGGGCAGGCTGGTCCCGCCGGTCACATCGGGCAGGCGGGGCAGGCCTGGTGGCCGACTCGGCGGGTCGTGCTGGCGTCGGTCGCGCTCGGCGTGGCGCTGGCCCCGCTCGTGCTGTTCCTGGTGTCCTCGGACGGCTCGGGGCCCGAGCGGACGGCCCGCACCGTACCGGCCGCGCAGGCGCCGGCCGTGACGGTCACCGCGACGGTCTCCGTCACCCCGTCGCCGTCCCACGCCTCCAAGTCACCGAAGCCCACGCACCGTGCGAAGCCGTCGAAGAAGCCGAGCCCCACACCGACGAAGACGAAGGCGAAGCCGAGACCGAAGCCGTCGCCGACCCGCGCCGCCGCGCACCCGCCGAACGGCACCTACGCCCAGGTCGTGAACGCCGGCAGCGGACTCTGCCTGGACATCCGGGACGGCGACATGGACCTCGGCACGGACGTCATCACGGCCCGCTGCTCCTCGTCGCGCACCCAGATGTGGCGCGTCGACTCCGGCCGCGGGGTCCTCCAGTCGTACGCCGACCCCGACTTCTGCCTCGACAGCCGCGGCGCCACCGACCGGGGCGTCGGCATCTGGGAGTGCCGGTCGGTCTACGGAAGCAACGGCATGAACCTGCGCTTCAGCGTGGACGGCGACGGCGTGATCCGCCCGGGCATCGCTCCGGATCACGCGGTCACTCCGTACGGGTACGGCGACGGGCTCGCCCTGCTCCCGGCCCAGGGGAGCGACGACCAGCGGTGGCGGGCGGGTTCCGCGGCTAGCTGACCGGGGTTCCGCGCCGCCAGACCCGGGAGACGAGCGGTACGCCCGGCCGGTAGGCCAGGTGGACGTGGCTCGGGGCGTCGAGGAAGGCCAGGTCCGCGTACGCGCCCGGGGTGAGGCGGCCGATGTCGTCGCGGCGCAGGGCCGCCGCACCGCCCGCCGTGGCCGACCAGATCGCCTCGTCCGGCGTCATCCCCATGTCCCGTACGGCGAGCGCGATGCAGAACGGGACCGAGGACGTGAACGACGAGCCCGGGTTGCAGTCGGTGGACAGGGCGACGGTCGCGCCCGCGTCGAGGAGGCGCCGGGCGTCCGGCCACTGGGCGCGGGTGGAGAACTCGGCGCCGGGGAGGAGGGTGGCGACGGTCGCGCCGTTCGCGAGGGCGTCCACGTCGGCGTCCGTGAGGTGGGTGCAGTGGTCGGCGGAGGCCGCGTCCAGCTCGACCGCCAGCTGCACGCCGGGGCCGTAGGACAGCTGGTTGGCGTGGACGCGCGGGTGCAGGCCCTTCGCCTTGCCCGCGGTGAGGATCGCGCGCGCCTGGTCGCCGTCGAAGGCGCCCTTCTCGCAGAAGACGTCGATCCAACGGGCGTACGGGGCGCAGGCGTCGAGCATCTCGCCGGTCACCAGGGCCACGTACGCGGCGGGGTCGTCGGCGTAGTCGGGCGAGACGATGTGCGCGCCGAGGTAGGTCACCTCGTCGGTGTGCGCCGCCGCGATGCGCAGGGCGCGGGCCTCGTCCTCGACGGTCAGGCCGTAGCCCGACTTGGTCTCGAAGGTGGTCGTGCCCTGGTGGAGGGCCTCGCGGAGGTAGCGGGTGAGGTTCGCCTCCAGGTCCTCGTCGCTCGCGGCGCGGGTCGCGGCGACCGTGGTGCGGATGCCGCCGGCGCTGTAGGAGCGGCCCGACATGCGGGCGTTGAACTCCTGGGTGCGGTCGCCCGCGAAGACGAGGTGCGAGTGGGAGTCCACGAAGCCCGGGATCACGGCCCGGCCACCGGCGTCGACGTGATTGTCAGTGGCGGGTGCGTTGCTTGATTCACCGGTCCATGCGACGCGGTCGCCTTCGATGACGACGGCGGCGTCCTGGATCAGACCGAGCGGGGACCCGTCACCGAGGGAGGGATCGTTGGTGACAAGGCTGGCGATGTTGGTGATGACGGTGGTGACGTTGGTCGTACTCATGGCGTCCTTGCTCATGGCGTCCTTGTCGGCGAGGGGGCTGCGGGTCAGCCGCGCAGGGAGTCGACGGCGTTCGCGAGCGCTGACGGCACGTCCGGTACGAGGGTGTGCGCGCCGTCCCGTACGACGTGCCGGCCGCCCACGACCGTATGGCGCACATCCGCTGCCGTCGCGGCGAATACGGCAGTCTCGGCACCGAGTCGCGGCAGCGGTCCGGCCGTTCTGACCGAGTCGAGGGCGATGGTCGTGAAGTCGGCGAGCGCGCCTGCTTCGAGGGCGCCCGCGTCGTCCCAGCCGAGAGCCGCGTGGCCGTCGGCGGAGGCCGCACGCAGGAGGGCCGCGGCCGTCCAGTGACCCCGGGTGCGGGTGCGCAGGCGCTCGTTCAGCTCCATCGCGCGGGCCTCTTCGAGAAGGTCGATCACGGCGTGGCTGTCCGAGCCGAGGGACAGCGGGGAACCGGCGCGCTGGAGCGCGACCGCCGGGCCGATGCCGTCGGCGAGGTCCCGTTCGGTCGTCGGGCACATGCAGGTGCCGGTCGAGGAGCCGCCGAGCAGGGCGATGTCCGCGTCGGTGAGGTGCGTGTTGTGGACGCCGGTGGTGCGCGGGCCGAGGACGCCGTGCTCGGCGAGCAACTGGGTGGGGGTGCGGCCGTGCGCCGCCAGACAGGCGTCGTTCTCCGCGGTCTGCTCCGACAGGTGCACATGGAGCGGGGCCCGCCGCTCCTCGGCCCACCGCGCCACGGTCGCCAACTGCCCGGCGGGCACGGCGCGTACGGAGTGGATGGCGGCACCGATCCGCGCGTGATCACGGTCCTTGAGAACTGAACAGCGTTCCGCCCAGGCCTCCGCCGTCCCGTCGGAGAAGCGCCGCTGGTGCCGGTTCGGGGCCTGTCCGAAGCCGGAGGAGAGGTACGCCGTGTCGAGGAGGGTGATGCGGATCCCGGCGTCGGCGGCGGCCTCGATGAGCGCCTCGCCCATGGCGTTGGGGTCGGCGTACGGGGTGCCGTCAGGGGTGTGGTGCACATAGTGGAACTCCCCGACGGCGGTGATGCCGGCGAGCGCCATCTCGGCGTACACCGCGCGGGCCAGCGCGTGGTAGCTCTCCGGGGTGAGCCGGTCCGCGACGGAGTACATGACCTCGCGCCACGTCCAGAACGTGCCGGAGCCGACCTGGACGGTGCCGCGCAGCGCGCGGTGGAAGGCGTGCGAGTGGGCGTTGGCGAGCCCGGGGAGCGTGAGGCCGCGCAGGATCTCGGCGCCGGGCGGCGGGGCGTCGACGCCCGTGCGGACGGCGGTGATGCGGCCGTCCCCACCCGCGGCGGAGCCGCTCGTGGACACCGTCAGGGCGACGCCCGGCTCGACGTTGGTGTCGAGCCAGGCGTGCTCCAGCCAGTACTCCCGCGTCTGGGGATGCGTCACTTGCAGGCCAGCCCTTCGAGTACGTCGGCGAGTGCGGTCACCCCGGCCACGCAGTCGTCCTCGGCGGCGTACTCGGCCGGGGAGTGCGAGACACCCGTGGGGTTGCGTACGAACAGCATGGCGGTCGGGACGGTGCCGGAGAGGATTCCGGCGTCGTGTCCGGCGCCGGTTCCCAGGACCGGGACCTTCAGGTCCGTCCCCTTGCCGAGGAGGCGGCCGAGCTCGTCGCGCAGGGCGTGGTCGAACTCGACGACGGGGGTGAACGACTCACGGACGACGTCGAGTTCGATGCCGTGCGCTTCCGCGTACTCGCGGGCCGCCTTCTCGATGCCGGTGACGACCGTGTCGAGGGTCGGCTGGTCGGCGGCGCGGGAGTCGAGCCAGCCGCGCACCAGGGAGGGGATGGCGTTCACGCCGTTCGGCTCGACCGCGATCTTGCCGAAGGTGGCGACGGCGCCCGCGAGCTGGGCTTCCTTCCGCGCGGCCAGGACGGTCTCGGCGTACGACAGCATCGGGTCCCGCCGGTCGACCAGCCGGGTGGTGCCCGCGTGGTTGGCCTCGCCGCGGAAGTCGAAGCGCCAGCGGCCGTGCGGCCAGATGGCGCTGGCGATGCCGACGCTGTCACCGGAGAGGTCGAGGGCGCGGCCCTGCTCGACATGCAGTTCGACGAAGGCGCCGATGCGGGACAGCCGCTCCGGGTCCGGGCCGATGGCGTCCGCGTCGTAGCCCGCGGCCTCCATCGCCTGCGGCAGCGTGATGCCGCTGCCGTCGGTCAGCCGGTGCGCCTGCTCGACGGTGAGCTGCCCGGAGGCCAGCCGGGAGCCGACGCAGGCGAGCCCGAAGCGGGCGCCCTCCTCGTCGCCGAAGTTGACGAGGGCGAGGGGCCTCGTGAACTCCACTCCCCTGGCCCGGAGTTCGTCGAGGGCGGCGAAGGACGACACCACGCCGAGCGGGCCGTCGAAGGCGCCGCCGTCGGGCACGGAGTCCAGGTGGGACCCGGTGACCACGGCGTCGCCCGCGGCGGGGTCGCCGAGCCAGGCCCACTGGTTGCCGTTGCGGTCCAGCTCGTACGTCAGGCCGCGGGACTCGGCCTGCTGCCGGAACCAGGCGCGGCACTCGGTGTCGGCCCCGGTCCAGGCGAAGCGGCGGTAGCCGCCGGAGGCGGAGTTGCGGCCGATCGGCAGCAACTCCGCCCACATGCTGTGGAAGGTCACGCGTCGCCGCCCTCACGCATCGGGATCCTCACGCCGCGCTCGGCGGCGGTGGTCTCGGCGATGTCGTAGCCCGCGTCGACGTGCCGGATGACGCCCATGCCGGGGTCGTTGGTGAGCACACGGCGCAGCTTCTCGCCGGCGAGCTTGGTGCCGTCGGCGACGGAGACCTGGCCGGCGTGGATGGAGCGGCCCATGCCGACACCGCCGCCGTGATGGATGGAGACCCAGGAGGCGCCGGAGGCGACGTTCACCATGGCGTTCAGCAGCGGCCAGTCGGCGATCGCGTCGGAGCCGTCGAGCATGGCCTCGGTCTCGCGGTACGGGGAGGCGACGGAGCCGGAGTCGAGGTGGTCACGGCCGATGGCCAGGGGGGCGGCCAGCTCGCCGGACGCCACCATGTCGTTGAAGCGCTCGCCGGCCTTGTCGCGCTCGCCGTAGCCGAGCCAGCAGATGCGGGCGGGCAGGCCCTGGAAGTGGACGCGCTCGCCGGCCATCTTGATCCAGCGGTGCAGCGACTCGTTCTCCGGGAAGAGGTCGAGGATCGCCTTGTCGGTCTTGTGGATGTCGGAGGCCTCGCCGGACAGGGCGGCCCAGCGGAAGGGGCCCTTGCCTTCGGAGAAGAGCGGGCGGATGTAGGCGGGGACGAAGCCGGGGAAGGCGAACGCCCGCTCGTACCCGGCGAGCTGGGCCTCACCGCGGATCGAGTTGCCGTAGTCGAAGACCTCGGCACCGGCGTCCATGAAGCCGACCATGGCCTCGACATGCCTGGCCATGGACTCGCGGGCGCGGGTGGTGAAGCCCGCCGGGTCCTTGGCGGCGTAGTCGGCCATGTCGTCGAAGTCGACGCCGACGGGGAGGTAGGCCAGCGGGTCGTGGGCCGAGGTCTGGTCGGTCACGATGTCGATGGGGGCGCCCTCGGCCAGCATCTGCGGGAGCAGGTCCGCCGCGTTGCCGAGCAGGCCGATGGAGAGCGGCTTGCGGGCGTCGCGCGCCTCGACCGCCAGCTGCAGCGCGTGGCGCAGGTTGTCGGCCTTCACGTCGAGGTAGCGGTGCTCGATGCGCCGCTCGATGGCGCGCGGGTCCACGTCGATGCAGATCGCGACGCCGTCGTTCATGGTGACGGCGAGGGGCTGGGCGCCGCCCATGCCGCCGAGACCGGCGGTGAGGGTGATGGTGCCCGCGAGGGTGCCGTTGAACTTCTTCGCGGCGACGGCGGAGAAGGTCTCGTAGGTGCCCTGGAGGATGCCCTGGGTGCCGATGTAGATCCAGGACCCGGCGGTCATCTGGCCGTACATGGTGAGGCCGAGCTGCTCCAGGCGGCGGAACTCCTCCCAGTTGGCCCAGTCGCCGACCAGGTTGGAGTTGGCGATGAGGACGCGCGGGGCCCACTCGTGGGTCTGCATGACGCCGACGGGGCGGCCGGACTGGACGAGCATCGTCTCGTCCTGCTTCAGGGTGCGCAGCGTGCGGACCATGGCGTCGAAGGAGCGCCAGTCGCGGGCGGCCTTGCCGGTGCCGCCGTAGACGACGAGCTTGTCGGGGTGCTCGGCGACCTCGGGGTCGAGGTTGTTCTGCAGCATCCGCAGGGCGGCTTCCTGCTGCCATCCCAGGGCACTCAGTTCCGTACCGCGCGGCGCTCGTACGGGGCGGGGTCCTGACATGGTCTGCCTCCTATGCGGACTGTTCCACCGGGCGATCGCCGTGCGCGTCGCGGTGGCTGGTGCAGTGGCTGTTGCAGTAGATATTCACATCCTCGCCTCTTGAATAGAGCTAGTCAATACGTTCGTACCCCAGCGTGGGCGCACCGCTGGTGTTTGGCTTGATGTATGGGCGCACACATCGACACGACGGGGGAACCGGTGGGCGACGGGGACGCAGGGGGCGCGGGCGGGGCGGTCGAGGGAGCGGAGCGGGACGCCGAGCGGGTCGCGCGGCGCGACGAAGCGGTCCGGGCGGCGGTCGAACAGGGGCTTCTCGGGCCGGACGCCCCCATCGTCGCGCTCCTGGACGTCCACGGCATCCGGGCCTCGGCGGCCGCCCTGCGCGCCGCCTTCGAGGCGGTCACCGCGCCCGGCACCCCCGTGCTGCACGCCTTCGCCGTCAAGGCGACCCCGCTCGTGCCCGTGCTACGGCTCCTGCGCGAGCACGGCATCGGCTGCGAGGTGGCGAGTCCCGGCGAGCTGGCGCTCGCCCGGGCCGCCGGGGTGCAGCCGTCGCACACGGTGCTCGACTCGCCGGCCAAGACCCCCGTCGAGCTGCGCGAGGCGCTGGCGCTGGGCATCGCCGTCAACGCGGACAACCCGCAGGAGCTGGACCGCATCGACGGCCTGGTCCTCCCCCATAGCCCGAAAGGCATGGGAGGTGCCCCCATCGCGACCACCCGTTCGCCGCTCGGGATCCGGGTGAACCCGCAGGTCGGCGGGGGTTCCATCGAGGCGCTCTCCACGGCGACGGCGACGTCCAAGTTCGGGGTCGCGCTGCGCGACGAGGGCGCCCGGGAGTGGATCGTGCGCGCCTATGCCGACCGGCCCTGGCTGACCCGGCTGCACGCGCACTCCGGGTCGCAGGGCGTCCCGCTCTCGCTGATGGCGCAGGGGATCGCCGAGACGTACGCGCTCGCCGAGGAGATCAACCGGCGCGTCGGGCGGCAGCAGATCGACACGATCGACATCGGCGGCGGACTGCCGGTCAACTTCACCTCCGATGCCACGGCCCCGACGTACGCGCAGTACGCGCGGCTGCTCGCGGAGGTCGTGCCGGGGCTCTTCGACGGGCGGTACGGGCTGGTCACCGAGTTCGGCCGGTCGCTGCTCGCCAAGCACGGGACGGTGCTGGCGCGCGTCGAGTACACCAAGAGCGCCGGGGGCCGGGCCGTCGCGGTCACCCATGCGGGGGTGCAGATCGCGGCCCGCACGGTGTACGCGCCGGGGGCGTGGCCGCTGCGGATCGCCGGGTTCGACGCGAAGGGACATCCCAAGGCGGGGCCGGACGTCGTGCAGGACATCGCGGGCCCCGCCTGCTTCGCCGGCGACCTCCTCGCCGAGGCCCGCGCGCTCCCCCTCCTCGAACAGGGCGACTACGCGGCCGCCCTGGACACCGGCGCGTACTACTTCGCCCACCACTACGCCTACAACTCCCTTGCCCGGCCCGGGATCTACGGCTTCGCACCGAGCGGCGAGGGCGGCACCCGCTTCGCGGTCGTACGCAGGCCGCAGACGGTGCAGGAGATCGTGGCGGAGTCGGGCGGCGGGCATGCGGGCGCGTTGACGGGGCTCGGCCGCTCGATGTGAGGACCCGCTGACGTGCGTTGACGGGGCTCGGCAGCTCCGCCCGCAGGTGTGGCAACTGGCATGAGAATGTGGACAGTTGACCCACCTTAGTGACTTCGCGCATGTTCCACCGGGAAATGCCGGATCCCTCACCCCTCGCGCACACGTTGCGTAGCTTCTGCGTCACTCAGCCGTACCCGAGGCGGGAGGGGAGCCGGGTGCCCGGAATCGACGAGTGTCTGCTGGAGGCCATGCGGCTGCCCGGCGCGCGGGGGGCCGCGGTGGTCGACTGGACCAGCGGGCTCGCGCTGGGTGCCGTGGGGGACTCGCCGGGCGGTGACCACGAGACGGCCGCGGCGGAGGCCGCCGAACTGGCCCGGCTCGCCGCGGAACACCGGGCGTTCGCCCCGGAGGACGGCCCCGGCCTGTCCCCGGCGGAGCCCCCGGTCGAGGACCTGATCATCAGCAACCGGGACAGCTACCACCTGCTGCGGTTCGTGGCCACCAGCTTCGACAGCAGCGTGTTCCTGCATCTGTGGCTGACCCGCGCGGAGGGCAACCTCGCGCTCGCCCGCATACGGCTGGGCGAGATGGCCGGACGGCTGGTGCTGGAATGACACCCGTACGGACACCCGCGCCGCCTCCGCCGCCCCCGCTTCCCGTGCGGCGGCAGGCCACCTCCCCGCGCGGCGGGCTCGCCCCGCTGCTCGGCCGGCTCGCCGCCGAGCGCGCCACCGGCGTCCTCGTGCGCGAGCGCGGCACGCTCTACCTCCGCGACGGCCAGGTGGTGCACGCGGAGAGCCCCGCAGCCCCCGGCCTCGACGTACTGCTCACCGCGCGCGGCACGCTGGAGGCCGACGGCTGGCAGGAGGCGGTCTCCCGGGCCGGGGCGCGGCGGACGGTGGGGCGGTACCTGGTCGAGCACGGCCGGATCGGCGCGGGTGCGCTGGAGCTGTGCCATCTGGGGGCGCTGTACGACGCGGCGTACTTCGTGCTCGGGCCGAGCGGCACCCCCGCCGGTTTCCGTACCGGGGCGGCGCACTGGTTCGGCCCCGTGCGCCCGGTGCCGGTGGCGGCGGTGGAGCGCGAGACGCGGCGCCGGCGTGAGCTGCTGCACCGCATCTGGCCCGACCCGGCGACGGACGACGCACCGCTCGTGCGGGCCGAGCGCCCCGCCGCCCCGGCCGTCACGGCCCGTCAACGCGCCGTCCTCGACCGGCTGGACGGGGTGCGCACAGCAGCGGACATCGCCCGCGCCCTCGGCCGCCCCACCTTCCACACCCTGGTCGACCTCCGCAGACTCGCAGCCGCCGGCCTCGTCACCACGGCCTCACGCCCGGACACCGCGGCCCTCCGCGAGGAGTTCGACGCCGCGATCTCCGCCCAGGCCCGGGAGGCGCTGCGGGCGGTGTCCGGCACCGGGAGGCCGAGAGCACCTGAGGGAGAGCCGCCCGCGCCGGCGGGCACGCCCGAGGCATCCGGTGCCGCAGCCCTCTCCCCCGCCACCGGGGATGTCACAGCCCGGCAAGCCGGCACGACGACGCTGCCCGCGACACCCGAGCAACGGCCGCATCCGCCCACCCCCAACAGGACACCCACACCCCACGCATCCGCCACCACCCAGCCCCCCACCGGGCCCAGGCCCACCACGACAGCCCCACAAGGCGGCACGACGACGCCACCCGCGCCGCCCGGCAAACGGACGGCACCCGCAACGTCCCGGGCCGCGGATCCCCTCGCCCCGGCCCCGCGGCCCCCCGGCGCCCTCCCCCAGCGGATCGCTGCGGCCACCCCACCCGAGGCCGCACCGGCAACCCCCGGCGCCACCGCCCCCGTACCCGCCGCTCTGCTCAACGCCAAGAGCCCCGCGCAGGCCCGGTCCGCGCTGCCCGCAGCTCTGCCCAGCAGGGCGTCCGGTGCCGTACATGCGACCTCCCCCACACCCGCCGCCCCGCCCGCACGCATCGCGGACGACCCCCAGGTCGCTCTGCTGCGTCGGCTCCGTGACGCCCTGGAGGCCCTGTGATCCGCGCGCTCCGACAGCGTGCCGAGAGGAGACTGCTGATGGCTGCCGAGGCCGAAGTCCTCGACGAACTCCGCCGGTTGAGGGCTCGTGTGCCGCAGTTGACCGGGGCGCTCGCGGCCGGGGTCGACGGTCTCGTCCTCGCCCAGGACACGCCCGACGTCGAGCCGGAGCAGCTGGCCGCGCTCACCTCCGCGGCGCTGGGCGTCGCCGTGCGGATGACGGACGCCACCGAGCAGGGCGACTTCCGCGAGCTGCTCGTGCGCGGCGTCCACGGCTATGTGGCGACCTACGCGGCGGGCTCCTCCGCCGTACTGACGCTGCTCGCCCTGGACCAGGTGAACGTCGGCCGTCTGCACCTGGAGGGACGCCGCGCAGGCACCCGTATCGGCGAGCTGGTGGACGCCGCCGCCCGCGCCGAACCGGCACCCCGGGCCACCGCCTCCAAAACGCCCGCCAAGCCCGCGGCCAAGTCCGCCGCGAAGACGGCCACCGCCGCATCCAAGACCGCTGCCAAGTCCGCCACCGCGCGGACCCGCACCGGGCGCGCAGCCGCGAACGCGCGCACCACCACGGAAAGTTGAAAGGACCCACCCCGTCATGGCGAACACCGAAACCGCGCTGAAAGAGGCGCTCTCCTCCATCGAGGGCGCGACCGGCGCCGCCCTCGTCGACTACAACAGCGGAATGGCGCTCGGCACGATCGGCGGCAGCAAGAACTTCGACCTCACGGTCGCCGCCGCCGGCAACACCGATGTCGTACGGGCCAAGCTCCGCGCCATGGAGCACCTCGGCCTCAAGGGCGAGATCGAGGACATCCTGATCACGCTCACCAGCCAGTACCACCTGATCCGGCTGCTCACCGGACGCAGTGGCAACGGCCTCTTCCTCTACCTGGTCCTGGACGCCAAGCAGGCCAACCTGGCGATGGCCCGGCACCAGCTGAGGAAGATCGAGGCCGAACTGGAGGTCTAGGGCCTGACCGGCGGATCAGGTCGGAGGGAACTGACGGCGCCTACACCAGCGCGTCCGCGCGGCGGCGCGCCCCGCCCGGGGCCGCGTCGCCCGCCGCGACACCGGTGCCGCGGTAGGCCTTGACCCGCTTGCCCGCAGGTCCACCGGCGTCCCGGCCCAGCCAGTCGACGCGCACCCACAGCAGGGCCGCGTCGGCCCGTTCGCGCCGCCCGAGCCAGCCCGCCTTCAGCCACAGCCCGACGCCGGTCCCGGCGAGCAGCATGCCGCCAGCGGCGGGCACGGCGAAGGCACTGGCGAGGGCGGCGACGAACGCGGCGATCAGCCACCAGCGGTGCCCGCGGCGCCAGTTGCGCACGGTCACCGCACGGTCCTGGAGCACGTCGTGCTTGCCCGCGCGGGCGGCGCCGCGGGCGAGCGCCGCGTACCGCCTGCGCCGCCGGTACGCCACCACGGCGGCCGCCACGATGAACAGCGCGGCCCCGGCCAGTACGCCGATCCGGCGCCCGGTCAGCCCCGGCGGCAGGACACCCACGCCCGCCGCGAACACTCCGCACCACCACAACGGGGCGGCCCCGGCCCTCACCACGACGGCCACCCGCGCCAGTCCCTGTCCTCCGCGCGCCACCTTCCGCCTCCTCAGCTCAGCCACAGCGTCTCGGGCGCGCAGGCTAGCGAGGGAAGGTGAGACGAATCTGAGAACCCCGGGCCCGGCCCCAAGAGAGGTTCCAGGCGAAGGCCTACTCCACGAACAAGCCCCGTGTCGCCGCCCGCGCGTCGAACTCCTCCAGCCGTGCCTGCGCGTCCGGCAGGTCGTCGCACATCGCCTCCAGCAGCACCCTGCCGAGCAGCATCGGGGCGCACGCCGTGTCGAAGGCGAGGCCCGTGCCGACGGCGGCGGGCAGCAGCAGGTCGGCGTGCTTGGCCACCGGTGCGAACGCCGAGTCCGCGACAGCCACCACGGACAGCCCGGCCGCCTTGGCGTACGCGAGCGTGTCCACGACCTCGCGCGGGTGGCGCGGCAGCGCGAAGCAGAGCAGGGCGGTGGCCCCGGCGCGGACGGCGGCGTCGATGCGGTCGTGCAGCATGGTGCCGCCCTCGTGCAGCAGCCGTACGTCGGGGTGGACCTTGGCGGCGAAGTACGCGAAGCCGTACGCCTGGGAGGCGGCGGCGCGCAGGCCGAGGACCGGCAGCGGACGCGAGGCGGCGAGGAGTCGCCCGGCCCTCCGTACGGGCCGCGGGTCGGCCAGCACCTCCGCCAGGTGCTTGAGGTTCTCGATCTCGGCCTCGACGGCCTGCTGGTACTCGTTGTACGAGGTGGTGTCCGCGGCGGGTTCCGCGGGCGCGACCTCGCGCAGGTGGCGGCGCAGGGCCGGGTAGCCGTCGAAGCCGAGCGCGACCGCGAAGCGGGTGACGGAGGGCTGGCTGACACCGGCGAGTTCGGCGAGCTCGACGCTCGACAGAAACGGCACGTCGGCGGCGCGGCGCACCATGCTGTGCGCGATGCGCCGCTGGGTCGGCGTGAGCCGGTGCCCCTCGAAGAGGGTTTGCAGCCGCGCGGCGGGACTGTCCGCCACACCCCTGCTTCCGTCCGCCGTACTCCTGTCCACGCTCATGACGTGCTCCCCCTCCAGATCTCCGTGAACCGGTCGAGCAGTGCGGCCGCCGCGGTCACGTCGTCCGTGAGCGGCCGGTCGGTCTGGTCCGCCTCCAGCACCGACTCGGCGAGCTCCAGCGCCCGGCCGACCGGGAGGTCCGGGTCGGGCCGCAGGTCGCGCTGGCGCAGCGCACGGACGGCGGCGACGAGCTCGCAGCCGACGACGAGACGGTACGCGCCGCACGCCCGCAGCGTCTGACGTGCGGCGAGCGAGGCGAAGCTGGCCTGCTCCTCGACGCCCCGGGAGAGTACAGCGTGCCCGAGCGAGGCGGGGGCGGAGAAGGCCCGCAGATCGCCGAGGGCGGCTCCGGCGGCGTACTCGAGGATCATCACGCCGGACGAGGCGGGCTCGTGGTCGGCGAGGAAGGGGCGCAGTCGGGTGTAGGCGGGCTCGTTGAGGGTGGAGAGCCGCGACGTCGACAGGCGTGCGACCTGGGTGACGGCGAGCCTGAAGTGGTCCAGGGCGAGGGCGAGTTGGGCCTGGTAGAAGCCACCGTGGTGGTAGGCGGCCATGTCCTCGGGGGAGATCAGGGGGTTCTCGGCGGCCGCGTTGATCTCGACGGCGAGGACCTGGTCGAGCGCGTCGGCGGCGTCGTGCGCGGGCCCGTGGATCTGCGGGACGCAGCGGAAGCCGTACGGGTCCTGGATCCGCCCGAGCGGCGGTGTGGGCCGGTCGGCGGCGCCGATCAACTCCCGCATGACGCGGGCCACTTCGGCGGACCCGCGGTGGGGCCGGGCCAGGTGCACGGGCGCCGCGTACGCCTCGTGCGAGCCGTCGACGGCGAGCAGCGACAGCGCGGCGACGACCTGGGTCGCCCCGATCAGCCCGCGCAGTTCGTGCAGCGCCAGCGCGGACTGTCCGAGGGTGAGGGCGTTGCTGCTGATGAGCGCGAGCGCGTCGTTGTTGTCGAGCGGCTGGGGCTCGGGGGCGTTCCCGGCGGCGCCGTCGGGCCCCCGCCAGGGGTGCTCCCCCGCCAGCGCCAGCCCCATCTGGGCCAGCGCCGCGATGTCCCCCGTACCCACCGAGCCGAATTCGTTGACGACCGGGTGGGCCTCGTTCTCCAGGGCTTCGCAGAGGGCCGTGACGACGGTGGGGCGCAGGCCCGCGCCGCCGGCGAGGAGCTGGTTGGCGCGGACCGCGAGCATCGCGCGGACCTGCCGGGCGGGGAGTTCCTCACCGATGGCGCCCGCGTGGCTGCGCAGCAGGCGCAGGCCGTGGCCGGCGGCGGCCTCGGTGGGCACGTCCTCGTTCCGGTTGGCGCCGACGCCGGTGGAGCGGCCGTAGACGCGGCCCGTCGCGGCGATCTGCCGGGCGGCGTCCCAGGACTCCTCGACGCGCTTCATCGCCTCGGTGCCGGCGACCGGCCGCGCGGTCCCGTCGGCGAGCCGGACGACGTCGTCGACGTCGATGCCGCATCCGTCGAGGATGACGAGGCCCGTCGTTCCGGCCCTCAACGCTCCCACGATCCGTCCACGATCTGAGACGACATACCGCCCACTCTCCCCTCGAACAGGACATTGGATCTTGCCTGGCGGTCATAAGTAACCAGCGATTAACACCGGCCCATTGACAATCTATTCAGACACCGAGAACTCTGCATGACGATATGCAGGCCGGGCAAGGGACACCTCATGATCCAGTTCGACGCGGTCCACAAGCGCTTCCCCAACGGCACGACAGCAGTCCACGATCTCTCCCTGGAGATGCCGGAAGGCGGCGTGACCGTCCTCGTGGGATCTTCCGGATGCGGTAAGACGACCACCCTGCGGATGATCAACCGGATGGTCGATCCGACCTCCGGCACCATCCGGGTCGGCGGCAAGGACGTGACGCGGCAGGACGCCGCCGAACTGCGCCGCTCCATCGGTTACGTCATCCAGCAGTCGGGCCTCTTCCCGCACCGCACGGTGCTCGACAACATCGCGACCGTGCCCCTGCTCCTCGGCTGGGGCCGCAAGAAGGCGCGGGCGAGGGCCGCCGAGCTCCTGGAGACCGTCGGCCTCGCCGCCGACGCCGGCAAGCGGTACCCGCACCAGCTCTCCGGAGGCCAGCAGCAGCGCGTCGGCGTCGCCCGCGCGCTCGCCGCCGACCCGCCCGTGCTCCTGATGGACGAGCCCTTCGGTGCCGTGGACCCGGTGGTCCGCACCCAGCTCCAGGACGAACTCCTGCGCCTGCAGAAGGAGTTGAACAAGACCATCGTCTTCGTCACGCACGACGTCGACGAGGCGGTCCGGCTCGGCGACCGGATCGCCATCTTCCGCACCGGCGGCCACCTCGTGCAGTGCGCCCCGCCCGCGGAACTGCTGGCCCGCCCGGCGGACGACTTCGTGGCGGACTTCCTCGGCGCCGAGCGCGGCCTGAAGCTCCTCTCGCTCACCAGCCTCGCGGACGTCCCCCAGGGCCCCGCCCCCGAGGGCGACACCTGGACGCTCGTCCTCGACGAGGCCCGCAAGCCCCTCCACTGGGCGGCCAAGGACGCCGAACTCCCCGTACGGCCGCTCAAGGACACCGACTCCCTGCTGGCCGCGCTCAACGAGTCGATCGCCTCGCCCGGCGGCCTCATAGCCCGCGTCGACGCGGACGGCGTCCTCACCGGCGTCTCGTCCCGCGACGACATCCATGTGCACGCGGGCCGGGCCCACACCGAAGCGAGTGTCGTCGCATGACCATCGACTGGTCGTGGATCGGCGACCACACCGACACCCTCACCACGCTCACCGTCTCGCACCTCGAAGCCGCCCTCTCCGCGGTCTTCTTCGGGCTGCTGATCTCCCTGCCGCTGGCCGTGATCGCCCACCGGGTCCGCCCCCTGCGCGGCCTCCTGCTCGGGCTGTCGAACGTGCTGTTCACGATCCCCTCGATCGCGATCTTCGTGCTGCTGCTCCCCATCAGCGGCCTCACCCGCACCACGACCGTGATCGGCCTGACGATCTACACCCTGGTCGTCCTCCTGCGGAACACGGTCGAGGGCCTCGACTCGGTCCCCGCGAAGACGAAGGAGGCGGCGAAGGCGATGGGCACCCGCCCGTTGCGCACACTCCTCACCGTCGAACTCCCGCTCGCCCTCCCGGTGATCATGGCGGGGGTCCGGATCGCGACGGTCATGTCGATCTCACTGGTCTCCGTCGCCACCTACATCGGCGACGGCGGACTCGGCCAGCTCTTCACCGACGGCTTCCAGCGCAACTTCCCGACGCCGGTGATCGTCGGCGTCGTCCTGACCCTGCTCCTCGCACTGGTCGCGGACGCGCTCCTGGTCGCCGTCCAGTACGTACTCACCCCGTGGACGAGGCGGCGAGCCTGATGTACGAACTCTTCAAGAACCTCGGCAAGTGGCTGACCAGCTCCGCCCAGTGGTCCGGCACCGACGGCATCGCGCACCGCCTCGGCGAGCACCTCCAGTACTCGCTGCTCGCCACCCTGGTCGCCGCCGCGATCGCGCTGCCCGTCGGCCTGCTGATCGGGCACACCGGCAAGGGCGCCTTCATCGCCATCAACCTCTCGTCCTTCGGACGGGCCCTGCCCACCGTCGGCCTGGTCGTGCTCGTCTTCCTGGCCAGCGGCCTGTCGATGTGGCCGGTGTACATCGCGCTGGTCGCCCTCGCCGTCCCGTCGATCGTCACCAACACATACGCGGGCATGACCGCCGTCGACCCGGACGTGAAGGACGCGGCGCGCGGCCAGGGGATGCGCTGGCACCAGATCCTCTTCCAGGTGGAACTGCCGCTCGCGCTCCCGCTGATCATGACGGGCGTGCGCCTGGCGCTGATCCAGGTGGTGGCCACGGCGACGATCGCCGCGTACGTCTCCTTCGGGGGGCTCGGCCGCTATGTCTTCGACGGCCTCGCCCAGCGCGACCTCGTGCAGGTGCTCGGCGGTGCGGTGCTCGTCGCCGTTATCGCCGTCGTCCTCGACCTCGCCCTGTCCGGCCTGCAGCGCTTCCTCTTCCGCCACCGCACCGCCTAGGGAAAACCGAAATGAATCGTCGTACTCTCCTCGGCGGCCTCTTCGCCGCAGCCTCCGTCCCCGCCCTCGCCGCCTGCAGCAGCGGTGTCACCTCGCTCGACGGCGGCGGCAACGCCGGATCCGGCGGCGGCTCCAGCAAGAGCGGCGTCACCATAGGCACCGCCAACTTCACCGAGAACCAGGTGCTCGGCTACCTCTACGCCGCCGTCCTGGAAGCGGCCGGCGTCAAGACGAAGGTCCGCCCCAACCTCGGCACCCGCGAGATCGTGATCCCCGCCCTCAAGAGCGGCGACATCGACCTCCTGCCGGAGTACCAGGGCGCCCTGCTCAACTACCTCGACCCGAAGGCCACGGCCGCGGAGGAGGGCGCGATGCAGAACGCCCTCACCCTCGCCCTGCCGGCCGGCCTGGAGGTCCTGCCGTACGGCATCGCGGAGGACTCCGACGCCTTCGTCGTCACCCGCGAGACCGCGAGGAAGTACGGCCTGACCACCCTCGCCGACCTGGCCAAGCAGAACGGCAAGCTGGTCATCGGCGCCGCCGCCGAGGTGAAGAAGCGCCAGGTCGGTGCCGTAGGACTGAAGGACGTGTACGGCGTCGAGTTCAAGGAGTTCAAGTCCCTCGACTCCGACGGGCCGCTGGTCAAGGGCGCCCTGAAGAAGGGCGACGTGGACGTGGCGAACCTCTTCACCACCGACACCGACATCGAGGCCTATGACTGGGTGATCCTGGGCGACCCCAAGAACCTCATCCCCAGCCAGCACATCGTCCCCCTCATCGCCGACCGCAAGGCCGACTCCACGGTCCGCAAGGCCCTCGCGCGGCTCGGCAACGTCCTCACCACCGCCCAGCTCACCGAGCTCAACCGCCAGGTCGACAAGGACAAGAAGGACCCGGAGGACGTCGCGAACGCCTACGCCAAACAGCACGGGCTGACGAAGTAAGGAATGACGTGGCCGCGGGGGCGCGGCGCAGTTCCGACAGGGGGGCTACCCCCAGTGCCAACCGGAGCTCCCGCTCTCTACCGTTGACTCCATGACCGCTATGGAAGCCCGCAACGACGCCGAACTGAAGAAGGAACTCGACGCCACCCTGCACGCACGCCGGGAGCTGGGCGACGAGTACGAGTCCGCGTTGGTCGACTCGTTCCTGGAGAAGGTCGAGCAGCGCGTCGACGGAGCCGTCGAGCGCCAGGTCCGGCGCCATCTCGCCGAGCAGCAGATGGTGGTGGCCCGCGGCGCGCGCTCGCCCCAGTCGTCCGACTCCTTCGGGGAGCGGTTCGGCTTCGGGATCGTCTCGCTGGTGCTGGCGATCCCGCTGTCCGGGATCGGCGCCGGGATCTCGGGCCTGCCCGGCCTCCTCGTCGCCTGGGGCGGCATCGTCGGCGTCAACCTCGTCCAGGCCGTCCGGCTCAATCCCAGCCTGTTCAGCCGCCACCGCAAGTCCTCCCAGAACAGCGACTGGGAGGACTGACCGCCCGCAGTACCGGGCGGACCGACCGCCGGCGATCACGCCTGCTGGGTCGGCAGCACCATGATCTGGCGCAGGTTGACCCGGCGCGGCCGGCTCGTCGCGTACGCCACCGCGTCGGCGACGTCCTCGGACGACAGGCCCTCCAGCGCCTCGAACATACCGCCCAGCTGGCCGAGCAGCTCCGGGTTGTCGATGTGGCTGCCCAACTCGGTCTCGGTGAGCCCCGGTTCGACATTGGTGACCCGCACGGAACGCGGGCCGAGCTCGGTGCGCAGGGACTGCGAGAGATAGGTGACGGCGGCCTTGGTCGCCCCGTACACCGCGTAGTTGGGGAACGTGATGTGGGCGCCGATGGACGAGATGTTCACCAGGTCCGCGGTGCGGCCCTCGGCGGCGACGGCGACCAGGTCGCCGGTGAAGGCGCGGATGACGCGCAGCACGCCGGTCACGTTGGTGTCGAGCATCCGCTGCCACTCGTCGATCCGCCCGTCGTCGACGGGGTTCGGCAGCATCACGCCCGCCGAGTTGACGACCAGGTCGACCGGCCCGTACGCCTCGTGGATGCGGGCCGCTGCCGCCTCGACCGACGCGTCGTCCGTGACGTCCACGACCACGGCGAGCGCCTGCCCGCCGTCGGCCTCGATCTTCGCGGCCAGCTCCGCCAGCCGCTCCCCGCGCCGGGCCAGCAGCGCGACCCGCGCTCCCTGCCCGGCGAGCTGCACGGCGATGGCCTCGCCGATGCCGCTGGCGGCTCCGGTGACGACGGCGGTACGTCCGGCCAGGTTCTCGTACGACATGGAAACTCCCGAGGTGATGGTGGCCGCCGGTCCGCCCGGCGACGAGAACCACACTCGGTGCTTCGGCCCGTCCTACCCAGGGATGCGCTTTTCCTGGGTCTGGCAGTACCAGGTTCGCGGCGCGCGTCCCGCCTAGGATCGAACCCATGGACGGGGACCTCGGAGACTTCCTGCGCTCACGCCGCGCACGCATCACACCCGACGAAGTCGGTCTGCCCTCGCACGGCCGCCGCCGCGTACCGGGCCTGCGCCGCGAGGAGGTGGCACAGCTCGCGGGAGTGAGCGTCGACTACTACATCCGCCTCGAACAGGGGCGCGGTCCGAGCGTCTCGGACGCGGTCCTGGACGCGATCGCGCGCGTGCTGCGGATGGACGAGACGGAACACGCCTACCTGCGTACGGTGGCCCGCCCGCGCAAGGAGCAGCAGCGCCGCCGCCCGGCCGCACCCCGCGTACGCCCCGGCGTCCAGCTGCTGCTGGACAGCATGGAGCGCGTCCCGGCGTTCATCCTGGGCCGCCGTATGGACATCCTGGCGTGGAACGCGCTCGGCGACGCCGTGAGCGGCTTCAGCCGCATGGATCCCGCCGTCCGCAACATCCCGCGCCAGGTCTTCCTCGACCCGGCGGCCCGCGACTTCTACCCCGAGTGGCACGCGGTGGCCGCCCAGACGATCGCCAACCTGCGCATCGACGCGGGCCTGCACCCCGACGACCGCGAGCTGTGCGCCCTGGTCGGCGAACTCTCCCTCAAGAACGAGGACTTCCGCCGACTGTGGGCGGACCACCAGGTCGCGGCGTGCGCGTACGGCGTCAAGCGCGTCCGGCACCCGGTGGCGGGCCTGCTGACCCTCCCGTACGAAACGCTGGCGGTCCCCTCGGACCCGGACCAGACGATCGTGGCCTACACCCCGGAACCGGGTTCGGAGACGGCGGAGCGCTTGGCGCTGCTCGGAAGTTGGAAAGCGACGAAGGCCGCAACCATCAGTTGAGGAACCCCGACGGCGAGCAATCTGGTCCGCGAGAGCGGCGCCGGTTTAGGCGCAAAAGGGTGCGCGGGGACCGCCGCACCCCCCGTTGCCGGGAGGGCGGGACGACGGCGGTCCCCGCGAGGGACGCGAGCCGGGTCAGGGCCGAGCTTCGCGTCCTGGGCGTCCATGGAGGTCCGGGAGCCGCTCCGGAGGTCCTTGACGCCGTTTTCGGTGTCGGCCGGGGCGGGGAGCCGCTCCCGCCCTGCCGACACCCACTAATGTGCCGGACCCGTGTTAAGCGGGTGCTGCGCGGACGTGACGCGCTCGTACCACTTCTGCGAAGTTCCCCGCCGAAGGAACCGGAAGATCCGTGCACGACGGGGAACCGAACGGGAGTTCTTACTGCTTGGTGCCGCCCTTGGCGAGGAAGGCGAGCAGGTCCTGGCGGCTGACGACACCGGTGGGCTTGCCCTCGACGAGGACGATCGCCGCGTCGGCGCTGCCGAGCACGGACATCAGGTCGCCGACCGGCTCACCGGAGCCGACCTGCGGCAGCGGCGCGGACATGTGCTTCTCCAGCGGGTCCTCCAGGGAGGCCTGCTTGGTGAACAGCGCGCCGAGCAGCTCGCGCTCGACGACCGAGCCGATGACCTCGGCGGCCATCACGTCGGGGTGGCCGGCGCCGGGCTTGACGATGGGCATCTGCGAGACGCCGTACTCGCGCAGCACCTCGATGGCCTCGCCGACGGTCTCCTCCGGGTGCATGTGCACGAGGGAGGGGATGTGGCCGTGCTCCTTGTCGTTGAGGACGTCACCGACTCGGGCGCTCGGCCCGGAGTCCTCCAGGAAGCCGTAGTCGGCCATCCACTCGTCGTTGAAGATCTTGCTGAGGTACCCGCGCCCGCTGTCCGGCAGCAGCACGACCACGACATCGTCGGGCCCGAGCCGCTCGGCGACGCGCAGCGCGGCGACGACCGCCATGCCGCACGAACCGCCCACCAGCAGCCCTTCCTCCTTCGCCAGCCGGCGGGTCATCTGGAAGGAGTCCTTGTCGGACACGGCGACGATCTCGTCGGCGACGGTCCGGTCATAGGCGGTGGGCCAGAAGTCCTCGCCGACGCCCTCGACGAGGTACGGCCGCCCGGACCCGCCGGAGTACACCGACCCCTCGGGGTCGGCGCCGATGACCTGGACCTTGCCGTCGCTGGCGTCCTTCAGGTAGCGCCCGGTCCCGGAGATGGTGCCGCCGGTCCCCACACCCGCCACGAAGTGGGTGATCCGCCCGTCCGTCTGTTCCCACAGCTCAGGGCCGGTGGAGTGATAGTGCGAGAGGGGGTTGTTGGGGTTGGAGTACTGGTCGGGCTTCCAGGCACCGGGCGTCTCGCGCACGAGCCGGTCCGAGACGTTGTAGTAAGAGTCAGGGTGCTCGGGATCGACAGCGGTCGGGCAGACGACAACCTCGGCCCCGTACGCCCGCAACACATTGATCTTGTCGGTGCTGACCTTGTCGGGGCACACGAAGATGCACTTGTACCCCTTCTGCTGCGCGACGATCGCGAGCCCGACACCGGTGTTCCCGCTGGTCGGCTCCACAATCGTGCCCCCGGGCTTGAGGGCGCCGCTCTCCTCCGCGGCCTCGATCATGCGCAGGGCGATGCGGTCCTTCACGGACCCGCCGGGGTTGAAGTACTCAACCTTCGCCAGGACGGTCGCCTGGATGCCTGCGGTCACGTTGTTGAGCCTCAGCAGCGGGGTGTTGCCGACGAGGCTGATCATCGAGTCGTGGAATTGCACCGTTGTCTCCGGAGCTGTGTATCTGAGGGATGGTCTTGCCAGCCTAGGCCCTGTCGTCGCAATCCCGCCGTTCGCCCGAAGGGCGGGATTGCGACGACAGGGCCTGGGGCCCGACGTGGGCGTTCACGTGCCGTTGAGATTGGCCGACCTGCTCTACGGGGCAAGCAGTGGGTGTACGGCTAAGAGGAGGTGGCGGCGACGGATGACGAGCTTGTCGAGGGCGAGGGTGGCCCGCCGCATCGCGGCGGGCGCCGCGTACGGCGGCGGTGGGATCGGGCTGGTGGGCGCGGCCACGATCGGCCTGGTGCTGGCCGAGGTGCAGCTGGCGAAGCGGCACGTGGGCAACGGGCACAGCCCGCACGCTCCGAGCGCCGACGGCCTGTACGGGTACGCGTACGCCGATTCCTCCGAACCTCCGCTGCGCCTGGCGATGCTGGGTGACTCCACGGCGGCGGGCCAGGGGGTGCACCGGTCCCGGCAGACTCCGGGGGCGCTGATCGCCTCGGGACTCGCGGCGGTGGCCGAGCGCCCGGTGGAGCTGCGCAATGTGGCGCTGCCCGGGGCCCAGTCGGACGACCTCGACCGACAGGTGGTGCTCATCCTCGCGGACCCGTCCCGGGTGCCGGACGTCTGCGTGATCATGATCGGCGCGAACGATGTGACCCACCGGATGCCGGCGACCCGCTCGGTGCGGCATCTGTCCTCGGCGGTACGGCGGCTGCGGACCGCCGGCGCGGAGGTGGTGGTCGGCACCTGTCCCGACCTGGGGACGGTGGAGCAGGTCCAGCAGCCGCTGCGGTGGCTGGCCCGGCGGGCGTCGCGGCAGCTGGCGGCGGCGCAGACGATCGGGACGGTCGAGCAGGGCGGGCGGACCGTGTCGATGGGCGACCTGCTGGGGCCGGAGTTCGAGGCGAACCCGCGCGAGATGTTCGGCCCGGACAACTACCACCCCTCGGCGGAGGGGTACGCGACGGCGGCCATGGCTGTCCTCCCCACCGTCTGCGCGGCCCTCGGCCTCTGGCCGGCGGAGGAGGAGCGGCCCGACGTCTCGCGCCGCGAGGGGTTCCTTCCTGTGGCCCGGGCTGCCGCCGAGGCGGCCTCGGAGCCCGGCACGGAGGTCACGGCCGCCATGCCCACGGGCCCCCGCGGCCCCTGGGCCCTCCTCAAACGCCGCCGCCGACGCCGCCTCCCCGCCACAGACCCGGCCCCGGCCGGCTCCCCGTAACCGTCCGACTCCGACCCCCGGGGTGGGTGGGCAAACCCCGGTCACCCCTCGTTTGCACAGTTACCCGGCATGGGTGCTGAGCGGGGGTGGGTCACGCAACTCGGCGCTATCGAGGCGCCGCCTGCGCCCACCCGTGCCGCCCCAGCGGCACGATTGCCCGCAGCAAAGCGAGTACGCACCCGCAGTCGCCCACCGGCACGGCCCCGACCCCCCACGCACCCCCCTGCGAACGGCGCCCCCGCCAGAGAAAAGCAAGCGCTTAGACAATTGCGGCCAGGGTCACACCCCGACACCCGTGACCCAAGCCATACGTACGGGTAACTTCCCAACCAGCCCTGCCTGCAAGTCCTCAGTCCGCAAGTCCCGCAAGGGAACCCCGTACGCCAATGGAGCCGTGATGCCCGAAGCCGTGATCGTCTCGACCGCCCGCTCCCCCATCGGCCGCGCTTTCAAGGGCTCCCTCAAGGACCTGCGCCCGGACGACCTGACCGCCACGATCATCCAGGCCGCCCTCGCCAAGGTCCCCGAGCTGGACCCGAAGGACATCGACGACCTGATGCTCGGCTGCGGCCTGCCCGGCGGGGAGCAGGGCCACAACCTCGGCCGGATCGTCGCCGTACAGATGGGGATGGACCACCTCCCGGGCTGCACCATCACCCGCTACTGTTCCTCCTCGCTCCAGACCTCCCGCATGGCCCTGCACGCCATCAAGGCGGGCGAGGGCGACGTCTTCATCTCGGCCGGCGTCGAGATGGTGTCGCGGAGCGTCAAGGGCTCCAGCGACGGCCTGCCCGACACCATGAACCCCCTCTTCGCCGAGGCGCAGGCCCGCACCGCCGCGGTCGCCGCCAGCGAGGGTTCGAGCTGGCACGACCCGCGCGAGGACGGCCTGCTCCCGGACGCGTACATCGCGATGGGCCAGACCGCCGAGAACCTGGCCCGCGTGAAGGGCGTCACCCGCCAGGACATGGACGAGTTCGGTGTCCGCTCGCAGAACCTCGCCGAGGAAGCCATCAAGAACGGCTTCTGGGAGCGCGAGATCACCCCGGTGACGACCCCCGACGGCACGGTCGTCGCCAAGGACGACGGCCCCCGCGCCGGCGTCACCATGGAGGCGGTCGGCGGCCTCAAGCCGGTCTTCCGTCCCGACGGTCTGGTCACGGCCGGCAACTGCTGCCCGCTCAACGACGGCGCCGCCGCCCTCGTGATCATGTCGGACACGAAGGCCCGCGAGCTCGGCCTCACCCCGCTCGCCCGCATCGTGTCCACGGGCGTCACGGGCCTGTCTCCCGAGATCATGGGCCTCGGCCCGGTGGAGGCGAGCAAGCAGGCGCTCAAGCGCGCCGGCCTCACCGTCGACGACATCGACCTGTTCGAGATCAACGAGGCCTTCGCCGCCCAGGTGATCCCGTCGTACCGCGACCTGAACATCCCGCTGGACAAGCTGAACGTGAACGGCGGCGCCATCGCCGTCGGCCACCCCTTCGGCATGACGGGCGCCCGCATCACCGGCACGCTCATCAACAGCCTCCAGTTCCACGACAAGCAGTTCGGTCTGGAGACGATGTGCGTCGGCGGCGGCCAGGGCATGGCGATGGTCATCGAGCGCCTCAGCTGACCCGGGCCCGAACAGCACCCCTACGTCACCGCAGTTGATCGCAGTGTGACCGAATCGGCCCGGACCCCTGTAACCCCACGGAGTCCGGGCCGATTTGTGATCCAATCTCCCCCAGGATGTGACCTATCTCCCTCCGAGGAGGGATTTGCGCAGGTCAGAGCCATTCCACAACTAAACCCCGGGCCCAAAGTCCTGCCCCATTCGTGACGTTACGCACTGACAGATGGTTAGTCCGCCCTTCAAGCTGATGTAGGAAGTCGGGGGTCGACCTTGAACCGGGAGTACGTCAGTGAGCGCCATGCCTGTAGCTCTGCTGCTCACCACAGCCGCCACCGCGGCCGTGGGCGTCGCCGTTCTGCGCACCCTGTTGGTGCTGCGCAAGCAGGTCGCGGCCCTGCACGACGACATCACCCAGAGCCGCGCCGAGGCCGCCCGCGGTCTCGTGCCCGCCGCCCGAGCCGCCGCCGACACGGACGAGATACGCGCTGCCGTGGCCGAGGCGCTCGCGGAGGAGCGGGAGCGGGAGCTCGCCGAGGCGCGGGCCTTCTGGGCCGCCCAGGAGGCGCGTGACGCCTCTGACGTCCCCACCCTGCTCGGCCTGCCCGACAGTGAACTGTTCCTGCCGCGCCCGTCGGACTTCGTGGGCCTGGAGCACCTGGAGCCGGTGACCGAGCCGGGCCTGGACGCCGAGGAGTTCGCGGCCGACTCCGCCGAACTGGCCGCGGCCCGCCGCCGCCACCCCTCGCACCCGGACTTCGTACCGGTCCAGTCACCTGTCGTGAACGACCATGAGCGCACGGTGTCCTGCCTGGAGGAACTCGCCGAGTCCCGTACGGCGCTGGCCGACGTCCGTCCCGGCCCGCTGGGCACGCTCGACGTCTACGTCTTCGCGGACGGTACGACGCTGTGCATGACCCCGGGCCACCGCGAGACCGCGGAGCGGCTGGCCGCGGCGCTGCGCTCGGGCGAGACCCCGGTCCTGCTCGGCGGCTCAGGTGTCTCCGGCGCGTACGCGCTGACGTTCGCGTGCGGCGAGGAGAACGTGTACATCCTGGCGGACCGGGTCATAGCGTCGCTGTAGGAGCCGCAGGTTCCTGCAGCCCACCGGAACCCTCATCGCGCCGGAAGTCGATCGGTTGACCAATCGATCAGACTCCGGCGCGCTGCTGTGCCTCCTCCACGAGCCGTACCGCTTCCTCCAGCTCCCCCTCGTTCGTCAGTACGAGGGCCAAATCATGAACGGCGACGGTGATTTGGTCGGCCGCGGCGAACATCCCCGCGTCGGGCATCTCCCGAGGCTCCCTCGTAGGGTTCTCAAGACGCTGGGCACGCAGTGCCAACTCCCTGGCCAGGCCCAGTGCCTCGGCCGCCGCGCTCCGCTGGAGGCGGCTCTGCGGCGCGGCCCTCAACCGGTCGGCGAAGTGGTCCACGGCACGGGTCAACGGCGTCGTATCAAGCACGACGCGACCCTACGCGTCCCTCCGGGACTGTTGCCAACGGGCCAACGCTCAGGCACGGTGACGTGAAGAGCGACCGCATCGCACGCGTCCGGAGGCGCCGATGTCCCAAGTCTTCTCCGAGGAGACCCATCGCAATCTGCTCGCCCGCATCCCCCACTGCACCGGTCGTGAAGTATCCGACTGGCTGCGCACGGTAGACGACGGCCCCGCCCTCTTCCGCTTCGAGGAGAAGGTCAGCTGGCTCCGCGCCGAACACGACCTGGCGTACGGCCACGCCAAGGCAATCATCCACGAGTACGACCTGAGGAGGGCCGCGCGCAAACTGCTCTGAGCGCGCACCACCGTGACGACAAGGCATCCCGACGACAAAGGGCCCGCGAACCAGTCTCTGGTTCGCGGGCCCTTCCGTCACTCACCGCTCGGCGGCGGGCTTGCTACTGCGTACTTCCAGCTGCGTACTTCTAGTCGTCACCGCTGAAGATGGCGACCAGGCGCAGCATCTCGACGTAGATCCACACGATGGTCATGGTCAGGCCGAACGCGGCCAGCCAGGCCTCCTCGCGCGGGGCGCCGTAGGCGATGCCGTCCTCGATCTGCTTGAAGTCGAGGGTGAGGAAGAACGCGCCGATGAGGATCGCGATGATGCCGACGACCGCACCGAGCGGGCCCATGCTGCGCAGTCCGCCGTCGGGGGCGACCCCGAAGACGACGAGCAGCAGGTTGACCGCCATGGTCAGCACGAAGGCGATGGCGATGGCCATGCCGATGCGTGCGTAGCGTGCGGTGACCCGGATCCAGCCCGCCTTGTAGACGAGCAGGGTCGCGCCGGTGACCGCCATGGTGCCGAGCACGGCCTGGAAGGGCGCGCCGGACCAGCGGCTGTTGTACATCTCGCTGATGACCCCGAGGAAGACGCCCTCGAAGGCGGCGTATCCGAGGATCAGCGCGGGCGAGGCCGTGCGCTTGAACGACTGCACCATCGCCAGCACGAAGGCGACGAGGGCGGAGCCGATGGCCAGGCCGTAGCTGGTGGTGGACACCGGCAGCAGCGCCCACGCCAGGATGGCGCCGACGACGACCGTGCCGAGCGTCATCGACGAGCGCATGACGACGTCGTCCATCGTCATGCGGCCGGTGGTGACCGGGGCCTGCGGCGGAGTGCCGTACTGAAGGTCCTGCTGGGCGTACGGGTTCTGCGCGTAGGGGTTGCCGCCCTGCTGCGCGTACGGGTTGCCCTGCGTGCCCGTAGCGGGTCCCCCGGCCTGCGGCGCCGCGTTGAACCCCGCGTAGCCGTTGTCGCGGCTGAAGCCCCGTCGCGAGAAGACCGGGTTGCTGCTCCTCATTTCACTCCTCCATGGCCGCCTTGCGCGGCCTTGGGCTCAAGAGTAATAGGTAGGCAAAGGATTGACCCTACTGCTTGGGGAGGATCTTTCCCTTGTGGTGCCACCGTACGCGTGTGTCCCAGGCCGGGCGAGCACTGGTACGAAGCCGTAACAGCCCACTTAGCCCGCCCTTAGGCGCCTTTCCCGGCCGTCAGTCCAGAGGGAAGCCCGTGTAGCCGTCCGCGAGGTCGGTCTCGGCCGCCCGGGAGCCGGCGATCCGGCGCAGCCGGGCGAGCTGGACGCGGTCCTCGAAGGGGGTGGCGTCGGGGGCGCGGTGCAGCATCGTCGTCATGTCGTAGGAGAACCGCTCGGCCTGCCAGACGCGGCGCAGGCAGGTCTCGGAGTACGCGTCGAGGCGCTCCGCGGAGCCGGTCTCCTGCTCGTACGTCAGGGCCCGCGCGAAGGTGACGACGTCGCCGACCGCGAGGTTGAGCCCCTTGGCGCCGGTCGGCGGCACGATGTGCGCGGCGTCGCCGGCGAGGAAGAGGCGGCCGTGGCGCATGGGCTCGTGGACGTAGCTGCGCATGGGCGTGACGGACTTCTGCGTGATGGGCCCGCGCTCCAGCCGCCAGTCGTCGTCGGTCTCGAAGCGCCGCGCCAGCTCGTCCCAGATCTCCTCGTCCGCCCAGTCCTCGGCGTCGGTGCCCTCGGGCACCTGGAGGTAGAGCCGGGAGACGGCGGGCGAGCGCATGCTGAGCAGCGCGAAGCCGCGCTCGTGGCGGGCGTAGACGAGCTCGTCGTGCGAGGGGGCGACGTCGGCGAGGATGCCGAGCCAGCCGAAGGGGTACGTGCGCTCGAACACCTGGGACACCGCGGAGGGCACCGCCTGCCGTGCGACCCCCCAGAACCCGTCGCACCCGACGACGTAGTCGCACTCCAGCACCTCCTCGCGCCCCTCGTGCCGGAAGCGCACCCGCGGACGGCCGCTCTCCGCGCCCTCCACCGCCAGCGCCTCGGCCCCGAAGAGCAGCGGCCCGCCCTCCTTCAGCTGGAGCGCGATGAGGTCCTTGCACACCTCGGTCTGCGCGTACACCATCACGGAGCTGCCGCCGGTGAGCGCGGGGAAGTCGACGCGGTGCCGGGCCCGGTCGAACCGCAGCTCGATGCCGTCGTGCCGCAGCCCCTCCCGGTCCATCCGCTCCGCCGCCCCCGCGGCCCGCAGCACATCGACGGTCCCCTGCTCCAGAATCCCGGCCCGCTGCCGCTGCTCCACATACGCCCGGTCCCGGCTCTCCAGCACAACGGACTCGATCCCGGCGTTCCACAACAACCGCGCCAACAACAACCCGGCCGGCCCGGCCCCGATGATCCCGACGGTGGTACGCATCGGCACGCCCCTTCGCGTTCCTGTGTTCATTCGCTTGTTCGTGCAGTGAAATTTAGTTCACCAACTCCTGAACGTGAGTCTCCGACCGCCCGGACCCTCTGTCAACGGTTGAGTGGCGAACTCCTCAGCCGATCTTGTGCCAGGTCTGGCAGCCGGTGCTCGTGAAGGCTTTGTCGGTGGCCTTGATGGTGACGGTCGTCGGCCCCTTGCCTCCGTTGGCCGCGATGATGTCGCCCGCCTCGCCGGAGAAGCCGCTCAGCCGCACCCAGTCGCAGTAGGAGACGTCTCCGCCCTGCGGACCGTCGCTGCGATACGTTCCGGGCTTGACGTCCGTGCCGACGGTGAAGGTCCCATCCCCCGGGATCTCGCTCGCGGAAGCCTTCCGAGGCGCTTCGGCCGTGCCGGGAGCCGTCGTCCCCGAACCTGCCTCGGTGACCGTCTCCGTGGCGGTCACCGTCGCCTCGGCCGACGGCGCGGCACCACCCCCGGAACCGTCTCCGGAGCCGCCCGCGACCGCCGAGCCGATCAGCCCACCGACCACTACGGCGACGAGCGCGACGGCCGTATGGGTCAGGACACTCCTCATGCGCCCGGAGGGGCCGCGCTCGGCATGGGGGCGGGAGCTGGGTTGCAGCGGTCCGCCAGGGGGGCCGGAGGGAGTGTCGGCGTTCATGGACTCAGCGTGCGACGGCGCCGCACGGCCTGCATGTCGTGAACGCATAGGGGTCGGAGGTGCCCGGAACCGGACTTGAACCGGTACGCCCGCGAGGGGCAGCGAGGTTTAAGCTCGCCGTGTCTGCATTCCACCATCCGGGCAGGCCATGGGCTCCGCGTCGAGGTTACGAGCCTATCGGGGCGCTTCCCTCGAACAGCGGTCGGGCGGACCGATGTTGTCTTATTTTATTGACGTCTGAGGGTGCATCAGCCACCGGTACGGGCCATCCGCACTTGCCAATAGCCTTTCGGGTAAGTCACGGGCGCGTATACGGAATGACGGAATTTCACCGTCCGAACGAAGGCCCCCGGCGGCTGAAGGCTCCGGACTCCTCAGGGACGGCCCTCATCCCCAGGTATGACGCGGGCGTCCGCGGTCCGACCGCAGGCTGCCTCCGGAACCGGATCAGCGGCTGACTACACGGGCCCGATCGGCCACGACGATGAGACAAGTCCCAGAACGTCGTCGTCCCGACAGGAGCACCCTCCCGTGACCACCACCCCTCTCGCCCACCGGGCCACCGCCGTCGCCGCGCATGCCACGGAACTGTCGAAGGTCTACGGACAGGGCGAGACGCAGGTGGTCGCCCTGGACCGGGTCACGATCGACTTCCGGCAGGCCGAGTTCACCGCGATCATGGGCCCCTCGGGGTCGGGCAAGTCGACCTTGATGCACTGTGTGGCGGGCCTGGACACGTTCTCGTCCGGTTCCGTACGCATCGGCGAGACCGAGCTGGGCTCCCTCAAGGACAAGCAGCTCACCCAGCTCCGCCGGGACAAGATCGGCTTCATCTTCCAGGCGTTCAACCTGCTGCCGACCCTGACGGCCCTGGAGAACATCACGCTCCCGATGGACATCGCGGGCCGCAAGCCCGACAAGGCGTGGCTGGACTCGGTCATCAAGATGATCGGCCTCGCCGACCGGCTCAGCCACCGCCCCTCGCAGCTCTCCGGCGGCCAGCAGCAGCGCGTCGCCGTCGCCCGCGCGCTCGCCTCCCGGCCCGACATCATCTTCGGCGACGAGCCGACCGGAAACCTCGACTCGCGCTCCGGCGCGGAGGTACTGGGCTTCCTGCGCAACTCCGTACGGGAGCTGGGCCAGACCGTCGTCATGGTCACGCACGACCCGGTGGCCGCCGCGTACGCGGACCGCGTGGTCTTCCTCGCCGACGGCCGCATCGTCGACGAGGTCTACGAGCCCACCGCCGACTCGGTCCTGGACCGGATGAAGCAGTTCGACGCCAAGGGCCGCACCAGCTGAGCCGGTCGCACCGGCCGAACCCCCGCCGACCGCTTCCACCCTCCGCACCTCCTCGCCCTCTCCTCTCCTCGCCTCGCCTCTCCTCCCTGGACTGAGAAAACCCATGTTCCGTACCGCCTTGCGCAACGTGCTTGCGCACAAGGCCAGGTTGATGATGACCGTGCTCGCCGTGATGCTCGGCGTCGCGTTCGTGTCCGGCACCCTGGTCTTCACCAACACGATCTCGGACGCCTACCAGAAGAGCTCCGCCAAGGGCTTCGACCAGGTCGACGTCGCCGTCCGGCCGGAGAGCCAGGAGGACAAGGGCGACACGGTCGGCAAGACGGGCAAGCTGACGCAGCCGCTGCTGGACGAGGCGGCGAAGGTCCCCGGCGCCCGGTCGGCGATCGGCGTCGTCACCGGCTTCACCGCCGTCGCCGACAAGGACGGCAAGCTGATCGGCGGCGGCTTCCAGTCGCAGGGCGGCAACTACTGGGGGAACAAGGACCCGCGGTACCCCCTCACCAGCGGCCGCGCACCGCACGGCACGGACGAGGTGGCCCTCGACTCGGAGACCGCGAAGCGCGCCGGCTACAAGGTCGGCGACACCGTCCGCATGTCCGTCGACGGCCCCGTCCTCACCCCGACCGTCACCGGCATCTTCACCACGGACGACGGCAACGTCGCGGCCGGCGGCAGCCTCACCCTCTTCGACACGAAGACCGCGCAGAAGCTGTTCGACCGGGTCGGCGAGTACGACGAGATCGACGTGAAGGCGGCGGCCGGCACCAGCCAGAGCGCGCTGCGCAGCGCGCTCGACAAGGTCGTCCCCAAGGACACCGCGTCCACCACCACCGGTCAGCAGCTCGCCGACGACCAGGCCGAGCAGATCTCCACGGCCACCAGCGGCATGCGCACCGGCCTGCTGGTCTTCGCGGGCATCGCGCTGTTCGTCGGTACGTTCATCATCGCCAACACCTTCACCATGCTGGTCGCCCAGCGCACCAAGGAACTCGCGCTGCTGCGCGCCGTCGGTGCCTCCCGCCGCCAGGTCACCCGGTCCGTGCTCCTCGAGGCGTTCGTCGTCGGCGCGGTCGCCGCGGTCACCGGCCTCGTCGCCGGCATCGGCATCGGTGCGGGCATGCGCTCCCTGATGGGCTCGCTGGGCGCCACCGTGCCGGACGGCCCGCTGGTGATCTCGCCGGGCACCGTCGCCACCGCCCTCCTCGTCGGCGTCATCATCACGATGCTCGCCGCATGGCTGCCGGGCCGCCGGGCGGCGAAGATCCCGCCGGTCGCGGCGATGAGCAGCGTGCACGCCAAGGCGACCACGAAGTCCCTCGTCGTACGGAACACGATCGGCGCCCTCTTCGCGGCCGTGGGCGTCGCCGTCGTCCTCTACGCGACCACGATGGACGGCTCGGACGGGCAGGCCCCGATGGGGCTCGGCGCGGTCCTGCTGATCATCGGCGTCTTCGTCCTCACCCCGCTGCTGTCCCGCCCGCTGATCGCGGCCGCGGCCCCGCTGCTGCGCGTGTTCGGGGTCTCCGGCAAGCTCGCCCGGCAGAACTCGGTGCGCAACCCGCGCCGTACCGCCGCGACCGCCTCCGCGCTGATGATCGGCCTCACCCTGATCACCGGTATGACGGTGATGGCGGGCAGCCTGCAGAAGTCGATCGACAAGATGGCCACTTCCGCGATCAAGGCCGACTACATCGTGTCGATGGCGAACGGCAACGAACTCTCGCCGGACGTCGAGAAGAAGCTCGCGAAGGTCGACGGCGTCACCGGCACCAGCCCGCTGCGCAACGCGCCCTCGCGCATCGACCGGACGACCGACTACCTGACGGGCGTCAACGGCAAGGCCATCACCGGGCTCCTCGACCTCCCCGTCCAGGACGGCGCCTTCAAGGTCGGCGGCACGCAGGTCGTCGTGGACGACGACACGGCCAAGTCCCACGGATGGAAGGCCGGTTCGCACTTCACGGTCTCCTACGAGGACGGCAAGAAGCAGCAGCTCACCGTGGCCGGGGTCTACCAGGGCAACGACATGATCCAGGGCATCATGCTGGACAACGCCACCCTCGCTCCGCACACGAGCGACGTCACCGACATGCAGGTCATGGTGAAGACATCGGGCGGCACCTCCGACGCGGTCAAGGACAAGCTGGAGAAGGCCCTCGGCGACAACCCCGCGATCAAGGTCCAGGACAAGAAGGACTTCTCCGACCAGATCGCGCAGATGTTCACACTGATGCTGAACATGCTCTACGGCCTGCTGGCGATGGCCGTCATCGTCGCCGTCCTCGGCGTCATCAACACCCTCGCCATGTCGGTGTTCGAACGCTCGCAGGAGATCGGGATGCTCCGCGCGATCGGCCTCGACCGCAAGGGCATCAAGCGGATGGTCCGTCTGGAGTCCCTGGTCATCTCGCTCTTCGGCGGCGTGCTCGGCATCGGCCTCGGCGTGTTCTTCGGCTGGGCGGCCGGTGAGCTCCTTGGCAGCAGGATGTCGACGTACGAACTGGTCCTGCCCTGGGCCCGGATGGGTGTCTTCCTGCTCCTCGCGGCGACGGTCGGCGTGCTCGCGGCGCTGTGGCCGGCGCGGCGGGCGGCCCGGCTGAACATGCTGGCGGCGATCAAGTCCGAGTAGTCGTACGCGAGTCGGGGCCCCGTTCCAGGCGGAACGGGGCCCCGATGCGCGTACCGCCGTCAGTTCCAGGTTCTCGCCCGCAGCGGCATCCCCGAAGTCCCGGACGGCTCGGGCGTCTTGACCGCCAGGACCTGGTTGACGCCGATGCGGTTGCCCTCGAAGGCGAGGGCGCTGGCCGCCATGTACAGGCGCCAGACGCGGGCGCGGCCGGGGCTGGTGAGCCGTACGGCCAGCGGCCACTGCGCCTCCAGGTTGGCGACCCACTGACGCAGGGTGAGCCCGTAGTGCTCGCGCAGGGCCTCGACGTCGCGCACCTCGAAGCCGGCGGTCTCGAGCTGGGTCACGGTGGTGCCCAGCGGCGCGAGTTCGCCGTCCGGGAAGACGTAGGCGTCGATGAACTCGTCGACGGCGTACGTCGATTCGTCGCGCTGCGGCCGCCGTCCGATCTGGTGGTTGAGCAGCCGCCCGCCGGGTTCCAGGAGCCGGCCCAGCACCTCGGCGTACTCCAAGTAGCGCTCGGCGCCGACGTGTTCGGCCATCCCGATGGAGGAGATCGCGTCGTAGGGGCCGTCGGAGACATCCCGGTAGTCCTGCACACGGATCTCGACCCGGTCGGTGAGCCCCTCGTCCGCCACCCGCTTGCGGGCGTACGCGGCCTGCTCCTGCGAGAGTGTCACCCCGACGACGCTCACCCCGTGCTCACGGGCGGCGTGGATGGCCATGGAGCCCCAGCCGCAGCCGACGTCGAGCAGCCGCTGACCGGGCGTCAGGGCGAGCTTTTGGCAGACGAGTTCGAGCTTGTCGCGCTGGGCGTCCTCCAGGGTGGCGTCCGGCGTGGGCCAGTAGGCGCAGGAGTACACCATGGAGGGCCCGAGGACGAGCTCGTAGAAGTCGTTGCCCACGTCGTAGTGGTGGCTGATGGCGCGCCGGTCGCTGCGCTTGGTGTGCAGATGACGACGTCTGCGCACCTCCTCGCGGGGCGGGGCGGGCGGCAGCGGCGGTCCGGCCATCAGCAGCAGTCCACGGGCGGCCGCCCGCACGGCCGGGTCGCGCAGCGCCTCCGCGAGGCCCCGGGCATCCTCGCCCCGCTCCCACACCAGGTCCGACACCAGGTCGAGGGCGGCGTAGAGATCGCCCTCCACCCGGAGGTCTCCCGACACCCACGCCCGCGCGAGCCCCAACTCGCCCGGCTTCCACAGCAGTCGGCGCAGGGCACGCCGATTGCGTACGACGAAGGTGGGGCCGCCGGGCGGGCCTGCTTCCGAGCCGTCCCAGGCCCGGATGCGCAGCGGGAGCGGAACCCCCAGCAACTGTTCGACAAGGCTCTTCAGCCGCGACGCGGCGTCCTGCATGGCGTGCACCTCCGAGACGGCGTTCCCGAATGCTCCAACACCACGTAAACACCACAGTGCCCGTTGCGCAGTCCCTCTATCGCGTTACGGCTGAGCAAAATGGGTGTACAGGCCATGTTCCTGGTGGTGCTGGTCAGCACCGGTTCCGGGGAACGCCGAAGGGGCCGCCCGCACCACGGATGGCGGGCGGCCCCTTCGGGGCGTTCAGTGACCGGAGGGGGTCAGGAGGCCTTGGCCTTCTCCTCGGCCTTCGGGGCGGCGGCCACCGGCGCGGGCGCCGGCTTCGCGGCCTCGTAGAACTCCTCGCGAGGAGTCTCGATGGCACCGAGGGAGACGACCTCGCGCTTGAGGAACATCGCGAGCGTCCAGTCCGCGAAGACGCGGATCTTCCGGTTCCAGGTCGGCATGGCCATGCCGTGGTAACCACGGTGCATGTACCAGGCGAGACGGCCCTTGAGCTTGATCTTCATCTTGCCCATGACGATCATCGCGACACCCTTGTGGAGGCCGAGGCCCGCCACCGCACCCTTGTTGGAGTGCGCGTACTCCTTCTGCGGGAAGCCCCGCATACCGGAGATCACGTTGTCGCCGAGGACCTTGGCCTGACGCAGCGCGTGCTGGGCGTTCGGCGGGCACCAGGCGTTCTCCACGCCGGCCTTGCGGGCGGCCATGTCCGGCACCTGGGCGTTGTCGCCCGCGGCCCAGATGTAGTCCGTGCCCTGCACCTGGAGGGTGGTCTGGGTGTCCACGTGACCACGCGGGCCGAGCGGCAGGCCGAAGCGCGAGAGGACGGGGTTCGGCTTGACGCCGGCCGTCCACACGATGGTGTTGGAGTCGACCTCGAGGCCGTTCTTCAGCACCACGTGGCCGTCGACGCAGGAGTCCATGGAGGTGGAGAGGTAGATCTCGACCCCGCGCGACTCCAGGTGCTCCTTGCCGTACGTACCGAGCTTGGGACCGACCTCGGGGAGGATCTTGTCCGCGGCGTCGACGAGGACGAAGCGCATGTCCTCGCGGGAGACGTTGGTGTAGTACTTGGCCGCGTCGCGGGCCATGTCCTCGACCTCACCGATGGTCTCCGCACCCGCGAAGCCACCGCCGACGAAGACGAACGTGAGCGCCTTGCGGCGGACGTCCTCGTCGGTCGTCGAGTCGGCCTTGTCCAGCTGCTCAAGGACGTGGTTGCGCAGGCCGATGGCCTCCTCGATGCCCTTCATACCGATGCCCTGCTCAGCGAGGCCGGGGATCGGGAAGGTGCGGGAGACCGCGCCCATCGCGATGACGAGGTAGTCGAAAGGCAGCTCGTACGCCTCGCCCACGAGGGGGGCGATCGTGGCTACCTTGCGGTCCTGGTCGATGGTGGTGACCCGGCCGGTGAGGACTTCGGCCTTCGGCAGAACGCGTCGCAGCGGGACGACGACGTGCCGAGGCGAAATGCTGCCGGCGGCGGCTTCGGGGAGGAAGGGCTGGTAGGTCATGTACGACCGGGGGTCGACGACCGTGACGGTCGCCTCTCCGTAGCGCATCTTCTTGAGAATGCGCCGAGCTGCGTACAGGCCTACGTACCCACCGCCTACTACGAGGATCCTGGGACGCTCCGTGGTGCTCATGCCATCGAGTATCCACCCGCTCCTAGGGGGTCGCTCGTGCGCCCCTTCACAAGCTTGGGTGGGGCCTCTGCTACACTGCGCGGCCCACGTGACGCAGGTCATGTCGGCGCAGAGGAACCAGTGACCGGTTCGGACCGTTGTCAACACCGCGTGAGCAGCCACTGAGGACGTTCGGACCGGTCGAACCAGTGTCCCGCTCCCCCCTCGGGAAACACTCGCGGATCGCTCCACCGAGCACGCTCCCAGGCCCCCCGAGCACCCCGGAAGGGCCACCAGGGCCAATTCCGCGCCCCACAGGGCCGATTCTCTTGTGAAGAACTTCACGAAGTTTTCCGACGGGGCGTCGCCGAGGGCGTTTTCCAGGCCCCTCGGACGCGCTCATACGTTATCCGACCAGCTCAGCCGAGGCTACTGATGAGTAGCAATCGAGACCTACGCCACCGGAATCCCGGCCCGAGGCATCCCCGCCCATGGCTTACGCGATCGACCAGGCGATCCCGTCGAGGATGTCGTGCTCGCTCACCACGACCTCGCTCGCGCCGATCCGCTCCATGATCGAGAGCAGCACCAGGGCGCCCGCCGCGATGACGTCCACGCGGCCCGGGTGCATCGAGGGGATCGCGGTGCGCTCGGCGTGGGTGGAGGCCAGGAGCCAGTCGGTGATCTCGCGGACGCGGTCGTGGGAGATGCGGGAGTGATGGATGGCGGTGGGGTCGTACTCGGGGAGTTCCTGGGCGATGGCGGACACCGTGGTCACCGACCCGGCGAGGCCGACCAGCGTGTGCGCCTCGTGCAGCGGTACGACCTGCTCGGCGAGGTCCAGCGCGGCCTCGATGTCGGCGCGCATCGCGTCGATCTGAGCGGGCGTCGGAGGATCGGTGACGGCGCCGTCGTGCACGAGGTGGCGCTCGGTCATCCGTACGCAGCCGATGTCGACCGAGCGCGCCCCGCGCACATGACCGTCGCCGACGACGAACTCGGTCGAGCCGCCGCCGATGTCCACGACCAGGTACGGCTTCGCGAGGTCGTCGCGGCCCATCAGTTCCCTGGTCGCGCCCGTGAAGGAGAACTCCGCCTCCTGGTCGCCGCTGATCACCTCGGGCTCGACGCCCAGGATGTCCAGGACCCCGCGCACGAACTCGTCGCGGTTCTCGGCGTCCCGGGAGGCCGACGTCGCCACGAAACGGAGTCGCTCGGCGCCATGCTCCTTGATGATCGCCGCGTACTCCCGGCAGGCCGCGAAGGTCCGCTCCAGGGCCTCGGGGGCGAGACGGCCGGTGCGGTCGACTCCCTGGCCGAGGCGGACGATCGTCATGCGCCGGTCCAGGTCGACGAGTTCGCCCGTCTCCGGGTCGGCGTCGGCGACGAGCAGCCGGATGGAGTTCGTACCGCAGTCGATGGCGGCGACCCGGGTCACTTGTCGTCCTCCTCCGCCGTCACCACACACGCGCCCTTGCTCCACCACTCCGGCAGCATCGCCAGCGCCTCGTCGCCGAGCGGGTTCACCCCGGGGCCCGCGGCCAGCGAGTGCGCCACCAGCACGTGCAGGCACTTCACCCGGTCCGGCATGCCGCCCGCACTGGGGAAGCCCTCCAGCACCTCGATGGAGTCGCGCCGCGCGATGTAGTCCTCGTGCGCGGCACGGTACGCCGCGGCCAGCTCGGGATCGGCTCCCAGCCGCTCCGTCATCTCCTTCATGACCCCGTTGGCCTCCAGCGTCCCGATCGCGGAGGCGGCCCGCGGGCACGTCAGGTAGTACGTCGTCGGGAACGGCGTGCCGTCCGGCAGCTTGGGAGCCGTCTCTACGACGTCCGGCTGGCCGCAGGGGCAGCGGTGCGCGATCGCGCGCAGCCCGCGCGGCGGACGGCCGAGCTGCTGCTTGAAGGCCTCGACGTCCGCGTCGGTGGGCTCGGTGCGCGGGGTGGGCGGCGGAGGCGTCTGCATACCTGTTCTTTTCTCGCTTACTTACGTGCTTGCTGAGTCACTGGTCGGCGGCGTCGGACTTGTCCACGCCGTCCCAGACGTTCGAGTACCAGGGGCGGTCGGCGGCCCCCTGGTCGGTGCGGGACTGCTTCGCCGCGTCCGGATCGATCACGATGAAACCGGTCTCGCCCGGCAGGACGTAGTGCAGCCGCTGCCGGATCTGCTGCTGCGCGTACGCGTCGTCCTGCCAGCGTGCCTTGAGGTCGCGCAGCTGCTCGACCCGCTGCCGGGCCTGCTGCTGCTCCCGCTGCTGGTCGGAGATCTCGGCGCGCTGGGAGACGTACTGCCTTATCGGGTACGCGAGAGCCACGACCAGCGTGCACAGGACGAGGGCGAGGAGCGCTGCCCGGCCCGTCAGCCGGGAGCGGCGGGCCTGGCGTTTGGTCTGGGAGCGGTAGACCCGGGCCGCCGTCTGCTCGCCGAGCACCCGCAGCCTGGTCGCGGTGGAGAACCGGTCCCGGTCCTTCACGGCCATCGTCCCCGCCTCCCGTTCGTCCCGGTTCACACGCGCGTACGTCCCCGCACACGGTACGGGACCGGGTACGGGGACGTACGTACGACGCTTCCTACTGCCTACTGCTTCGAGGCTCAGCCCTTGAAGCGGGGGAACGCGCTGCGGCCGGCGTACACCGCGGCGTCGTCGAGGATCTCCTCGATGCGCAGGAGCTGGTTGTACTTGGCGACGCGGTCCGAGCGGGCCGGGGCGCCGGTCTTGATCTGACCGCAGTTCACGGCGACCGCGAGGTCGGCGATGGTGACGTCCTCGGTCTCGCCGGAGCGGTGGGACATCATGCACTTGAAGCCGTTGCGCTGGGCCAGCTCGACGGCGTCCAGGGTCTCGGTCAGCGAACCGATCTGGTTGACCTTGACGAGCAGGGCGTTCGCGGAGCCCTCCTCGATGCCGCGGGCCAGGCGCTCCGGGTTGGTGACGAAGAGGTCGTCGCCGACGATCTGGACCTTGTCGCCCAGCTTGTCGGTGATGACCTTCCAGCCGGCCCAGTCGTCCTCGTACAGCGGGTCCTCGATGGAGACCAGCGGGTACGCGGAGACGAGCTCCTCGTAGTACTCGGTCATCTCGGCGGCCGAGCGGGACTTGCCCTCGAACTCGTACTTGCCGTCCTTGTAGAACTCGGACGCGGCGACGTCGAGCGCGAGCGCGATCTGCTCACCGGGGACGTAACCGGCCTGCTTGATGGCCTCGACGATCAGGTCGAGCGCGGCGCGGTTGGACTCCAGGTTCGGCGCGAAGCCGCCCTCGTCGCCCAGGCCGGTGGACAGGCCCTTGGTCTTCAGCACCTTCTTGAGGGTGTGGTAGACCTCGGCGCCCCAGCGCAGCGCCTCGGAGAAGGTCTCCGCGCCGATCGGGGCGATCATGAACTCCTGGATGTCCACGTTCGAGTCGGCGTGCGACCCGCCGTTCAGGATGTTCATCATCGGAACGGGCAGCAGGTGCGCGTTCGGGCCGCCCAGGTAGCGGAAGAGGGGGAGGTCGCTGGCCTCGGAGGCGGCGTGCGCGACGGCGAGGGAGACACCGAGGATGGCGTTGGCGCCGAGCGAGCCCTTGTTGTCGGTGGCGTCCAGGTCGAACATCGCCTGGTCGATCAGGCGCTGCTCGGTGGCGTCGTAACCGACGAGCTCCGGGCCGATCTGCTCGATGACCGCGAGGACGGCCTTCTCGACACCCTTGCCCTGGTAGCGGTTCGGGTCACCGTCGCGAAGCTCGATGGCCTCGAAGGCGCCCGTGGAGGCGCCGGACGGGACGGCGGCACGACCGGTGCTGCCGTCGTCGAGGCCGACCTCGACCTCGACGGTGGGGTTCCCTCGCGAGTCGAGGATTTCCCGGGCTACGACGACGTCGATGGACGGCACGAGCATCTCCTTCTGGGATGTGACGCGGGTACACAGGACTTTGCCAGTCCTGCGGGATGAGCCTAACCGGCTCAGGGGGATCGGCCAGCCGGTCGACCACACCTTGAGCAGAACTCAGGGTAAACATTGTTCCAGAACGGAACAAAAAAGGAACGAAGAGCAGCCAAGAGGGCGATAAAAAAAGCCCCGCTCCGGTGCGTACGGGGGAACACGCACCGGAGCGGGGAGCCCGTGGGGACGGGGGGGGACCCTCACGTGGCCTTCACTATGAAGGCCACGTATGGGAGAGCGCTGTGGTTCAGCTGAGGTGAAGCTGCTGACCCGGGTAGATGAAGTCCGCGTCGTCGATGATGTCGTCGTTCAGCTTGAACAGCTTCTGCCAGCCACCCTTGACGTGCTTCTTCTCGGCGATCGAGCTGAGGGTGTCGCCCTTCTTCACCTTGTACTCGCCGTCACCCTTCTTGACCTTCTTGCCGGTCGGGGTCTCGACGGTCTTCTTGGCGGCGGGACGCTCCTGCGAACGCGAGGCGTGCTGCTCGGTCGTCGTGGTGCTCTGCTGCTGCGACTGGGTGGTGCCCTGCGAGCCGGAGCCGCTGTCCGTGGAGGTGCTGGCGCCGGTCGAGGCACCCGACAGGCCCACGCCACAGCTCGGCCAGGCGCCCTTGCCCTGCGAGGCGAGGACCTTCTCGGCGACCGCTATCTGCTCGGACTTGGAGGCCTGGTCGGCGGAGGAGGCGTACGCGGTGCCGCCGTACGCGGCCCACGTGGACGAGGAGAACTGGAGGCCGCCGTAGTAACCGTTGCCGGTGTTGATCGACCAGTTGCCGCCGGACTCGCAGGAGGCGACGGCGTCCCACTCGGAGGCGGTGGCGGCGGAGGCGGTGCCGGAGGCCATCAGCGGAGCGGCGATGGCGACGCCGGTGACACCGGCGAGCGTGGCGACACGGGTGGCCTTGGACGGGCGGCGGTGCTTGCCCTTGCTGGAAAACAGCATGAGAGATCCCCTCACCGACGCCTGCGAGGTGAGCTGTCGGGTTCGGGCCGGTTGAGTTGCCCGGCCGCACACCAGTGGTGTGCGGCTTCACCCCAAGCCGGTTCCGGCCTCAATGACCGGTCCCGGCACTTACCTTGGGTCCCCCGCTCCTGCCTACGGCGCTTGACGCGACGACTGTTCCCGTACGGCCGTTGGCAGGATTCGGCGTTGCGACCGTGGGTGCCCACTGTGGCGAGCAGTCACGACCGTAGACACGCGATCGCCGGAATTTCAAAGACGATCAGGGCTTCTGAGACTCATGTCTCACTCTCACCAAACCGGACATTCCAGCTCGAACCATGACCTGAACTACCGCTGGATTTCGCCCGATTCGCCGGATGACCGCTACTTGGTCACCGCTTCGGAGTCGTCCAGCTCAAGCTTCTGGCCGGGGAGGATGAGGTCCGGGTCGGTACCGAGCGCCTTCTCGTTCGCGGCGTACAACTCGGACCATCCGCCCTTGAGGTCAAGGGAGTCGGCGATGGACCACAGACTGTCCCCGGCGCGCACGACGTACGAGCCGTCCGTCGCGTCGCGTGAGGCGTCGGAGCCGCGCGAGGCGTGACGGCCCGATGCGTCGCCGCTACGACCGTCAGTGGCACCGTCGGTCGCCTCCTCACCGGCACTGCCGCCGCGGTGGCGCCCGGAGCCGGAGCCGGATTCGGATGTCGCGGTCCCGGACGTGTCCGAAGAGTCGCCGTTCTGGCCGGACTTGTCCGACTTGTCACTCTTTTTCGTTTCTGTGGCCGCGCTGTCCGAATCCTTGGAGTTTCCGGAGTCGCCCGAGTCGCCGTCGACCGTGCCGGACGCGTCGACCGCGCCGGACGTGTCGGACTTCGTCGAATCCTGAGTCGCGTCGGACTTCGCGTCGGACGAGGAGCCGGAGAGGCCCGAGGAGCCGGTGCCGGAATCGGATGAACTCGACGAATCCGATGAATCCGATGAATCGGATGATCCGGAGGACTTGGACGAGTCACCCGCCACGCCCGTATCGACGGCGATCGAGCCCGAGGACTTGCTGAGCCCGGAGAGCGGACCGCAGGTGGGCCAGGCGGTCAGCCCCTTGGCGTCGAGAACCTTCTCGGCGACGGCTATCTGCTGCGAGCGGCTGGCCTGGTCGGCGGTCGCCGCGTAGGCGAGGCCGCCGTACTTCTCCCAGTTCTCCTGGGTCAACTGGAGCCCGCCGTAGTACCCGTTGCCGTCGTTGGCACTCCAGGATCCACCGCTCTCGCACTCCGCGACACGGTCCCATGTGGTGCCGTCGGCCGCGTGCGCACCGGTGGCACCGAGCAACGGGATGGCGATGGCCGATCCGGTCACTCCTGCCGCGACGATGAGAGCCGGGGCCTGACGGGGGCGACGGTGACGGCCGTTCCCGGAGAGCATGCGGAAGCCTTTCGCGTGACAGCAGATAACTACCGCGACTGGTGGGCCGCGTTGACGAGTGAACGTATCCGCACTCGAACGCTTGTCACAAGTCGATGCAGCGTAGATCACGTGAAGATCACAGAGTTGAGGGTGTGTCAGGTTTCGGCACCTCTGGCGTGCACGTATAGGCCCCTACCGGTCGGCGGTGAACTCCACGGGGAGCGTGCGCAGGCCGCGCATGATGAGTCCGCCGCGCCAGCGCAAATCGGTGGAATCCACCCCGAGTTGCAGGTCGGGGAGGCGGGTGAGAAGAGTGGCCAGCGCGGTCTGGCCCTCCAGACGGGCGAGCGGTGCGCCGAGGCAGTAGTGGATGCCGTGCCCATATCCCAGGTGCTGGTTGTCCCGGCGGGTGAGGTCGAGCGTGTCCGGCTGATCGAACCGCTCGGGGTCGCGGTCGGCGGCCGCGAGGACGACGAGCACAGGGTCTCCGGGCGCGATGTGCTGCCCGCCGAGGGTGACGGGTTCGGTGGCGAACCGCCAGGTCGCCAGTTCGACGGGGCCGTCGTAGCGGAGGAGTTCCTCGATTCCGGTCTCCAGCAGCCCGCTCTCGCCGGCGGCGAGGGACTGCTGCAGGGCGGCCCGCTGCTCGGGGTGGGTGAGGAGGGCATACAGCCCATTTCCCACCAGATTCACTGTGGTCTCGAACCCTGCGAACAGCAGGATGAAGGCCATCGCCGCGGCCTCGTTCTCGGTGAGGTGCTCGCCGTGGTCGGAGGCGCGGATGAGGCCGGAGATCAGGTCCTCGCCGGGGGTGGGGTGCTCGGGAAGGGCCTCGCGCTTGCGGTGGATCAGCTCGGCGAGATATCCGCGCATCTTCTTCACGGACCGGGCCACACCGCCCCGCGGCCCGCCGCCGTGCCGGATCATCATGCCCGCCCAGTCCCGGAAGTCGTCCTGGTCCTCGCGGGGAACGCCGAGCAGGTCGCAGATGGCGTAGATGGGGAGCGGGAACGCGAAGTCGTGGATGAGGTCGGCGGACCCCTTGTGCGCGAACTGGTCGATGAGCTGGTCGGTCAACTCCTGCACGCGGGGCGCGAATTCGGCGACACGGCGGGGCGTGAACGCCTTGCTGACCAGCCGCCTCAGCCGGGTGTGGTCCGGCGGATCGATGTTCAGCAGATGGGTCATCAGCTCGGCCTTGCGCTCACCGGGGATACCGGTCTTCCCCTTGGCGTGCGCGGGCTCGTCGTGATGTTCGGGATTCTTGCTGAGCCGCGCGTCGGCGAGGGCCTGCTTGGCGTCGGCGTACCGGGTGACCAGCCACGCCTCCACCCCGCTGGGCAGGCGGGTCCGGTGCACGGGCGCGTGCTCGCGCAGCCAGGCGTACGCGGGGTAGGGATCGGTGGCGAACTCCCAGGTGAACAGCTCCGGGGCGGCGGCCGGGGAGGCATCGTCCGCGACGTCGGGAGAGGTGTTCCCGGAGACGTGCGCCGGAGTGTTCCCGGAGTTCGCGGGGGCGTTCGCAGGAGGGTTCGCGGAGGCTGGCTGGTCGGTCACTCCCCGACGGTATCCGGCGCCGCGCGGGACCCTTCTTCGCGCCCGGTGTGTCCCCGGCCCGCTCCACCCGGTTCCGCCCCGCCCCCGTCCCCGCACGGTTTGCCCCAGGCTGTCCGTGAATCGCCTACTCGTTGACTCTGCGACGCGAAGCATCCCTACTGTCGCGCCGTGGACCCCGAGATACTCAGATCCAGCTTCGCGGTCGTCGAGAGACGCGCCGAGTTCGCGGTCAAGTACTTCTACTCGCACCTGTTCCGGCACAACCCGGACGTGCGCGGACTCTTTCCGCTGGACTTCCCGGAGGACATGGAGCGTCAGAGGGACCGCCTGTTCGCCGCACTCACCCATGTCGTGGAGCGGCTGGAGGACCCGGCACTGCCGCACTACTTACGGGACCTCGGGCGCGACCACCGCAAATACCTCGCCGAGCCCGACCACTACGCCGCCGTGGGCGCCAGCCTGATCGCCGCGTTCGCCACCGTCTCGGGGTCGGCGTGGAACGCGGAGGTCGAGAAGACCTGGAGCGAGGCGTACGGGGCGATCACCAACGTCATGCTGCAAGGCGCCTGGGAGGCTCAGCACGAGGGTGAACCGCCGTGGTGGGACGCCGAAGTCGTGGCCCGCACCCGGTACGGCGACGACCTCGTCCTCCTCACCCTGCGCCCCCACCGGCCGCTCCCCCACACCCCCGGCCAGTACGTCAGCGTCAACTGCCCGCACCTGCCCGGCATCTGGCGCCCCTACTCGCTGGCCAACGCGCCCCGCGCCGACCACACCGTCGACCTGCACATCAGCCTCGTCGAGGACGGCGTCCTCTCCACCGCCCTGGTCCGGCAGACCCGCAAGGGCGACACTCTCCGCCTCGGCGCCCCCGGCGGGAGCCTCGTCCTCCGGGCCCCTGAGGGACGCCCCCTCACCTTCATCGCCGCCGGCACGGGCTGGGCACCGGTCAAGGCACTGCTGGAGCAGCTGGCCGAGGGGTACGAGGAGCGTGAGGAGCACGAGGCGTACGAGGAGTACGGCGAGCGTGACGGGGTTGGCACCGGTGCAGCCGGCGGGGCCGATGAGGCCGGGGGGATCGGCGGAGCCGGGACGGCGGGAGGAAGCGGAGGCGCTGCCAGTGCCGGAACGGCCGACGGAGGCGGAGGCGCCGTCAGAGCCGGAGGCGCCGCCGGAAGCCCGGGAGGGCCCGCCGCCCCCGGAGCGCGCGGCGCCGCCCGGAGGCCCACCGGGCTCCGTAACACCGGGAGCCGGGACTCCGCCCCCGAAGCGCGGTTGTTTCTCGTCGCACGTGACACTTCCTCGCTCTACGACCGTTCCGCCGTCGAGCGGTTGCAGGCCCGCCTCCCGTGGCTGGCCGTCACGTTCATCACCCCCGCGCCCGGCCGCCCCAAGGCCCAGGCGACGGAGCGGCTGCTGACCGCGCTGGGCAACCGGGCCAACTGGGCCCGGCACGACGTCTATCTGGCCGGTCCGCCCAAGCTCGTCGAGGAGATCGGCGAGGCGCTGCCCACGCTCGGCACCGCGCCCGAGCGGATCTTCCACGACATCCTGCCGCCCACCGGGCAGAGCCGCACCCGGCCGCTGGGCACCGCCGAGTGGCTGCTCGACCGGCCGCAGCCGAACTGGCACAACCCGTCGGGCCGCGCCCCGAACGCGTAGCTCCTCCCCCGAATCCCAGGGTGAGCCCCCTGAATCCCGGAGTGAGCCCTCCGAATCTCAAGGTGAGCCCTCCGTATCCCCGGGTCAGCCCTCCGTCGCGCGGATCGCGTCTCGGTACACCCGTGCCGCCGCCCTCAGCGCGGCCTCCGGATCCACACCCTCCGCCTCGGCGCGCGCGGCTATAGCCAGCAGCTCGTAGCCGATGCCCTCACCCTGTGGCAGCGGCACGTCGAGTCCCGCCGTGCGGGCGCGGGAGGACAGCTTCGCCGCCAGGGCGAGGCCCGGCTGACCGAGCGGGACGCCCTCCGTCACGGAGGTCCGCTGCTTCTCGACTGCCTTGGTGCGCAGCCAGTGCTCCTTGACCTCCTCGGGGGTCGTGGCCGTCTCGTCGCCGAAGACGTGCGGGTGGCGGTGGATCAGCTTCGTGACGATGCCGCCCGCCACGTCGTCGATGGAGAAGGGTTCCGCGCCGTCCTCCGGGCGGCCTTCCTCCGCGATGCGCGCGTGGAAGACCACCTGGAGCAGGACGTCGCCGAGTTCCTCGCGCAGCTCGTCCCGGTCGCCCTCCTCGATCGCCTCGACCAGTTCGTACGCCTCCTCGATGCCGTACTTGGCGAGGCCCTTGTGGGTCTGCTGGGACGACCAGGGGCACTCGGCGCGGATGCGGTCCATGACCTGGACGAGGTCGAGGAGGCGGGCGCCGGGAAGGTCGTAGGAGGCGGGGAGCAGCTCCAGGTCGGGCATCTGTATGCGGCCGGTGCCGGCGAGGCGGGCGAGGCCGTCGGTCAGGCGCGGCTCGCCCTCGCCGGTGGCGACGACGACCAGGGTGCGGCCACCGGCCGCGGCGTCGACCAGCTCCTGGGCGGTGGGCGACGTCTCGTCGACGGTGATGCCCGCCTCGCGCAGGTACGGCAGCTGCGGGTGCGCGCCGTCGGCGCACAGGACGCGGTCGGCGCTGTGCAGGACCTGCCAGGCGGCCCAGGAGAGCAGCCCGGGCGCGACGCGGTGGCTGGTGGTGAGCAGGACGATGCGGCCGGGGGCAGGGGCGTCGGATGCGGTGGCGTCGGGCGCGGTCCCGTTCGCCTCCGCACCGTCGACGTCGTCTCCGCCTTCGAAGCTGGTTGCGTTCACCCCTCGAACGTAACCCACCTCGCCGACAGCCCCGCGAGTTGTCCACAGGCCCGGCGCCCGAGCCGTACGGTCGCGGCCGAACCGTTTATCCACAGCTCCCGTCGGCCGGGCGGCTACGCCGGCTGCTGGGTCGCCGTCGTCACCTCGCGCAGCCACGGCGTCTTCGCGTCGACGCGGCTGCTCTTCTGGACGTCCCAGGCGCCATAGCGCGGGTTGAGGTCGACGCCGAGTTTCCGGGAGGAGGCGGACATCGCCTTCCAGAACGTCGCCTTGCCCTCGTTGGTGTTCATGTCGACGCCGAGCGCGGCGGCCAGCTTCTGGGCCTCGATCTCGGTGCGGAGGCTCTCGTCGAGGCGGCTCGGCGCCACGCCGTACTGCTGGAGCCAGGCCGTCTGAAGCGCCTTCGAGCCGCCCGCCTGCTGTTCCAGGGCCGTGCGCATCTGCTGGGTGTCCTTGCGGGTGATGCTCACGCCCGCGTCCTTGGCGGCCCGGTCCAGAACACGGTCGAGGACCATGCCGTGCAGGGTGTCGCGGGTGAGGCTGCCGGTCTTGGCGATGGCCTGCTCGTACTGGGCGTCGTCCTTGGTGGCGGCCCGCTGCGCCGCGCGTACCTCGTTCACCCGGCTCTCCAGTTGCGCGACCGTGATCCGCTGTCCGCCGACCACGGCCGCGGCACCGGGGTGCGCCTCGCTTCCGCAGGCGGTGAGCAGGGGGGCCGCGGCGACGATCGCGGCGGAGAGGATGAGCGCGGTGCGACGGCGGCGGTGCAAGGAAGCCTCCCGAGGAGATTGTGCGACGGTGCACAAAGTCTTGCGGTGATCGATGTTAGGCAGTGGCCCAGCTCTCGGCCACCCCTTCGCCGACTACTTCGTGCAAGGGATGTCCCAGAACCAACGATTCACGGCGACTTCGGGCACCGTCGCGCCTCTCGGGTTCTCGACCGGGCCGCGCGCGTGTTACCCGCGCACCTGCCCCAGCCACTGCAGCGTCCGCCGGATCTCCGTCGCCATGGGGTGCCCGGGGCCGCGCAGCCGGTCCACGTCGTGCAGCAGGCGGGCCAGTGTGTCGTGGGCGGCGCCGCGGTCTCCGAGAGCGAGCAGCAAGTGGCCGATGCGGCGGCGGACTTCGAGGGAGAGCTCGGGGTCCCCGGCGACGTACTGGTTCTCGTAGTACGGCAGCAGGGCGCGGTATTCGGACAGGGCGGCGGCGGGTTCGCCGAGCTGCTCCAGGCACTGTGCGGCCTCGTAGCGGAAGCGCAGTGACTGCGGGTCGGCCTGGCCTGCCTCGGCGGCGCGTTCGTCGGCGAGACGGCGCAGTTCGGGCAGCGCGCGCCGGTACTGGCCGTCGTCCATGAGGGTGGCCGCGTACTGCTTGCGCAGGGTGCGCACGACCGGTGAGTGCTCGCCGTGCTCGGCCGCGGCGGCCGGGAGGATCGAGCCGAGGATGTCGACGGCCTGCGTGATGCGGCCCTCGCCGAGCAGCCGCTTGACCTCGTCGACGGCGCCCGCGACATCGGCCTTCTCGACGGCGGGGGCGGCCTGCGGCTGGGCCGCGGGGGTGCGCGCGCGGTCCGGCCAGGGGGCGTGCGGGCGCAGGAAGGGGCGCGTGGGGTCCAGGGGGGCACCGGTCGGCAGGCCGCGCCCAGGGAGGAGCGGGAGCAGTTCCTCGTACGTCTCCTGCGCGGAGGCCGGGCGGTGCTGCGGGTCCTTGGAGAGCAGGCGCAGGACGAGCGCCTCCAGGGCGGGCGGGACCTCGGGACGCAGCCGGCGCACCGGGAGCGGCGGCTCGTAGAGGTGGCGGTGCAGCACGCCGAGGGCGGTGGAACCGCTGAACGGCACGTCCCCGCTGAGGAGTTCGTGCAACAGCACGCCCAGCGCGTACAGGTCGGTGTACGGGCCGACCGCGCCGCCCATCGCCTGCTCCGGCGCCATGTAGGCGGGGCTGCCGATGGGCGAGCCGGTGTGGGTCAGGCGCGTGGTGTCGGTGTCCATGACGGACGCGACACCGAGGTCGAGGACGGTGACCGTGCCGTCCTGCTTGACCATCACGTTGCGGGGCTTCAGGTCACGGTGCACGATCGGCACGGCGTGCACGGCGCTCAGCACGGCGCACAGTTGCGCGGCGACCGCGACGGCCCACGGCCAGGGGTACGGGTCGTGTTCGGCGAGGTGGTCGGAGAGGTCGGCCCCGTCGACGTACTGCATGACGAGGAACAGCTCCTCGCCCGCGCTGCCCGCGTCGTGGACCGTGACCAGGCCCGGGTGGTCGACCTGGGCGGTGACCCGGCACTCGCGCACGAAGCGGCGGCGCAGCTCGTCGGCCTCCTGGCCCGCGACCTTGTCGGGGCGCAGCAGCTTGACCGCGACACGCCGGTCGAGGCGCTGGTCGTAGGCCGTCCAGACCTGGCCCATGCCGCCCTGTCCGATGAGCGTGGACAGTTCATAACGACCGGCGACGATACGTCCCGCCGCCACGGTCACCTGCCGCCCTCGTGGTGCCCGTCCTGCTTGCGCAGATAGTCACTGAGCTCGTCGAGTTCGGCGCGCACCTGGTCGATCCGGGCCGGCGCGGGGCGCTGCGGAGGCGCCGGGGACTGCGGGGGCGGCTGCGGTATCGGCGTGTGGGGCAGGGGCGTCTGCGCCACCGGCGGCATCGGGGAGACCGGGGTCATCGGGTGCTGCGGCGCGGTCGTCGCGGTGTAGGGCGACGCGGATTGCTGCTGGGGCCCCGGGTATCCGTAGGCGGACTGCGGGGCGTAGGCCGGGAAGCGGAGCTGGTGGTAGTGGCGTACGTCCGCAGCGAGGTAGTACGCGATCGTCGCCACGAGCGTGCCCAGGAGCAGGAAGAGGCCGAACCAGCCGCCCGCCGTGTGGATCTCGTCGCCGGGCTCGGTGCCCATCAGGACGAGGCTGAGGACGTCGGCCGCGATCGCGGCCACCATCAGCCCCCAGTCCACTGACTTGCGCGTCACGATGGCCAGCCGCAGCAGCATGATCCAGTCGAGCAGGCCGAGGGTCATCACCGAGATCACCACGAGGAGCACGCGCAGGAAGACCAGCCACCCGGTCGCGGGCGGCTGCTTCACCGGCTGTGCGTAGCCGTGGCCGTACATGGCTGCTCCTGTGCCTGAAGTGGGCGTACGGGGACGGGCCGACGCCGCGGGACGCCGAGCCCACGAGTGTCGCTTCGAGCGTATAGGCCGACAAGGACAACCGGTCCCGAGTTGTACCGAACCGTTGTCGGCCTGATCACTCCACGCGTCGCGGCAGGCTCAGCCGGGCGCGACCGTCCCGTCCGTGAGACCGTCGTACATGCCGCGCAGGAGTTGCTCGCCGAGGCGGCCCGCGCGCCGGAGCGCGTCCTCGAACTCGGCGAGCGCGCGGAAGCGTTCGCCGTAGCGGCGCTGCTGGTCGAGCGGGAGCCGGGGCACCTGGAGACGGCGCACGTCGAGCCGGGTGGCGGTGGACGCGTAGCTGCTGGCCTGGCGGTTGTTGGCGGTGCCGCGCAGGAAGCCGGCGAGGAACCAGGGGTCGAGCGCCGTGGGATCGGGGCGCAGGACGGCGAGGTTGCGCCCCAGGGCGGCGCCCGCCGTCGCGTCGTCGACCACGCGCGCGATGGAGCCGCCCCCGATCACGGGCACGACCACGTCGCCCGCCGCCACGAGCACCGGTTCCTCGTCCCCTTCGGGGAGGGTGCCGGAGGGGGCTGTTCCGGCGAGGACGTCGTGGTCGGTGAGCACGGGCACGCGCGCGGGTGCCCCGATTCCGCCCGTACGCATCATCAGGGCGCCCCCACGCGCGAGTTCGCCGACGGTGATGAGCGGCCAGCGCGAGGACCGCCCCTCGTCGGCGGCCACCGGGGTGAGGTCGGCGGTCAGCCGGAGCGTCTCGCCGAAGTGTTCGCGCACAGCCTCGAGTTGCTCGGTGCCGCCGCCTTCGGCGGGGGGCGGCAGATGGCGGGCGGGGGCCAGGTCGACGTCGTCGTCGAGGAGTTCGATGACGGGCACCGAGCGGCTGAGCCCGGGCCGCTCCTCGGCCGTGCCGGTGCGCTCGAACGGCCGCCAGGCGTCCAGGACCGCGCCGCGCACGGCCTCCCAGTCGAGCCCGCCCCGGCCGTCGGCGGCCAGCGCGCCGGTGTCGGCGAGCAGCACCTCGGGCTGCGCCGGGGGCTTGTCCGGCCTGCGCAGCACCCACAGGTGCAGCGGGATGTTGTACGGGGGTGCCGCGCCGACCGGCAGGGCGATCACGGCGCGCAGGGCGCCGCGGCGCAGCAGGTCGGCGCGGATGCGGCGGCCGGAGCGGCGGGAGGCGGCGGCGGGCGGCATGAGGACGACGGCGGTGCCGCCCTCCTTGAGGCGGGCCAGCGCGTGCTGGACCCACGCCAGTTCGGACTCGGTGCGGGCCGGGAAGCCGTACTCCCAGCGGGCGTCGTAGGCGAGTTCGTCGTGGCCCCAGTTGCGTTCGTTGAACGGCGGGTGGCACAGCACGGCGTCGGCGCGCAGCGTCTCGTAGGCGTCCGCGCGCAGGGTGTCGCGGGCGGCGGTGCGGACGGCCGCCTTGGTGTGCAGCGCGAGCCGCAGGCCGGCGAGCGCGGCGAGTTCGGGGGCGCTGTCCTGGCCGTAGAGCTCCTGGTCGGGCCGGGGCGCGAGGGCGCGCAGCAGGGCGCCCGTGCCGCACGCCGGGTCGAGCGCCGTGCGCGCCGGGCCCGCGAGGTCGGCCATGAGCGCGGCGAGGTCGCCCGGGGTGAGCGTGTACTGGCGCGGGCTGGCGTCGAGATGCCGCCCGAGCAGGAACTCGTACGTCTGCCGGGCGCCCAGTCCGGCGGCGAGCTCGGCCGCGCCGCGCAGCAGCGGGGCGGAGGGCAGGAGCTCCGGGCCGGTCGGGGTGTTCACAGCGCGGTCGCGGGCAACCACGCCGAAACGGGGCGTGATCACCTGGTCGAGGGCGGTCGGCAGCAGGGCGGCGAGGCGTTCGTCGGAGCCGGCGCTCAGCTCCAGCCACACGGTGGGGCGGTCGTGGATGAGCAGCAGGGCGCAGCCGGCGTGCATCAGGGCGGTGACGGGGCCCTCGGGGTGTCCGGCGAGTTGCTGCCAGACGCGTTCGCGCAGTGGGATCTCGGCGAGTTTGCCCTGGTCACGCAGCCATTCCTCGACCTCGGCGAGGGCGAAGGAGGGGCTGGTCTCGGTGCCGCCGACGGGCTTGGGGAAGTCGGCGTGGCGGCGGCGCCAGTTGCTGACGGCCGCGCGGCCGACCCCGGCGAGCCGCGCGATACCGGCGGCGGTCACCTCTGTCCCGTTGTCCTGCACCCGCCCGGCTCCCCTCGTCCTGGTGTGTGGCGTCGAGCATAGCGGCGTACGCAAGATCTACCGCTTCACAGCCGTGTACACATCCAACCCTGTGAACCGTGTTGACTCGGTTCACAGCCTCTGTTCTTATTGACCCACCGGATGAGCGGCCGCCGGGAAAGAGGCGGCCGCCACCCTTTGGGGAGGGGACTGTCATGGGTATGAAGGGCAAGATCGCGCTGGGGGCCGTCGTGGGTGTCGTCGTCATCGGAGTGGTGTCGGCCAACGCCGGCGGCAACAGTGACAACGGCTCCGACAAGACCGGCAAGGGCTCCGCCGCCTCCGCCGGGCCCGAATCCGGGAAGAAGGCCGACGCCAAGGGGGGCACCAAGGCGGACGCCGCGGCGGGCAAGGCCGAGAAGAAGGTCGCGTTCGCGGGGGACGGCGACTTCCAGGTCGGCTCGGACGTCAAGCCCGGCACCTACCGGACCAGCGGCAACACCGATGACATGTGCTACTGGGAGCGCGCCAAGAACGCCTCGGGCGACCCGGAGTCGATCATCTCCAACGACAACGTCAGCGGCACCAGCTACGTGACGATTCTGGCGAGCGACAAGCTCTTCAAGTCCAACGGCTGCAAGGACTGGGAGGCCGTCCCCGCGAAGGCGTCCGGCACGCCCGCTTCCTCCATCAAGGGCGACGGCGGTATGCACAGAGTGGGCGCCGACATCACGCCCGGCACCTACAAGTCCACCGGGAACAAGGACGACTCCTGCTACTGGGAGCGCGCCAAGGACGCCTCGCACTCGCTGGAGTCGATCGCGGCGAACAACAACGTGACCGGTACGGCCGTCGTCACCATCAGCGCCGGTGACGCCTACTTCAAGACGGTGGGCTGCCAGGACTGGAAGAAGACCGGCTGACGCCGGTCCCGCACCTCCGGCCCGCACCTCCGACCCGCACCTCCGGTCGGCCACCGCCCCAGCGCGCCTTCACCCGCGCGCTCCTCCCCCCACACTTCACTCGTCTCATCACAAGGAACTCTCATGCGTCGCACCGCACTTGCCGCCCTCTGCCTCGCCGCCGCGGCCACTGCGTCCCTCACCGGCTGCATGTCCGGCGAGGACAAGCCGAAGGGCCCGTTCGCCGGGCTCAGCGGGGGCGAGATCGCCGACCGGTCCGTGAAGGCCACCACCGGCGCCTCGTCGCTCCGCATGAAGGGCGACGTCCCCGACGACGAGTCCGGGGGCACGATCCGGATCGACATGGCCCTCGACAAGAAGGGCGAGTGCGCCGGAACGATGAGCATGGGCGGCAAGGGCAAGGCCGACCTCATCAAGACCGGGGACACCCTCTACGCGAAGTACGACGAGGAGTTCCTGCGCGACCAGGCCGGCGGCGACTCCAAGGAGGAGACCGACGCGGTCGTGAAGATGATGGCCGGCAAGTGGACCAAGATGGCCGCGACCGGCTCGGATGCCAAGGACATCGCGAGCTTCTGCGACCTCGACACGGTGCTCGCCGACGCCACGGACGTGAACTCCGACGCGACCCGCGGCAGGACCACCACGGTCGACGGCACCCCGGCGATCGTCCTCCACGAGAAGGACGGCAAGGACAGCTACACCCTCTACGTGGCCACCCGGGGAAAGCCCTACCTGCTGCGGATCGACAGCAAGTCCGCCAAGGACCCCGGGACTCTCACCTTCACCGACTACAACAAGCCGGTCCCGGCCAACGCCCCCAGCGGCAAGGTCCTCGACCTGGACAAGCTCGGCCGCTGACCCAGCCGTGCACGTCGAGCTCAAAGGGTGTGCCGCACCCACACCTTGGGCTCGACGTACACGGCGTGTCCGCGCCTCAGTTCGCGTGGAACCGCTTCGGCGCCTGTGTCGGGTTGCCGCCGGAGGGGAGTCGCTGGCCGGGGCAGGTGATCAGGACCTTCTTCATCGCGGCCTTCTCCGCCGCCGTGACCCACAGCCCGTACTTCTTCTTCACGGCCACCTGCGCGGCCACATACGTGCAGCGGTACGCCTTGTTCGGCGGGAGCCAGGTCGCCGTGTCACCGTCGCCCTTGCTGCGGTTGGGGGTGGCGCCGACGGCGAGGAGGTTGAGCGGGTCGTTGGCCAGGGCGATGCGCTTGCCGGCGTCCCAGTACTTGGCGCCCTTCTGCCAGGCGTCCGAGAGGGCGATGAGGTGGTCTATGTCCACCTCGCTGCGGCCCCGGGTGAACGTGACGTTCTTGCCGCTGTACGGGTCGGGATCCAGCAGGCCGGAGCGGACCCTGCACTTCCCGCTGGTGAACTTCACGTCCTTCAGATCCCGCTTGAGTATGTCGTCCCGTGTGTCGCAGCTGTTGGAGTCGGTGTCCGCCCAGGCACTGCCGAACCGCTCCCTGCTGTAACCCGTCTTGGGGGCCCGGCCCTTGACCGTCAGCGAGTCCGCCGCGGTGAGGGCGGCGCCGCCGGCCCCCGACTCCTGCGGGCCCGCGGACCCCGTGGTCTCCTCCGTACAGCCGCTGATGGTGAGCACCAGCAGAGCGGCAAGGGCCACCCCACTCCTCAGACGCGCCACGACGTCCCTCCCCTTGCCTCCCCGGGACCGCCCTGTACGGGCGTGCCTCTCCCCTGCTGCCCACCGTAGCCGCCCGCACCCCTCCCCCATACCACCCCTCAACGGGCAATAGGTGCACGCCGGGCGTATGGTCGGTGGTGACTCACCTCCGGAAGGAGCTCTGGATGGGCATCTTCGACAGATTCAAGAACCAGGCGCAGGACAAGGCCAAGGACATGTCCGACGCCGGGGAACAGAAAATCAACGACAAGACGGGCGACAAGTACGCGGACAAGGTCGACGACGCGCAGCAGCGGGCAGAAGGCGCGCTGGGCATGGACCGCGACAGGCCCGAACAGCCGTAACCGGAGACGCACGGAGGCATCCAGCCGACAGAACCCAATGCAGGGAACAGAGGCCCCTCGCGGGAACCAACCTCCCGCGGGGGGCTTCCCCTTCCCTCTTCGGCGGCACCGCGCGGCACCGCTCTCCGGCCGCAGATCCGGCCCCGCCCCCGACCCCGGCCTCGACCCGCGCCCTCAACCGCTTGACCCTGACACTGGCGGCAGGGTCCGACGATCTCCCCATGGACACCACCACGGAGACCGAACCCCGCCCCGAAACCCGCACCGTCCTCATCACCGGAGCCGGTACCGGCATCGGTCGCGCCGCCGCCCACGCCTTCGCCGCGGAGGGGGCGCGCGTCGTCGCCGTCGGCCGCAGGCCCGGCCCGCTGGCCGAAACCGCCGCGCACGACCCGGAGTTGATCACCCCGCTCGTCGCCGACATCACCGCCGAGGACGGCCCCGCCCACATCGTCCGCACTGTCCTCGACACCCACGGACGGCTGGATGTCCTGGTCAACAACGCGGGCATCACGGGCAGCGACTCCCTGGCCACCTACACCCGCGCCTCGGTCCAGCCCCTGCTCGCCACCAACCTCATCGCCCCGGTCCTTCTCACGCAGGCGGCGCTGCCCGCCCTGGAGGACAGCCGCGGCGTCGTCGTGAACGTGACGACCGCGATCGGGCAGCGCGGCTGGCCGGGCAACTCCCTGTACGCGGCAGGCAAGGCGGCCCTGGACACGCTCACCCGGAGCTGGGCCGTCGAACTCGCGCCGCGCGGGATCCGGGTGGCGGCCGTGGCCCCCGGCCCGATCGAGACGCCCATCGCCGACCACGCGGCGTACACCCCCGAGCAGCGCGCCGCGATCCGGAAGTGGCAGCTCGACCACCTCCCCCTGGGCCGCGTCGGCCGTCCTGAAGAGGTGGCTTGGGCGATCACCCAACTGGCCTCGCCCGGCGCCTCGTTCGTCACCGGAGTCGTTCTCCCGGTGGACGGCGGAGCCGTCGTCAGCTGAGGAGCGGAAGCCGACGACACGCCCCCGACCGAGCCCCCTCACCCCTGACCGAGACCCGCCGCCCCCGCCTCCCGCAGAGCCGCCGCGAGCCGCTCCCTGACCGCCGTCTGCGCCGCGATGCGTTCGTCGATGACCGCAAGGCGCTTGAGGGCGACCTGAAGCGCCTTGGCGGACATGGTCCCGGCGGTGATGTCGCCGTCCAGGCAGGGCAGGAAGGCGCGTACGTCGTCGACGGTGAGGCCGCCGACCAGGAGGTGGCGGATGTTACGGACGCGCGTGACGGTCCCCTCGTCGTACAGGCGGTAGCCGTTCGCCGCGCGCCGGGCGTCGATGAGGCCCGCCTCCTCGTAGTGGCGCAGGGCGCGCGGGCTCGCCCCCGTCACCCGCGCCAGCTCACCGATCCGCACGCCCGAAGCTCCCCACCAGCCCTCTACGACCTGTACGACGACCAACTACCGCCCACGATGACCTACTACACCCACGACCACCCACGACTGCCTACGACTGCCCATGACCGCCTACGACGACCCACGAGCGCCTACGACCGCCCGTGACCGCCTAAGACCCGAGAACCGAAGCCAGGAACTCCCCCGTCCACCCCAGCAACTCCCGTCCGACCAAGGGCTTCCCGCCCACCTTCGCCGTCTTCGGGCGCGGCACGAGCACCTGGTGTGCGGCCGGCTTGATGACGGTGCCGGGGTACAGCCGCTTCAGCCGCAGCTCCTGCGACTCCCGCAGCTCCACCGGTGCGAAGCGGATGTTGGTGCCCTGCAGCACGATCTCGCCGACGCCGCACGCCCGGGCGAGCATCCGGAGCCCGGCGACGAGCAGCAGGTTCTCCACCGGCTCGGGCAACTTGCCGTAGCGGTCGGTCAGTTCCTCGCGTACGGACTTGATGTCCTCCTCCGTGTTGGCGGAGGCGATGGAGCGGTAGGCCTGCAGCCTGAGCCGCTCGCCGGGCGCGTAGTCGTGGGGGACGTGCGCGTCGACCGGCAGTTCGATCTTGACCTCGAGCGGCGGCTCCTCCTCCACACCGCCCTCCAGCGACGCCCGGTAGTCCGCGACGGCCTCGCCGACCATGCGGACGTACAGGTCGAAGCCGACGCCCGCGATGTGGCCGGACTGCTCGCCGCCGAGGAGGTTGCCCGCGCCGCGGATCTCGAGGTCCTTCATGGCGACGTACATGCCCGCGCCCATCTCCGTGTGCTGGGCGATGGTCGCGAGCCGCTCGTGCGCCGTCTCCGTCAGCGGCTTCTCCGGCGGGTACAGGAAGTAGGCGTAACCGCGCTCCCGGCCTCGCCCGACCCGCCCGCGCAGCTGGTGCAGTTGGGAGAGGCCGAAGTTGTCGCCGCGCTCCACGATGAGCGTGTTGGCGTTGGAGATGTCGATGCCCGACTCGACGATGGTCGTGGAGACGAGGACGTCGTACTTCTTCTCCCAGAAGTCGACGACGACCTGCTCCAGGGTCTGCTCGGACATCTGGCCGTGCGCGGTCGCGATGCGTGCCTCGGGGACGATCTCGCGCAGTCGCGCGGCCGCCCGGTCGATCGATTCGACGCGGTTGTGGATGTAGAAGACCTGGCCCTCGCGCAGGAGTTCACGGCGGATCGCCGCACCGATCTGCTTCTCCTCGTACGGGCCGACGAAGGTGAGCACCGGGTGGCGCTCCTCCGGCGGGGTGGTGATGGTGGACATCTCGCGGATGCCCGTCACCGCCATCTCCAGCGTGCGGGGGATCGGGGTCGCCGACATGGTCAGCACGTCCACGTTCGCGCGGAGCTTCTTCAGCTGCTCCTTGTGCTCGACGCCGAAGCGCTGCTCCTCGTCGACGATGACCAGGCCGAGGTCCTTGAACTTCGTCTCGGACGAGAACAGCCGGTGCGTGCCGATGACGACGTCCACCGCCCCCTCGCGCAGACCCTCCAGGGTGCCCTTCGCCTCCGTGTCCGTCTGGAAGCGGCTCAACGCCCGCACGTTGACCGGGAATTGGGAGTACCGCTCGCTGAACGTCCCGAAGTGCTGCTGCACCAGCAGCGTGGTCGGTACGAGGACGGCGACCTGCTTGCCGTCCTGCACGGCCTTGAAGGCTGCGCGTACCGCGATCTCCGTCTTGCCGTAGCCCACGTCGCCGCAGATCAGGCGGTCCATCGGGACCGTCTTCTCCATGTCGTCCTTGACCTCGGCGATGGTGGTGAGCTGGTCGGGCGTCTCCGCGTACGGGAAGGCGTCCTCCAGCTCGCGCTGCCAGGGGGTGTCCGAGCCGAACGCGTGTCCGGGCGCCGCCATGCGCGCGCTGTAGAGCTTGATCAGGTCGGCGGCGATCTCCTTGACGGCCTTCTTGGCGCGCGCCTTGGTCTTCGTCCAGTCCGCGCCGCCGAGGCGGTGGAGGGTGGGGGCCTCGCCGCCCACGTACTTGGTGATCTGTTCCAGCTGGTCGGTCGGGATGTAGAGGCGGTCGCCGGGCTGGCCGCGCTTGGCGGGCGCGTACTCCACGACCAGGTACTCGCGGGTCGCGCCCTGGACCGTGCGCTGCACCATCTCGACGTAGCGGCCGACTCCGTGGCCCTCGTGGACGATGTAGTCGCCCGCTTCGAGGGTCAGCGGGTCGATGGTCTTGCGGCGGCGGGCGGGCATGCGGGCGCCGTCCTTGCCGGCCGCCTTCTGGCCGGTGAGGTCGGTCTCCGTGAGGACGGCGAGCTTGAGCGCCGGGTCCACGAAGCCGTAGTCGATGGAGCCGCACGCGACGTGCACGACCGACGGGGAGATCTCCGCGAGATCCGTTTCGAGGCGGGCCGCGATGCCCTCGCCGCCCAGCACCTCGACGGTACGGGCGGCCGGGCCGTGCGCCTCCGTCACGAACACCGTCCGCCAGCTGTCGGCGAGCCAGCCCTTCGTGTCGGCGAGGGCCTTCGCCGTGTCGCCGCGGTACGTCTCGGGCGCGTGCATGCCGAGCTTCAGCGTGTCTGCGTCGAGCTCCTCGTCGGCGGCGAACGGCGACACCGACCACCACATCATGTCCAGCTCGCGGGCCCGGTCCCGGACGTCCGCGATCGACCAGAGGGAGGCCGCGCCGACGTCGATCGGGGCCTCGCCGCCGCCCGCCGTGGCCGCCCAGGACGCCTGGAGGAACTCCTGCGACGTCGCCACCAGGTCCGCCGCGCGCGTGCGCACCCGCTCCGGGTCGCAGACGACGGCCATCGAGCCCTTCGGGAGGACGTCGATCAGCAGCTCCATGTCGTCGACGAGGACCGGAGCCAGCGACTCCATGCCTTCCACGGCGATGCCCTCGGCGATCTTCCCGAGCAGTTCACCCAGCTCCGGGTGGGCCTCGGCGAGGGCCGCGGCCCGCTGCCGTACGTCATCGGTGAGCAGCAGTTCGCGGCAGGGCGGCGCCCACAGGCCGTGGTCGGCGACTTCCAGGGAGCGCTGGTCGGCGACCTTGAAGTAGCGGATCTCCTCGACGTCGTCGCCCCAGAACTCCACGCGCAGCGGGTGCTCCTCGGTGGGCGGGAAGACATCGAGGATCCCGCCGCGGACCGCGAACTCGCCGCGCTTCTCGACAAGCTCGACCCGGGAGTACGCGGCTGCCGCGAGCGCTGCGACGATCTCGCCCAGGTCGGCGCTCTGGCCCGTGCGCAGGGCCACCGGCTCCAGGTCACCCAAGCCCTTGACCTGCGGCTGGAGCACCGAGCGGACGGGGGCGACGACGACGGAGACCGGGCCGGTCTCGGGGTCGTCGGGCCTCGGGTGGGCGAGGCGGCGCAGCACCGCGAGGCGGCGGCCGACGGTGTCGCTGCGCGGCGAGAGCCGCTCGTGCGGAAGGGTCTCCCAGGACGGATACTCCGCGACGGTGTCGGCCGGCAGCAGGGAGCGCAGCGCCGCCGCCAGGTCCTCCGCCTCGCGGCCCGTCGCCGTCACGGCGAGGACGGTGCGGCCCGCCTGCCGGGCGAGCGCGGCCACGGCGAAGGGGCGGGCCGCTGGCGGGCCGACCAGATCGATGTGCATCCGGTTGCCGTCGGTGGCAGCCTTCACCGCTTCCGCGAGTGCGGCGTCCTTGACGACGGCGTCGAGCAGACCGTGCAGGCTCATGAAGGGTTTTCCCGTCCGGGGGTGGGCAACGCGAACCGCCCGACTCGTGTCACGGGCCGGGGGGTCTCCAGCGTACGACGCCTCGGGCGTGGCTGCCGGGGGCTGTGGATAACGTGGGCCCGTGCCGGGCGGCCGGCGCGGGTGCGGGGGCCCAGCGGTTTTCGCCCCCTCCGCCCCTGCCCGTCCCTTTGTCCTGGGGGCTGCGCCCCCTTTCCCCCTGCATCGCGCTTCGCGCTCGTCCTCAAACGCCGGACGGGCTGAATGACAACCCAAGGACCCTCTCGTGCACGGAGCCCTCACCGAAGCGGTCGCACCCTCGCCGGCCCGTCTCATACCGGCGCCGGTCACGCCTGCCTCGCGTGACCGGCGCCCCCGACCCGGCCGGCGGGACCCCTGGATCCTGGCCGCGCTGCTGTTCTCCGCGTACGCGGCGCTGTCCGTCGCCCGCTACCGGCATCTGGCGACGAAGTCCTGGGATCTGGGCATCTTCGAGCAGGCCGTGCGCTCCTACGCCCATCTGCGGGCGCCGGTCGCCGACCTCAAGGGGCCCGGCTTCAACCTTCTGGGCGACCACTTCAGCCCGGTCACCGCCCTGCTGGCGCCGTTCTACCGGCTCTTCCCCACGCCCGTCACGCTGCTTCTCGCCCAGGCCGCGCTGTTCGCACTGTCCGCCGTGCCCGTCACGCGAGGCGCGGCAGGGCTCCTCGGGCGCGGCCGCGGACTCGCGCTCGGTGTCGCGTACGGGCTGTCGTGGGGTGTCCAGCGTGCCGTCGACTTCGACTTCCACGAGATCTGCTTCGCCCTTCCGCTGATCGCGTTCGCCCTGGAGGCCGTCCTGCGGCGACGGTGGGGGGCCGCCCTGGGCTGGGCCCTCCCGCTGGTACTGGTCAAGGAGGACCTGGGGCTGACGGTGGCCGCGATCGCCCTGGTCGTCGCCGTACGCTCCCGCCGCGCGTCCCGGCGTACGGCGTCGGCCGCGCTCGGCGTCGCGGTCCTCGGCGTCCTCGCCACGGTCGTCACCCTCACCGTGGTGATACCGGCCTTCAACACCGCGGACGCCTACGGCTACTGGGACAAGGTGCGCGACGCGCAGGGCCCCCTCGACGGTCTGGACACCAAACTCCGCACCCTCGCCTGGCTGTTGGTCCCCACCACCGGGCTGCTCGCCCTGCGTTCCCCGCTGCTCATCGCCGCCCTGCCGACGCTCGGCTGGCGCTTCCTGTCCTCCGAACCGCACTACTGGGGCACGGACTGGCACTACAGCGCGGTCCTGATGCCGGTTGTCTTCCTCGCCCTGGCCGACGCGCTCGCGCGCGCCCGCTACAGCGCGCGTCCGTGGCTGCGTTCGTACGCGCTCCATCTGCCCGCCGCCGTCGCCGCGGCGGCACTCGCGCTGACCACGTCGCTGCCGCTGTCCATGATGACGGAGCCCGCCGCCTACCGGACGCCCGAGCAGGTGAGCGCCGTCGAGCGGCTGCTGAAGCTCGTCCCGGACGGCGCGAGCGTGGAGGCCGACACCGGGCCGAGCAGCCGGCTCGTCTCGCGCTGCCGGGTCTTCTGGCTGGGCGACACCGGGAACATCGACCCGGACTTCATCGCCATCAACAACTCCACGAAGTGGATCCACAACATCCAGGCGTACGCCCGCCGGCTCCACCCGCACGCCGACTACGCCATCGCGGGCGCCACCCACGGGTACGTGCTCCTGGAGCGGCAGCCGAGGGCCGACGTATGAACGAGCACGGGCCCGGCGCCGGAAGCAGTGCTTCCGGCGCCGGGCCCGTCCCCCGTTCCCCCGTGACCCCCGTACACGGTGGTCAGTCGGTGGCGATCGCGTTCAGTACGTTCATCCGGCCCGCCCGGAACGCCGGGACCAGCGCGGCGAACAGACCCACGAAGGCCGAGCCGATGAAGACCCCGATGATCGTCGGCCAGGGGATCTCCAGAACGCCCAGCCCCTCCAGGGCCAGCAGCTTCTGGGCCGTGGCCCCCCAGCCCATGCCCAGGCCGAGGCCGAGCAGGGCGCCGAAGAGGGCGATGACGACCGACTCCAGGCGGATCATGCGGCGCAGCTGGCGGCGCGACATCCCGATGGCCCGCATCAGGCCGATCTCCCGGGTGCGCTCCACCACCGACAGGGCGAGGGTGTTCACGACGCCGAGGACCGCCACGATGATCGCCAGGGCGAGGAGGCCGTAGACCATGTTCAGCAACTGGCCGACCTGGTCCTTCAGTTCCTGCTTGTAGTCGGTCTGGTCGCGGACGTCGTACTGCGGGTACTGCTCCATGGCCTTCTTCAGGGCCGCGTACGCCTGCTTCTCCTGTCCCGGCTTGGCCTCGGCGAACATGATCACGTTCGGCGGGACCATGTTCTTGGGGACGTACTTCGCCATGGTCGCCATGCTGATGTAGCGCGCGCCCTGGTCGAAGACCGAGTCGTCGTCCGTGACGGCGGCGACCTTGAGCTTCGCCGTCCGGCCGCCGTCGAAGGCGACGGACAGGGTGTCGCCGACCTTCACGTGGTGCTTCTTGGCGTAGTCGGAGCCGACCGACATGGCGTCCTTGCCGTAGGCGTCGGTCAGCTTGCCGGCCGTCGTGTCGCGGCGCAGGTCCTGGGCGTACGTGGGGTCGGCGGCGGTGACTCCGCCGGTGTCGGCCTTGCCGTCCGGGGAGGTCAGCGTGGCCTTGACCTCCTTGTAGCGGGTGACGTGCGCGAGGCCGGGCGAGTTCTGCATGGCCTTCTCGGCCTGCGGGACGATCCGCTGGTTGCCCTCGACGATGAAGTCCGCGCCGACCGACTTGTCGAGCTGGTCGGTGGCCGAGGCGACCATCGAGGAGCCGACCACGGAGAGGCAGGCGACCAGGGCGAGGCCGATCATCAGGGCCGCGCCGGTGGCGCCGGTGCGGCGCGGGTTGCGCAGTGCGTTGCGCTCGGCCATCCGGCCTACGGGTCCGAACATCCGCAGCAGGACCGCGCTGATCACGCGGACCACGCCGCCCGCGAGGAGCGGGCCGATGATCACGAAGCCGAGCAGGGTCAGTACGACGCCCGCGCCGAGGACCAGGGAGCCGTCGCTGGCCTTGTCGGCAGTGGCCGCCAGGTAGAGGGCGGCGGTGCCCGCGCCGGTGAGGACCAGGCCGATCAGGCCGCGTATCAGTCCGGCCCTGCCGTCGGCCGGCGTACCCGCGTCGCGGAGGGCGGCCATCGGGGAGACCTTGCCCGCGCGGCGGGCGGGGAGGTAGGCGGCGAGGACGGTGACGACGATGCCGAGGAGCAGGCCGACGACCGGTGTGGCCGTCTTCACCGTCAGGTCGTCGGTGGAGAGGTTCATGCCCATCTTGGACATGAGCTTCATCAGGCCGATCGCGATGCCGACGCCCGCGCCGACTCCGAGGATCGAGCCGATGACGCCGAGCAGTGTCGCCTCGACCAGCACGGAGCGGTTGATCTGCTTGCGGGAGGAGCCGATGGCCCGCATCAGGCCGATCTCGCGGGTGCGCTGGGCGACGAGCATCGAGAAGGTGTTGATGATCAGGAAGATGCCGACCAGGAACGCGATGCCGGCGAAGCCGAGCATGGCGTACTTGATGACGTTCATGAACTGGCCGACGCCCTTGCGGTTCTCGTCGGCGTTCTCCTTCTGCGTCTGGATCTTGTACGACCCGGTCAGCGTCTGGGAGACGTTCTGCTTGAGCTGCGTGTCGGAGACACCCGTCGCGGCGGCGAGGTTGATCTGCGTGAACCGGCCGGTGGCACCCAGGAGTTCGCGCTGCGAGGTGGCGGTGTCGAAGTAGACGACGGCGGCACCGGGGTTGGTCACCTTGAAGGCGGCGATGCCGACGATCCTCGCCTTGAAGTCACCGGTGACGGCGATGGTGCGCAGCTCGTCACCCATCTTCAGGTGGTGCTTGTCGGCGGTGTCGGAGTCGACCATCACCTCGGTGGGACCGCGCGGGGCGTGCCCCTTGGTGATCTCCATCGAACGCAGGTCGTTCTTCGTCCAGTTGCCCGCGATGGTCGGGGCGCCGTTGCTGGACCCCATGTTCTTGTTGTCGCTGTTGACGACGGTCACGTTCATCGAACTGACCGCGCCCTCGGCGGACTTGACGCCCTGCGCCTTCTTCGCCTGCTCCAGGACGGAGGCGGGCAGCGACTCGGGCTTTCCGTTCTGCGGGGTGTCGTCGCTCTTGGCGGCCTTCGGCAGGACCGTGACGTCGGAGGAGGTCGCGGCGAACAGCTTGTCGAAGGTCGTGTTCATCGTGTCGGTGAACACGAGGGTGCCGCAGACGAAGGCCACCGACAGCAGGACCGCGACGGCGGAGAGCGCCATGCGTCCCTTGTGCGCGAAGAAGTTGCGCATCGAGGTCTTCAGGACGGTGTTGGCACTCATGACGTACGTCCCCGGGCGTCGAAGTCCTTCATGCGGTCCAGGACGGCGTCGGCGGTGGGCCGGTACATCTCGTCGACGATCCGGCCGTCGGCGAGGTACAGCACACGGTCCGCGTACGAGGCGGCCACCGGGTCGTGCGTGACCATCACGATGGTCTGGCCCAGCTCGTCCACCGACCTGCGCAGGAAGCCCAGCACCTCGGCGCCGGCACGGGAGTCGAGGTTTCCGGTCGGCTCGTCGCCGAAGATGATCTCGGGACGGGCGGCGAGCGCCCGCGCCACGGCGACGCGCTGCTGCTGGCCGCCGGAGAGCTGGGTGGGCCGGTGCTTGAGGCGGTCCTTGAGACCGACGGTCTCGACGACCTGGTTCAGCCAGCCCTGGTCCGGCTTGCGGCCCGCGATGTCCATGGGAAGCGTGATGTTCTCCAACGCGTTGAGCGTCGGCAGCAGGTTGAACGCCTGGAAGATGAAGCCGATCCGGTCCCGGCGCAGCTGCGTGAGCTTCTTGTCCTTCAGGCCGGTGATCTCGGTCTCGTCCAGGTAGATCTGTCCACCGGTCACGGTGTCGAGCCCGGCGAGGCAGTGCATCAGCGTGGACTTGCCGGACCCCGAGGGGCCCATGATCGCGGTGAACTGGCCGCGAGCGATGTCCACGTCGATGTGGTCGAGGGCGACGACCCGGGTCTCACCGGACCCGTACGCCTTCACGACCTGCCGCGCCCGTGCGGCAACGGCCGTACGCCCTCCAGTGCCCCCGTGCCTGGGAATGGTCACAGCCGATGTCACGGTAAGTCTCCTATGTCGGTCGACAGATGTTTCATGTGTGTCGATCAGTGGGTGGTTCGCGTGCGCTGGTTACGTCGTTGAGTCTGGTCCCCGCGGGGGTCCCCGCGCGCTGGTGCTCAGCGCAGTCTTTTGCTGGGGAAAACCCCACCCCCGCAAGGGCGGTATGCCGCCCCCGAGCGGCATAAAGCCAGGTTAAGGACGGCCCCTGCCCCGTCTCGTCCTCCGCCGGTACGAACCCTCCCCGAGCCGTAGTACGGAGATACCCCTAGGGGCCCTCCACCGCCGGGTGGAGGACTTCTCGGGGTTCGGGTCCACCCTCCGGTCCCCTCAGGCTCCACCCTCCCGCCGCGTGAGGGGCAAGTGAGAAGGTGGTCCGCGGAGATGGATGCAGGGGGAAAGTAACGGCGAGAGGAATCCGGTGACTCAGGGGGACACGGACATACCGGCCGCGCAGGCCGGCGCGGCGGCGGAGGACCGGGCCACGGCCCGGCGCCGTCGCGCGGTCGTCGCCGCGCTCATGCTCGCGATGGGGCTGGCCGCGCTGGACGCCACCATCGTGTCGACCGCCGTACCGCAGATCGTCGGTGACCTCGGCGGCTTCTCCGTCTTCTCCTGGCTGTTCTCCGGCTATCTGCTCGCCGTGACCGTCACGCTGCCGGTGTACGGCAAGCTCTCCGACACCTTCGGCCGCAAGCCGGTGCTGGTGGTGGGCGCGGCCCTCTTCCTGATCGGCTCGCTGCTGTGCGCGACCGCCTGGAACATGGCCGCGCTCATCGCCTTCCGCGTCGTCCAGGGCCTGGGCGGCGGCGCCCTGCAGGGCACGGTGCAGACGCTGGCCGCCGATCTCTACCCACTGAAGGAGCGCCCGAAGATCCAGGCGAAGCTGTCCACCGTGTGGGCGACGTCGGCGGTCGCGGGTCCCGCGCTGGGCGGAGTCCTCGTGAGGTACGCCGACTGGCGCTGGATCTTCCTCGTCAACCTGCCCATCGGCGCGCTCGCCCTGTGGCTGATCGTCCGCCATCTGCACGAGCCGCGGCGCTCGGTCGAGCGCCGGCCGCGCATCGACTGGGCGGGCGCGCTCGCCGTGTTCGCCTGCGGTGGCGTGCTGCTGACCGCGCTGGTGCAGGGCGGGGTGGCGTGGCCCTGGCTGTCCGCCCCCTCGATCGCCCTGTTCGGTACGGGACTTGCGCTGGTCGGGGTGGTCGTCGCCGTCGAGCGGCGGGCCGCGGAGCCGATCATCCCGGGCTGGGTGTGGCGGCGGCGCACGATCGCCGCGGTCAATCTCGCCCTGGGCGCGCTGGGGTTGCTGATGGTCGCGCCGACGGCCTTCCTGCCGACGTACGCGCAGGCGGTGCTCGGGCTCGCGCCGATCGCCGCCGGATTCGTGCTCTCCGTATGGACGTTGAGCTGGCCGGTGGCCGCCGCGCTCAGCCAGCACGTGTACCGGCGGATCGGCTTCCGCAACACCGCGATGCTCGGCATCGGCACGGCCGCGCTGCTCCTGCTCGCCTTCCCGTTCCTGCCCTACCCGGGCGAGCCGTGGCAGCCCGCCCTGCTGATGCTGCTGCTCGGCGGCGCCCTCGGCCTCTTCCAGCTCCCGCTGATCATCGGCGTCCAGTCGACCGTCGGCTGGGAGGAACGCGGCACGGCCACCGCGTCCGTCCTCTTCTGCCGCCAGACCGGGCAGACGATGGGCGCGGCCCTCTTCGGCGGCGTCGCCAACGGTGTCCTCGCGGCACGGCTCGGCGGCGCGGGCGACCTCGACTCGGTCACCCGCGCCCTGGACGAGCCGGGCGGCGCCACCGACGCGCTGGGCCACGCGGTCGCCGACGCCGTCCACACCGTCTACCTCGGCGCCGCCTGCGCGGCCGCCCTCGCCTTCCTCGTCCTGCTGCTGGTGGCCCCGCGCCGCTTTCCGGTGCTGACGAACCCCGAGGACTGAGAGCCCGGCCTCACGACCGGTCCTGTTCGAGTCCCACAACTGCTGTACAGACAACGCCCGTTCGTCGCTCACGTTTTCATCACGGATCGCCGCCGGACCTGGCCGTAAACGCGGGTAACACCGCAGGTCAGCGCAGTAAGCGCATACCGACCGCTCAGTTTGGAGAAAACCGCACATCCCCCGCTACCTGCGAGTAGCGTGCGTCGCTCACCCCCCAAGCGGCTCCGGTCGCTTAGCTCCCTGCGGTCCGCACCGGACCCGAGCCCACGCAAGGAGAAACGGGATGGCAGACGCGTTCTCGTCCCCCGAGCACCAACGCCCCTACAACTCCTCCCCCTCGTACAGCACCTATCCCTGGCAGCCGCCACCACCGCCGGAGCCGACAAGACACCGGCACCCGCGCCGCCCGGCCCTCGGCCGGCACAGCGACCTGCGGGTGCTGCGCACCGCCTACCGCTGGCAGCGCCGTGTCGCCACGCTCACCGCGCTCGGCTACTTCACGCTCTTCCTGCTCCTGTCCGCGTTCGCACCGTCCTTCATGACGGGCACCGTCTCCGGCGGGCTGTCCGTGGGGCTGCTGCTCGGACTGATCCAGGTCCCGGTCACCTGCCTGGCGGTCGGGCTGTACGAGTACACGGCGCGGCACGGCCTCGACCCGATCGCCGACCGCATCCGCAAGCAGGCCGAGCTGGACGCCAAGCGGGAGGCCGCACGATGAACCACCTTGCCGCCGCCACGGCAGTCACCACCCCCACCGGGCATCCGGTGCTCTCCACCCCCACCGGGCATCCGGTGCTCTCCACCTCCACCGGGCATCCGGTGCTCGCCGCTCCCGGCGGGCTGACCGGATTCAGCAGCTCGGGCCAGGCGATGTCACTGGTCGCCTTCACCACGGTCGCCACCATCACGCTGCTGCTGTGCGTGATGACGGGGCCCGACCGCGACGACCTCGACGAGTTCTACACGGGCTACGGCTCGCTCTCGCCCCTGCGCAACGGGCTTGCCATCGCCGGGGACTACATCTCCGCGGCGACGGTGCTCGGCACGGGCGGGGTCATCGCGCTCGCCGGATACGACGGTGTCGTCCTCGCCCTGAGCACGGCGCTGTCCCTGATGCTGCTGATGTTCCTGCTGGCCGAACCCCTGCGCAACGCGGGCCGGTTCACCATGGGCGACGCGCTGGCCCGCCGGATGCCGGGCCGCGCGGTCCGCATCACGGCGTGCGCCACCACCATCGCCGCGCTGCTGCCGCTCATGCTCGTCCAACTCGCCGGAACGGGCGACCTGCTGGCCTTCATCCTCGGCTTCTCCAGCGACGCACTGAAGACGGGCTGCATCATCGGGCTCGGCGCGCTGATGATCAGTTACGCGGCGATCGGCGGAATGAAGGGCACCGCCCTCATCCAGATCATGAAGATCGTGATGCTGCTCGGTTCCGGCGCACTCGTGGCGGCGCTGATCCTCAGCCGCTTCGACTGGGACCCGGGCGCGCTGTTCGCGGCGGCCTCGAAGAACAGCGGAGTGGGTCCGGCATTCCTGCGCTCGGGCCTGGAGTTCTCCGGCAGCCCCAACCCCCGCCTGGACATGATCAGTTCGGAACTGACAGTGGTGATCGGCGGCGCCTGTCTGCCGCACATCACCATGCGCATGTACACCGCGGGAAGCGCCCGCCAGGTACGCCGTTCGCTGTCCTGGGCCGTGCCCTGCGTGGCCCTGTTCGTGCTGGTCATCACGGTCATCGGCTTCGGCGCGACGGCACTGATCGGCCGTACGGCGATCGCGGGCGCCGACCCGCAGGGCAACACGGCGTATCTGCTGGGCTCACGGGCCGCGTTCGGGCCCGACGTGTCGACGGGCGAGACGTTCCTCTTCACCACCGTCACCGCGGCGATCTTCCTCACGCTGCTCGCCTCGGTCGCCGGAATGATCCTCGCCTGCGCCAACTCCCTGGCCCACGACGTGTTCGCGAGCGGCGCGCGGCCGACCTCACCGCGCCGCGAGATGGCCCTCGCCCGGCTGTCGGCCCTCGCGGTCGGCATCCCCGCGATCCTGCTCGCCACCCTCGTCCAGCACACCAACCTTCAGGCGCTGGTCACGCTCTCGTTCTGCCTGGGCGCGTCCGCCATAGCGCCGGCGCTGGTCTACGGCCTCTTCTGGCGCCGCTACACCCGAACGGGCCTGCTGGCCACCCTCATCGGCGGCACGCTCGGCGTCCTCGTCCTGATGAGCGGCACCAACCTGGTCTCCGGCTCCCCGTTCTCCGCGTTCCCCCACGCCGACTTCAACTGGTACCCGTTCACCACCACCGGCCTCGTCTCCATCCCGCTCGGCTTCGCGTTCGGCTGGCTGGGCACGATCGCCTCGGGGCGCCGCAAGGCGGAGGAGCAGCGCCACCAGTACGAGGCGGTGGAGGGCTGGATCCTGGCGGGAGCCGTCCGAAGGGGCGACTGAGAGCCTGTGTCACATCCCCGGTCGGATCAGCGCACGTCGTCTGGTGCGTGCGATCGCAAGGCGCCGGAGCGTCCTCGTAGCGGAGCTACTAGGACGTTTCGGCAACGCGGCGAGCGTGCGTGCCAGGCGGCGGGCGCCCGGCCGGGGATGTGACACAGGCTCTACCGCCCGCGGGGCGGGCTACTCGGCCGGAGCCCGCCCGGTCAGGGTCGTGAGACTGGTCTGGACGTGGTCCATGTGGGCGCGTACGTCGTCCCACGCCTCGCCGTGCTCGCGCAGCACCCGCTCGGTCTCGCGGTGGATCCGCTCCTCGCACACCCGAGCCTCGGCCAGCAGCTCGGCGGCGCGCGCCTCGGCGTCCTCCTGCCGGTGCCGGGCCGACTCCTCGGCCTCGGCGAGGGCGCGCCGGGCCTCGTCCAGGCCGGCCTCGGCGCGCGCCACCAGCTCCACCTGGCGCGCGTCGAGCCCGGCCTCCCGCTCGGCCGCGGCGCGCTCCGCCTCCTCCCAGCGCTCGGTGTGCTCCTTCTCCTGGTCGACGAGGAGGCCCTCCGTGCGGCGGCGCACCTCGCGCAGCGCGGCCAGCGCCTCGCCGCGGCTCTCCTTCACCACTCGACGAGCCGAGATCCGCATCTCGTCGGCCTCGGCACGGGCGGTGAGCAGCCGCTGCCGGGCCCGCTCCTCGGCGTCGGCGCGCACCGCGTCGGCCTCCTCCCGCGCGCCCTCGCGCACCCGGCGGGCCGCCTCCTCGGCCTCCGCGACGACCAGCGAAGCCGCGCGACGCGCCACGTCCAGCACGGCCGCGGCCTCCTCCTCGCCCAGCTCGAAGATCCGGCGGGCCCGCTCCCCCAGTTCGTCGTACGTCTGCGGCCCGAGCCCGACCACGACCTCGCGCAGCCGCCCCGCCTCCGCGTCCATCTCCTTGGCCAGCACGGTCAGCCGGGCAGCCCGCTCCCAGGCGGCGTCCCGCTGCCGCGAGACCCCCGCGGCATACGCCTCCACCTGCTCGGGCCGGTAACCACGCCCCCGCACGACCACAAAGCCGTGCGGCGACACCGATGCACCTGCACCGCTCATCGAGGGACCCCTCTCCGCCGTACCGGAATTCCGCGGTACCCGAAAAATCCGCTGTACCCGAAATGAGTATTTCGCGCACATCTTGATGGATCACGCGGAAGTGTTCATAACGCGACACTCCGCCCATCAGTCACGGTCAGGATGCGGACACAAAAGGGCGGGGCCCGGTCATCCGACCGGGCCCCGCCCTGTGGAGGCAGTCACCTCCGGGTCACAGCAGTCCGTCCCACATCTGCTCCAGCAGCACCGACCACCAGGACTCCGGGGAGCCCAGGGCCGCCGGGTCGAGGGAGGCCAGCTGGGCCTGGAAGTCGACGGTCCAGCGGCCCGCCTGCTCCTGGTTGAGGCCGAAGCGCAGCCGCCACATACGGCCGAGCAGGGCGAGGCAGCGGGCGAACTCGGGCAGGCCCGAGTTCACGAACTGCGGCGGCACCGGGGCTCCGCCCGGACCCGCCTCCACCGGTACGGCCACGATGTTCGCCGTGCCGTACTGGACGCAGATCGCCTTGCCGAAGTCGCTGCCCATGACGAGGTACGAGCCCGCGTCCGCGGCGGGCTGCACCCCGCGCTCCTGCGCCAGCTCGGCCAGCGTCGGCACCGGGCGCCCCGGCTGGGCCTGGGCCCAGAAGAACGGGCCCATGTCGACCGGGAGTCCGGCCACCACCAGCGTGTGCGCCACGATGTTGGGCACGCCCTGGCGGGAGACGGCGGCCTGGTCGAACCGGAAGACCCCCGGCCCGAACGCCGCCGCCAGCTCCTGGCCGATCGCCTCCGGCGGAATCGGCGGCGACGGCTGCACCGGCGGAATCGGCGCACGCACCGGCGCCGGGCGCGCCAGCCCGTCCGCGACCTGGTGCAACTCGCCCTGGTGCGCGATCAGTTGGTGCATGCCCTGCTGACGGCTCGCGTGATCGGTGCCGTACGGGGCGATGCTGGTGATCCGCGCCTGCGGCCAGCTCTCCCGGATCATCCGCGCGCAGTACGCGCCCGGCAGCTCGCACGACTCCAACTCCGTGTGCAGTTCGAGCACTTGCTGCGGCGGCACGTTCATCGCGCGCAGCTCGTGCAGGATCTGCCACTCCGGGTGCGGGGTGCCCGGCGCGGAGCGGCGGATGAGCTGCTGCTCGGAGCCGTCCTGCGCGCGGTAGCGCAGCACGGCCTGGTAGCCGGGGCCCACGGTCGGCTGCCCGGCGGGCGGCTGCGGATAGCCGTACGCCGGCGGCTGCTGACCGGGCATGGGCTGACCCGGCATCGGCTGGGGAGCGCTCGGCGGCGGAGGCATGCCGGGGCCGCCGGCGGGCGGGCCGACCTGCGGACCGGCGAGCATCGTCGCCGCGTGGTGGACGCCGCCGGGGGGCGGGTTGCCCGGAGCACCGGGAGCGCCAGGGGCACCGGGGGCACCCGGAGGCTGCGGCGCACCCGGACCACCTACAGCCGGACCAGCCAACATCGTCGCCGCATGGTGAACACCACCCGCAGGCGTACCACCCAGAGGCTGCGGAGCGGCGGGCTGACCGGGAGCACCGGGGACGCCGGGCGCACCGGGAGCACCAGGGGCCCCCGGAGGCTGCGGCGCACCCGGACCACCCACAGCCGGACCCGCCAACATCGTCGCCGCATGGTGAACACCACCCGCAGGCGTACCGCCCGCAGGCTGCGGAGCGGCGGGCTGACCCGGAACCTCGGGCCCGTCCGGGCCGAGCTGCGAGACGAGTTGCGTCGGTACGTACCCGCCCGCCGGGGTGCCCGGAGCACCGGGCCCGGACGGCGGAGGCGTACTGCCGGGCCGTACGCCCGGCGTTCCCGGGGCGCTCGGCGGAGGCGGCGCACCCGCACCGGCGCTCCGCGCACCCCGCGGCGGCGCCTGTGCCTTGCTGGTCGCGGCGTCGGCGATATCACCGGCGTGCGGCGGCAGCGGCCGACCATGCGCGGCCGGGGCGGCCGGACCCGCGGGCTGCTGCGGCGGCGGTGTGCCGTGCGGACCACCGGGAACCGGCGCGCCCGGAGGCGGAGTCGGCGCCCCGCCCGGACCCTGCGGATAGCCGTACGAAGCCGGAGCGGGCGGCGGCGTGCCACCCGGAACCGGCGGCGCGACCGGCGCACCCGGCCCCTGCGGGAAGCCGGAGGACTGCGCCGCGTTCGAGTCCGTGATCGCGGGGGCCATGGCGGTGGGCGGAAGCTGGCTGCCGCCGGACATCAGAGCGGTCTTGGCGTCCGGCGTCACACCGGGCGGCGGGGTGCCGCCCTCGTCGAGACCGGAGATCGGCGGCGCGAACACGGTCGCGGGCAGCGGTACGGAACGGTCGTCGCCCGCGTCCCCGTTGGTGTCGGTCCCCGCCCAGGGGGTCGCCGAGGCGGGCACGCCCGCGGCATCCTGCGGCCCCTGCCCGGCGGCGGGCCATGCCGGAGCTCCACCGGGAGCACCCGGCACCGGAACGGCATCGGAAGGAGAGGGAGAAGCCGGGGGAACCGGCGTGGCAGCGGCGGCCGCAGGGGCAGCCGCCCGGGAACCCGCCCCGTCCGAAGCCCCGTTGGACACCCCACCGGAGACCGGACCAGGCAGCGTGCCGGGCACGGCATCCGACGGCGAGTCGGCCGGACCGCCGGCCGCACGCCCACCCGCGCCCGCGCCTGCCCGCTGATCCGGAATCCCCATCCGGTCCGCGGCCTCCTGCAGCCACTCCGGAGGAGTCAGCAGGAAGGACGTCTGGTTCAGATCGACCCGGGCCGGAGGCGCCGGCGCCGGATCCGGTGCCGCGTCCGGCACTCCGTACTGCTCCTCGTACCGGCGGATCACCTCGCCGACCGGCAGATTGGGCCACAGAGTCGCCTCACCGCTGTCGCGGGCGAGGACGAGCCGCTGAGCGCCACCGTCCGAACGCGGGCCGTCGGCGCGGTCCTCGGCCCACACCACGAAGCCGAGCTCGAACTCGCGCACCCGCACCTCGCGGTGCTGGTAGCCGGGCACATCGCCGTTGATCCACTCTTCCGCGCGCTCCTGCGCCTGCGCGAAGGTCACCATCGGAAAGCTCACTCCCCCATCGAAGACGCCGAGGAGGCCGAAGACGCCGCGCCGACGGCCACGGCGCGCGCGAAGCCGCCGTCCACCATCAGGTTCGCCACGGTCTCCAGCTCCGGCGGATTGCCTGCCAGCCGGGACAGGAAGCGGTCGAAGTCGTCGCCGCAGGGCAGCAGCAGCCGCTGCACCCGCTCGGGCGGCGGCCAGGCGTCCTGGTCGCGGGCGTCGTCGTACGCGCAGAACCAGACCGACCCGGTCCCCTCGCCCTTCACCTTCACGGCCAGCAGCCCGCCCTGCACGAACCCGACACCCAGGTAGTCCTTGGTCAAGTGGTCGCGCAGGCACTTGTTGACGTAGACGAGGTCGTTGACGGCGGCCTCGTCGCGCACGGTGAAGAACGGCTGGTCGACCAGCAGCCCCAGCTCGGCGTCGAGCGCGGCGCCGACGGGCGCGCAGCCCCCGGCCGCCTTCAGGAAGGACCGGTACGCACCGGGCAGCCGGTATCCCAGCTCCTCCTCGACCGCGAGCACCTGCTGCTCCGTCACCGCGACCGCCGACTTCGGCAGCCCGAAGTGCGCGGGCCGCGTCTCCTGCAACGGGCGGGTGCCGCGCTTGTTCTGGTCCACCGCCGCTGTCGCGAGCCCGCCGTGGTGGCGCAGCAGCGCCTTCACCTCGACCGGCACGAGCTCCAGCCGCCGGCCGCCCGGCACGTGATGCCAGGTCCAGCCGTGCGGAGTGGCCACCGGCGGGATGGTGTCCCACAGGTCGTGGCCGGAGGCGGCGAGCGCCGCGTTCGCGGACACGTAGTCCGTCAGCCGGAGCTCGTCGACGCCGAAGCCCTCCGGGGGCTCGGCGATCTCCGCGGCGGCACGCGCGTACGCCGAGAAGTCGGGGTAGCCGTGCTCGTCCACCCGTACACCTCTGGGGTGACGGGCCGCCCGGACCGGGTCCGGGAAGTGCACGACCTGCCCGGCGTAGGCCGCGTTCGGCGGCGCGGCTTGCTGCCCGAGCCGACCTGTCGTCATGGCGGTTGCCCCCTGCGGCTTCATCTGTGGCCTGTATGGCTGTACGGATCGCGGATGTCGACAGCCTATGCGGTTGAACGACACCGGTCACCGGGCCTCCGGTTCCGTGACCTGCCGTCACCCCGCCGTGACGGTGCGGCGAAGACCGGGCGTGTCGCACCGCCCCAGCTTCCGCACCAGCCACGCCATTTGACAGTCTGTCTCCGCACCGGGGGATGCATGGGAGGGAAAAACGATCATGAACGCGACGCATACGGGGACGTCCGGGGACCCTCGGGTCGGCTGGAGCAGCGCCGAGGCGCCCCATGCGCCGGCCCTCCTGCACCGCCGTGACGGCATACTGCCGACGGTCGCAGCCGCCCTTTCCGTACGCGGCGCGACACTCACCGGCACCGCGGGCCGCGCCGACCAGCCACCCGCTCTCCACCCGCTGGTACAGGACTTCCTCGACACCCTCACCAGCGCACAGCGCGACCGCTTCACCGGCCGCTGCGCCGAGGCGATCCTCATATCCCGGCACATCTCCGCCGCCGACGCGGCCCGCAGCAAGCGGTCCGCGCGCAAGCCCATGACGAACGGCGAGGCCCGCAAGGTCCTCAAGCAGGCCAAGCTCACCGCCCGGCGCATCCGTGAGGACGGCGACCCGCTGCACGGCAGCTTCGCCGCGCCGTGCCGCGCCTGCACGGCGCTCAGCGACCACTTCGGCGTGCGCATCGTCGACCCGACGGCACCGGACGACTGACGGGGCCCACGGGCTCTGCAGTACGGCAGAGAAGCCGGTCCATGACACCCGCCGACTCTTGACGAACCCCGCCGACTCTTGACGAACGAAGGGCAGATGCACCCCGACCGCTCCTCAACCACCCGCTTCTCCGTCATCGTGGACGCCGCTCTGCGCGCCGCCGGATGGCAGCCCGGACGCTGGGACATAAAGCAGGCCGAGGTCTGGGCCGACGCGCTGCGGGGCCACGCGTCGCCTGCCGGCCATCGGCATACGGTGTTTCCCGCGGCGGTGGAGGCATGGGCGGAGTTCGGTGGTCTACGGCTCGCCGCGCAGGCTCCCGGCCGGCAGATCGCGCCCGCCACGCTCCATCTCGACCCGTTGCACGGGCTGCACATGGCCCGCACCCTCGGGGACCTCGGGCGCGCGCTCGGCACGGAGGTGTGCCCCCTCGGAGAGGAGTCCGACAGCCGGGCCCTCCTCGCCATCGACGCCGAGGGCCGCGTCTACACCCTCGACCACACCGGCGACTGGTACCTCGGCCCCACCCTCGACCAGGCCCTCACCACCCTCTTGTCCGGCATAGACCCCGTCCGCCTGACCGCAGGCTGATCCCCCTCCGGGGGTGGGTGGGCAAACCCCGGTCACCCTCTTCTTCCTTCGCACCCGGGGTTGGTGCTGGGCGGGGGTGGGTCGCGCAACTCGGCGCTTACGGGGCGCCGCCTGCGCCCACCCGTGCCGCCCCAGCGGCACGATTGCCCGCAGGGAGGACGGACCACGCACCCGCAGTCGCGTACGCACGCAAGGGGCCGTGCCGGTACGTCTCTGCCCGTCGCGTAGCAGACCGCCCGCCAAGTCCCGCCGAATGCAACCCCCGGGCAGTACGCCCACGCGGCGACGGGCAAGACGTACCGGCACGGCCCCGACCCACCCACCGGCGTCAGGCGCCCCCGTGAAAGGCGCCCCCGCCAGAACTACGTTGGGATCACAGCCGAAACCCGAAACCCCCCCGCCTCCGTAGCCCCCGAAACAAACACCCCACCCAGCGCGGCCACCCGCTCCTTCATCCCGAGCAACCCGTTCCCCCCACTGGGCAGCCCCACGAAAGACACCGCCTCCGGCTCCGGCGGGCACTCGTTCTCGACCTGCATGGCGATCTCGGAGACACGGTGAGCCAGCCGGACATGCGTCTTCGCACCGGCCGCGTGCTTGTGGACGTTGGTCAGCGCCTCCTGCACGACCCGGTACGCGGTCTGCTCCACCTCGGGCGCGTACGCGCGCGCGTCACCCTCCACCGACAGGTCGACCACCATCCCCGCGGCCGCCGACTGCCCGACCAACTCCTCCAGCTCGGCAAGACAGGGCCCGTCCACGAAGTCGTCCGCGTCCCGCGACGCCGCGGCAGCGGCGGCCGCGGCCACACCGACGGCGGCCAACGGCACGGGGTGGACCCGTACGTCCAGCCCCTCCCCCGTACGCAGCACCCCGAGCATCTCCCGCAGCTCGGTCAGCGCCTGCCGCCCCATGTCCCCGACCAGCGCCGCGTTCTTCACGGCCTTCTCGGGATCCTTGCGCGCCACCGCCTGGAGGGCGGCCGCGTGCACCACCATCAGGCTCACCCGGTGCGCGACCACGTCATGCATCTCGCGCGCGATCCGCGTCCGCTCCTCGTTGCGCGCCCACTCGGCCCGCTCCTCGGCCCGCTCGGCCAGCAGCTGCAACTCCCGCTCCAGAGAGTCCGCCCGCTCGCGCAGGCTCTCCATCAGCCGCCGCCGCGCCCCCACGTAGAGACCGAGCAGCACCGGAGGTGCCGTCATCCCGAGCGCGGTGGTGATGGAGACGAAGGGGACGAACCACTCTCCGAGGGCCGCGTCGCCGCGCACCACGCCCTGTTGTGCCTTCACGAACGTCACGATCAGCATCCCGGCGAAGGACATGCCCGCGAGCGCCCCGATGATCCGGCGCGGCAGCTCGGACGCGGCGAGCGTGTACAGCCCGACGAGGCCCATCAGAAAGCCCATCTGGGCAGGCGTGATGGCGATGGACACGAGCACGACGGCGATCGGCCACTTCCGCCGCAACAGCAGCGTGGACCCGGCGAGGAGCCCGAACACCATGCCCACCGGAACCGGCAGCCCCGCGTCCCGCGCGAACGGCCACCCCTCCACCGCGCACTCCACCGCGGACACCGCGGCGAGCCCCACATCCAGCACGGCACTACGCCACCGCACCCACCACCATGGACCGCCCCCGGCCCCGGTGTGCTCTTCCCCCGTCGTGGTCATACCTCCACCCTACGGGCGGCGGCCATCCCTTTTCCGGCGAGTTTCGGCTACTGGCCTACACCACACCTGGCCATCGAACAGAAGCGAAACCACCCGATATCGCTCGAACTGCTGAATCGCTCACCGTTCGACCCCGGAAGCGATGATTCCGCCTGGACGGTATGCCCATGGCACACGCACATGACAAATACGCCGACTTCGAGGGGCTACGAGAACAGGCGGTCACCCTGCGCCGGGCAGGTCTCAGCCGCCGCCAGATCCGCGACCGGCTCCACGTCCACAACAACGACATCCTCAACCGCCTCCTGGAGGGCGAGCCGCCGCCGGAGTGGACGAAGCGCCCGAACGCGAAGGACGACGTACGAGGGAGGGCGCGGGAGTTGCGACTCCAGGGCTGGACGTACGACCAGATCCAGGTCGAGCTGGGCTGCTCGAAGAGCTCGATCTCGTTGTGGGTACGGGATCTGCCGAAGCCGGAGCCGCGCTACACACCGGAGGAACAACAGGCGCTCATGCAGGACGGCCTCAGGAAACTCCGCGACGCACAGGACGAAGAGCGCAGGAGGACCAAGTTCGCGGCGCACAAGGAGATCGGCGAACTGACCGACCGGGAGCTCTTCATCATGGGGGTCGGGCTCTACTGGGCCGAGGGCCAGAAGAGCAAGCCGTACGCTCGCCGGGAATCCGTCCTCTTCGTCAACAGCGACCCCAGCATGATCCAGGTGTACCTCGCCTGGCTCGACCTGCTCGGAATCGCGCCCGAACGCCTTCAGTACCGTGTCATGATCCATGAGTCGGCCGACGTTGCTGCCGCGGAGCAGTACTGGGCCGACCAGGTACGCGTCGACGTCGCCCTCTTCCAGCGGACGACGCTGAAGAAGCACAACCCGAAAACCGTCAGGAAGAACGCCGGGGACGACTACCGCGGCTGCCTCGTCATCCGGGTCCGGCAGGGTGCCGATCTGTACTGCCGGATCGAGGGGTGGTGGAAGGGCATTGCCGCCGACGCAGAAGCCCGGCTCGGGTAAGGTCTGACGCAGCGATCCGCCGTAGTGTAATTGGCAGCACGGCACCCTTTGGAGGTGTTCGGTCTAGGTTCGAGTCCTAGCGGCGGAGCTGCGCAGCTCGGGCCCTGACAGCACTGTCAGGGCCCGCTCTCATGTCCCCCCTGAAACGCCCCGGTATCCTGCGGATGTCCACACCCCGAAGGCACCCCAGCCATCCGAAGCCGAAGGGCACGCCCGTGAGCGCCAATCGCCCCGCCGCCGTCGTCGTACTCGCAGCGGGTGAGGGCACCCGTATGAAGTCGGCCACACCCAAGGTCCTGCACGAACTGTGCGGGCGTTCCCTGGTGGGCCATGTACTCGCAGCCGCGCGCGAGTTGGAGCCGGAGAACCTGGTCGTCGTCGTGGGGCACGCGCGCGAGAAGGTCACCGCGCACCTCACCGAGCTCGACCCGGCCGTACGGACGGCCGTACAGGCCGAGCAGAACGGCACGGGGCACGCCGTGCGGATGGGCCTGGAGGAGCTCGGCGGTGTCGTCGACGGCACCGTGGTCGTCGTCTGCGGCGACACCCCGCTGCTGAGCGGGCAGACGCTGCGCGACCTCGCCGCGACCCACTCCGCCGACGGCAACGCCGTGACCGTGCTGACCGCCGAGGTCCCGGACGCGACCGGTTACGGCCGGATCGTGCGGGACGGGGCCTCCGGAGCCGTGACCGCGATCGTCGAGCACAAGGACGCCACCGAGTCGCAGCGCGCGATCCGCGAGATCAACTCGGGCGTCTTCGCCTTCGACGGACAGCTCCTCGCGGACGCGCTGGGCAAGGTCCGCACGGACAACAGCCAGGGCGAGGAGTACCTCACGGACGTCCTCGGCATCCTGCGCGAGGCCGGGCACCGCGTCGGCGCGTCCGTCGCCGGTGACCACCGCGAGATCGCCGGCATCAACAACCGCGTGCAGCTGGCGGAGGCCCGCCGCATCCTCAACGACCGGCTGCTGGAGCGGGCCATGCTCGCCGGGGTGTCGGTCATCGACCCGGCGACCACCTGGCTCGACGTCACCGTCACCTACGAGCAGGACGCGATCGTGCACCCCGGCACCCAGCTCCAGGGCGCCACGCACCTGGCGGAGGGCGCCGAGGTCGGCCCCAACTCCCGCCTGAAGGACACCAGGGTCGGATCCGGCGCCCGGGTCGACAACACGGTCGCCGACGGCGCCGAGGTCGGCCCGCAGGCCACCGTCGGCCCGTTCGCGTATCTGCGGCCCGGCACCCGCCTCGGACTCAAGTCCAAGGTGGGTACGTATGTGGAGACGAAGAACGCGACGATCGGCGAGGGCACGAAGGTGCCGCACCTGTCGTACGTCGGGGACGCGACGATCGGCGACTACTCGAACATCGGCGCCGCGAGCGTGTTCGTGAACTACGACGGACAGGACAAGCACCACACCACGGTGGGTTCCCACTGCCGTACCGGATCGGACAACATGTTTGTGGCGCCTGTCACGGTCGGGGACGGCGCGTACACCGCGGCGGGCTCGGTCATCACCAAGGACGTGCCGCCCGGCTCGCTGGCCGTCGCCCGCGGCCAGCAGCGGAATATCGAGGGCTGGGTGGCCCGGAAGCGTCCGGGGAGCGCGGCGGCGAAGGCGGCCGAGGCGGCTTCCCGGGAGACGGATGGCGAAGGCTGACCGGAAACAGGCACGTCCGACACGACGTACCGTGATAAGTGCACACCCGCACCGTGCACCCACACCCCAGCTGAAATCACCTCTCAACACCCAGCTGAGACACCTCTGAGGAGACTGTGCTGTGACCGGGATCAAGACGACCGGCGAGAAGAAGATGATGTTCTTCTCCGGCCGCGCCCACCCCGAGCTTGCCGAGGAGGTCGCCCACAAGCTGGGTGTCGGGGTCGTCCCGACGAAGGCCTTCGACTTCGCCAACGGCGAGATCTACATCCGCTACCAGGAGTCCGCCCGCGGCGCCGACTGCTTCCTGATGCAGAGCCACACGGCTCCCATCAACAAGTGGATCATGGAGCAGCTGATCATGATCGACGCTCTGAAGCGGGCCTCCGCGCGGAGCATCACGGTCATCGTGCCGTTCTACGGTTACGCCCGTCAGGACAAGAAGCACCGTGGACGTGAACCGATCTCGGCGCGTCTGATCGCGGACCTGATGAAGACGGCGGGTGCGGACCGCATCCTCACCGTCGACCTGCACACCGACCAGATCCAGGGCTTCTTCGACGGCCCGGTGGACCATCTGTTCGCGCTGCCGATCCTCGCGGACTACGTGGGTGCGAAGGTCGACAAGGCGAAGCTCACCGTCGTCTCCCCGGACGCCGGCCGCGTGCGTGTCGCCGACCGCTGGTGCGACCGTCTGGACGCCCCGCTCGCGATCGTGCACAAGCGCCGCGACAAGGACGTCGCCAACCAGGTCACCGTGCACGAGGTCGTCGGTGACGTGAAGGGCCGCGTCTGTGTCCTCGTCGACGACATGATCGACACCGGTGGCACGATCTGCGCCGCCGCGGACGCCCTGTTCGCGCACGGTGCCGAGGACGTCATCGTGACGGCCACGCACGGTGTGCTCTCCGGCCCCGCGGCCGACCGTCTGAAGAACTCCAAGGTCAGCGAGTTCATCTTCACGGACACCCTGCCCACCCCGGGCGAGCTGGAGCTCGACAAGATCACGGTCCTGTCGATCGCGCCGACCATCGCCAACGCGGTGCGCGAGGTCTTCGAGGACGGCTCGGTGACGAGCCTGTTCGAGGAGCAGTAGAGATCCTCGCGTAGATCGATTTCTGGTACGGCCTCCCCGCCGAGTAGACTCCCCGAGTTGCTCGGCGAGGGAGGCCGTACCGCTTTCACAGGCGGGTACGGCGGTCCGTTATCGACGCGCTCTTCGTAGCAGGCCGATTGTTTTGGCCGGGTGACCACCTTCCCCGGCCTTCATTGGCCCCTTAGCACGAGGAGTGAACATGTCGGAGATCAAGCTCGCCGCCGAGGTCCGCAACACGTTCGGCAAGGGCGCTGCGCGCACCATTCGCCGTGAGAACAAGGTTCCCGCGGTCGTCTACGGCCACGGTGCCGAGCCCGTCCACCTGACGCTGCCGGGTCACGAGCTCCAGCTCGCCCTGCGCACCGCGAACGTCCTGCTCGCCCTGGACATCGACGGCAAGACCGAGCTCGTGATCCCGAAGGCCGTCCAGCGTGACGCCCTCAAGGGTCACCTCGTGCACGTCGACCTGCTCACCGTGAAGCGCGGCGAGAAGGTCAACGTCGAGGTCTTCGTGCAGACCGAGGGCGAGCTGGCCCCGGGCGCCTTCCTCCTCGAGCACGTGCTGAACACGCTGACCGTCGAGGCCGAGGCCACGCACATCCCGGAGTCGGTCACCGTCTCCATCGAGGGCCTGGAGGCCGGTGCCTCCATCCACGCCAAGGACATCACGCTGCCCGAGGGCACCGTCCTGGCGATCGACGAGGACGCGGTCGTCCTCCAGGTGCTGGCCGCCCAGGCGGAGGAGGCCCCCGCGGAGGCCGAGTCCGAGGGTGCCGAGGCCTGATCCTGATTCCCTCCGGAATCTCTTCCGCCGGCCGCCGCTCCCGCACGGAGCGGCGGCCGGCGCGTATCAAGGACACATGGGAGACACGGACGTGACGACGGATGCAGCCGCGCCCTGGCTGATCGTGGGACTGGGCAACCCGGGACCCGAGTACGCGATGAACCGGCACAACGTGGGGTTCATGGTGGCCGACCTCCTCGCCGAGCGGATCGGCGGGAAGTTCAAGCGGGCCGGCAAGGCGCAGGCGCAGGTGATCGAGGGCCGGATCGGTCCGCCGGGTCCGGCGAACCGCCGCGTCATCCTCGCGAAGCCGATGTCGTTCATGAACCTGTCCGGCGGCCCGGTGAACGCGCTGCGGGAGTTCTACAAGGTGCCTCTCGCGCATGTCGTCGCCGTCCACGACGAACTGGACATCGACTACGGCGTGCTGCGGCTGAAGCTGGGCGGCGGGGACAACGGCCACAACGGGCTGAAGTCGATGACCAAGGCGATGGGCGCGGACTACCACCGGGTGCGGTTCGGCATCGGCCGGCCGCCGGGGCGTATGCAGGTCGCCGACTTCGTGCTGAAGGACTTCGCGTCGGCGGAGCGCAAGGAGCTCGACTACTTCGTGGACCGGGCGACGGACGCGGTCCAGGCCTTGGTGATCGAGGGCCTGGAGCGGGCGCAAAGCACGTACAACTCCTGACTTGTCCCCCGGCGAAGTTGACTGGCCGTCCAGGCATGGCCAATGATCCCGGCCATGCCTGCCACCGCCGCCCTTCGCCGGAGCCGTAACAGCGCGTCGACCGCGCTGCGGTTCGGGCGGCTCGCGGCCATGGGCGCGGTCGCGGTGCTGATCCTGATCGCGGGTGTCTGGGGTTCCTGGGGTACGGCGCAGCACGTGATGCTGTCCAAGGGCCGGGAGCAGGGCACGATGACCGTGACGTCATGCTCGGACGAGCGCTGCTCGGGGCCCTACACGCCGACGTCGGGGGGCTCGAAGGCGCGGGCCAGGGTGGTCATCGAGCAGTCGGTCGCGGTGAAGAAGGGCCGGACGTACACGGTCGCGGTGAAGCCGGGCAGCGACGACGTGGTGCGGACCGGGCCCGCGGGTCTGCTCTACGCCTGGGTGCCGCTCGGCGGTGCGCTGCTGCTGGCGTCCGTGGTGGTCGCCGGAGGGCTGCGGCTGACGCGGGCGGCGTGGGTGCTGGGCGGCGCGGGGATCGCTCTGCTGACGGTGACGTTCCTGGCGCTGTGACCGGGGACCGGCTCTGCGAGCCGGCCTGGCAGTGTGACCTGAGTCCGGCCCGGCGACCTGCGGATCTTGGTCCGGCTGCCCAAACGCCGGTCGTCCCGCCGTCCGCATAGCTTGACCCGTCCCTGCTGGAACCGGAAGCTGAGCCGCCCCTCCACATCTTCCGTTTCTCCTCCCGAAGATGGACTGCCCATGCGTACCCTCACTCGCGCCGGCGCCCTTGTCGCCGGTGTCTCCGCAGCACTCCTGATGGCCCCCGCCGCCGCCCACGCCACCGCTCCCGGCGGCGACAACGGCACGGTCAAGATCCACGACGCCAAGACGGGTGCCGAGCTCCGCGAGAAGGGTGCCGCGAAGCACAAGGTGTTCTGGACGGACTGCGAGGACTCGCAGGGCGGTGGCGGCAGCACCCCGTCCGCCTCGGCCTCCGTCTCCTCGTCCCCGTCCGCGCAGGGCGGCGGCGACCTCGCCGAGACAGGCAGCAGCGCCCCGGTCGGCGCGCTCTCGGCGGCCGCGGCCGCGCTGGTCGCCGCCGGCGGCTACCTGGTGTTCCGCCGCCGCAAGGCCAGCCAAGGCTGACGGCTGACGTGGATACGGCGGTGCCCCCGTGCTCGTACGAAGCACGGGGGCACCGCCGTATCCAGAAGGTGATCAGCCGGTGTTGCGCAGGCCCGCCGCGACACCGTTGACCGTCAGGAGCAGGGCCCGCGAGAGCAGCGGGTCGGGCTCGGCGCCGGCGGCGGCCTCGTCGCGCTGGCGCTTGAGGAGCGTGACCTGGAGGTAGGAGATCGGGTCCAGGTAGGCGTCGCGAATGGTGAAGGTCTGCTTCAACACCGGGGTGGCGTCGAGGAGTTCGGCCTCGCCGGTGACGCGGAGCACCTCGGCGACGGTCAGCTCGTGCTCGGCCCTGATCGTGTCGAAGACGTGCTTCAACTCGTCCGGGACGAGGGTGTCGACGTAGTGCTGGGCGATCCGCAGGTCCGTCTTGGCCAGCGTCATCTCGACGTTGGAGATGAAGTTGCGGAAGAAGTGCCACTGCTCGTGCATCTCGTCGAGGACGGTGTCGAGGCCGGCCTCGCGCAGTGCCTTCAGACCGGAGCCGACGCCGTACCAGCCGGGCACGATCTGCCGGGACTGGGTCCAGCCGAACACCCACGGGATGGCGCGCAGTCCGTCGAGCGAGACGCCCGAGCCGGGGCGGCGGGAGGGCCGCGAGCCCAGGTGCAGATCGGCGAGCTGGTCCACCGGCGTGGAGGCGAGGAAGTACGTCGGAAGGTCCGGGTCCTCGACCAGTCTGCGGTAGGCCGCGTGGGCGGCGTCGCTCACCACGTCCATGGCCGCGTCCCAGCGGGCCAGCGCCTCGTCGGACTGGCGGGGGGAGGTGTGCAGCGCGGACGCCTGGAGGGTGGCCGCGACGGTCAGCTCCAGGTTCTCCCGGGCGAGCGAGGGCACCAGGTACTTGTCGGAGATGACCTCGCCCTGCTCGGTCACCTTGATCTCGCCCTCCAGCGTGCCCCACGGCTGCGCGAGGATCGCGTCGTGCGAGGGGCCGCCACCGCGGCCGACGGTGCCGCCGCGGCCGTGGAAGAGCCGCAGCCGTACGCCGTAGCGGTGCGCGACGTCGCGCAGCCGGCGCTGGGCGCGGTGGATCTCCCACTGCGAGGTGGTGATGCCGCCGAACTTGGAGGAGTCGGAGTAGCCGAGCATGACCTCCTGCACGTCGCCCCGCAGGGCCACGAGCCTGCGGTACGACGGGTCGGAGAGCATGTCCTCCAGGATCGTGTCGGCGGCCTTCAGCTCGTCCGTGGTCTCCAGGAGCGGCACGATGCCGATCTTCGCCCAGCCCGCGTGCAGGTCGAGCAGGCCCGCCTCGCGGGCGAGGACGGCGGCGGCGAACACGTCGTCGGCGCCCTGGCACATCGAGATGATGTACGACTCGATGACCTCGGGTCCGAAGACCGCGAGCGCCCGCTTGACCGTCTCGAAGACACCGAGGGTCTTCTCACCGGCCGCGTCCAGCGGCGCCGGGGTCGGGGCGAGCGGCCGGCGCGAGCGCAGCTCCTTGGCGAGCAGCTTGCCGCGGTAGTCGCGGGGCATGTCCGCGTAGCGCCAGGACTCCTCGCCGAGCCGGTCGAAGAGCTGGCCGAGGGCGTGGTGGTGGGCGTCGGCGTGCTCGCGTACGTCCATGGTCGCGAGCTGGAGACCGAAGGCGGCCAGCGTGCGGATCGTGCGGTTCATCCGGCCGTCGGCGAAGAGCGCGCCGCGGTGTTCGCGCAGCGAGGTCTGGATGAGCGTGAGGTCGTCGATGAGCTCGCCGGTGCCGAGGTAGTCGCGGCCGTCCTCGTGCGGGATGCCCTTGGCCAGGCGGGTCTTGGTGTTCTCCAGCTTCTGCCGGATGCAGGTGGCCTTGAGCCGGTAGGGCTCCTCGGCGTTGAGGCGCTTGTAGCGGGGGCTGATCTCGGGCAGCCGCTCCAGGTCGCTCTGGAGGGAGGTGAGCAGTTCCTCGGTGGCTCCGGTGTAGCGGATGGAGTTGGAGAGGAAGCCGCGCAGCTCGTCGATCAGTTCGAGCGCGTCGTTGATGCCGTGCTCGTGCTGGAGGATCAGGACGTCCCAGGTGACGGCCGGGGTGACGTTCGGGTTGCCGTCGCGGTCGCCGCCGATCCAGGTGCCGAAGGTGAGCGGGCGGGTCTCGTCCGGGAGGGTGACGCCGACGCGCTCCAGCTCGGCGGTGAGGTCCTCCAGGACGTCGCCGACGGCGCCGGCGTGCAGCTCGTCGAGGTAGTAGATGGCGTTGCGGGCCTCGTCCGCGGGCTCCGGTCGGACCACCCGCAGCTCGTCGGTCTGCCACACCAGGTCGATGTTTTCGGCCAGACGGGTGTCGTAGCGCCGGCGGTCGGCCTCGATGACCGGGGTCTCCAGGAGGGCGGCGATCCTGCGCAACTTGTTGAGTACCGAGCGGCGGGCGGCCTCGGTCGGGTGTGCGGTGAAGACCGGGCGAACATTGAGGTTCCGTACGGTCTGGCGCAGGTGTTCGGGGTCGGCGTCCTTGAGGCGGTCCGCCGTACGGGCGAGGAGGCTGCCCTCGGCGGCGCGCTTGGCGCGCAGCTCGCGGCCACGGTGCACCTGCTCGGTGACGTTGGCCAGATGGAAGTACGTCGAGAAGGCGCGGACCAGCTTGGCGGCGGTCTCCAGTTCCGTCCCGCGCAGCAGCTCGGCGGCGGCTTCGCCGTCCTCGCGGGTCAGGCTGCGGACCTTCTCGACCAGCTCCAGCAGCTCGTGACCCTCCTGTCGGACGAGGGTCTCGCCGAGCAGATCGCCCAGGCGCCTGATGTCGGCGCGCAGCTCACTGCCGGTCGTGGTGGTCCGGTCGTCGGCACTGCTCACAGGTGCGGCTCCTTGCAGTGTTGAAGCTCGTCTGGGAGGGAACCCGGGTCGCGACCGCGCGGCGGGCGCCGCTTAGGGACGTGGCATCCGGGAAGAAAAGAGAGCGGACCGCGCTGTCCGAACGACTCCAGGATAGGTGTCCACACGGACGCGCAGGCTCAGGGGCTCTTGCCGCCGGGCCGAGCGCTGCCATACTTACGACGCCGTAGGTTACGGAACCGTAGGAACGGTATCCGGCCACCCTTCGGCCACCCTCAAAACCCTCGACCCCCCAGGGGACGCCCATGACCACGAGCTCCGATGTGATCGAAGACGCCCCGCAGGCGGACACCGACAGTACAGTTCCCTCCGCCACGCTGGGCGGTGAGCAGAAGCGTTCACTCGAACAGATCACGCTGCTGCTCTTCATCACCGTCCCGTTCCTCGCGCTTCTCGCGGCGGTGCCGCTGACCTGGGGCTGGGGTGTGAGCTGGCTGGACGTCGGCCTGCTGGTCTTCTTCTACTACCTGGGATGCCACGGCATCACGATCGGTTTCCACCGGTACTTCACGCACGGCTCCTTCAAGGCGAAGCGCCCGCTGCGGATCGCGCTGGCGATCGCGGGCTCGATGGCGGTCGAGGGGCCTCTGGTCCGCTGGGTCGCCGACCACCGCAAGCACCACAAGTTCTCCGACGCGGAGGGCGACCCGCACTCGCCGTGGCGTTTCGGCGAGACGGTTCCGGCCCTGATGAAGGGCCTGTGGTGGGCGCACATCGGCTGGATGTTCGACGAGGAGCAGACGTCGCAGGAGAAGTACGCGCCCGATCTGATCAAGGATCCGGCGATCCGTGCGATCTCCCGTCAGTTCATCTTCTGGACGATGCTCTCCCTCGCGCTGCCGCCGCTGATCGGCGGTCTGGCGACGATGTCCTGGTGGGGCGCCTTCACCGGCTTCTTCTGGGGCTCCCTTGTCCGGGTGGCGCTGCTGCACCACGTGACGTGGTCGATCAACTCGATCTGCCACGCGGTGGGCAAGCGCCCCTTCAAGTCGCGTGACCGCTCGGGCAACGTGTGGTGGCTGGCCGTGCTGTCGTGCGGCGAGTCCTGGCACAACCTGCACCACGCCGACCCGACGTCGGCGCGGCACGGTGTGGACCGCGGCCAGATCGACTCCTCGGCCCGGATCATCCGCTGGTGCGAGCAGCTCGGCTGGGCGTCGGACGTGCGCTGGCCGTCACGCTCGCGTATCGATTCACGCCGGAACACCGACGGGTCCGCCTCCCGCCGCCAGACGGACGCTGTTGACGCGGCATGATTGACGGCGTGGCGACCGACTCCAGCAGCACTCCGAGCAATGAGAAGCCGCGGCGTGCGCGCCGCACCCGCATGACCGGTGCCGAGCGCCGTCAGCAGTTGCTGGAGATCGGTCGCACGCTGTTCGCCGCGAAGGGCTTCGAGGGCACGTCGGTCGAGGAGATCGCGGCGAAGGCCGGCGTCTCCAAGCCCGTCGTGTACGAGCACTTCGGCGGCAAGGAGGGGCTGTACGCCGTGGTGGTGGACCGCGAGATGCGGCGTCTCCTCGACATGGTGACCAGTTCCCTGACCGCAGGACACCCCCGTGAGCTCTGCGAGCAGGCGGCCTTCGCCCTCCTCGACTACATCGAGGAGTACACGGACGGCTTCCGCATCCTCGTCCGCGACTCCCCCATCCCCCAGTCCACCGGCTCCTTCGCCTCGCTCATCTCGGACATCGCGACGCAGGTCGAGGACATCCTGGGCCGCGAGTTCAAGAGCCGCGGCTTCGACTCGAAGCTCGCGCCGCTGTACGCGCAGGCCCTGGTCGGCATGGTCGCCCTGACGGGCCAGTGGTGGCTGGACGTGCGCAAGCCCAAGAAGGCCGAGGTCGCCGCCCATCTGGTGAACCTGGCGTGGCACGGCCTGGACGGCCTGGAGGCGAAGCCGCACCTGATAGGGCGCCGCAAGGCCTAGTCCCGTCCCCGCAGGGGTTCCAGGAACTCCAGGCGGTTGCCCACCGGGTCCTCGGAGTAGAAGCGCCGGTGGCCGGGGAGGTTGTCGTCCCAGGTGACCTGGGCGCCGTGGGCCGCGAGCCGGTCGGCGTACGCCTCGATGTCCCTGACCCGCAGCCCGGGATGGGCCTTCTTCGCGGGCCGGAAGTCCTGTTCCGTCCCCAGATGCAGCTGAACCGCCCCCGCTGCGAACCAGCAGCCCCCGCGGGCGGCGAGGACGGGCGGCTTGGGGATCTCCGTCATGCCGAGCACGTCGACGTAGTACGCGCGCAGGGCGTCCTCCGTGCCGGGCGGGGCGGCGAGCTGGACGTGGTCGACGGCGGTGAGCATCACGCCTCCTTGCGGGCGACGGCGAACAGACGGCGGAACGGGAGCACCGTGCCGTACCCGGCGCTCGGGTAGGCCTCGCGCAGCAGGTCGCGGTATTCGGCGACGAAGGCGTCCCGGGCCTCCGGGTCGTCCGCGAGCACGGTGAGGACGGGGCGCAGTCCGGTCCCCTTCACCCAGTCGAGGACGGGGTCCTCGCCCTCCAGGACGTGCAGATACGTCGTCTCCCAGACGTCGGCCTCGCAGCCGAGCCGGGCGAGCCGGTCCAGGTAGACGCCGGGCGCGTGCACCGAGTCCGTGTGTCGCAGGACGTCGCCGAGCCGGTCCTTCCAGCGGGCGCTCGTACCGAGTTCGCGCATCAGGGCGTGCAGCGGCGCGTCGATGTTGTTCGGCACCTGGAAGGCGAAGGTGCCGCCCGGGGCGAGGGCGTCCAGCCAGCCGGAGAAGGCGTCGAGGTGTCCCTCGACCCACTGGAGCGCCGCGTTCGAGACGATCAGGTCGTACGTCTGGGTGGGCGCCCACGCCTCGGCGTCCGCGTGGGCGAAGTCGAGCCGCCCGCCGCCGGCCGTGGCCCCCGCGTATGCCTGCGCCCGCTCCAGCATCTGCGGGGAGTTGTCGTAGCCGGTGATGTGCGCGGTGGGCCAGCGCCGGACGAGGACGGCCGTGACGTTGCCGGGGCCGCAGCCGAGGTCGGCGATGCGGGCCGGGTCGCCGGGGAGGTCCGGGACGCGGGCCAGCAGGTCGGCGAAGGGGCGGGCGCGGTGGTCGGCGTGGCGCAGGTACTGGGCCGGGTCCCAGGTGGGAGTGGCGGCGGCAGTCATGGAGGGGCCTCCTCGGAAGTCACCGGAGACGTACCGGTGAAGTACCGGCGCGTCGTTGACCGTGCGGGTTCACCCTCACACCCAAAGTCTCTCGACGTCAAGAAGCTCCATATCAAGAGACTCTATTTCAAGAGACTTCATGTCGACACAACCACTACACTGATCGCCATGGAGGACGAGGTCGATCGGCTGGTCGCAGCATGGCGCCGGGAGCGCCCTGACCTCGACGTGGAACCGCTCGAGGTGCTCAGCCGGGTGAGCAGGCTGGCCCGGCACCTGGACCGGGCGCGTCGTCTGGCGTTCTCCGAGCACAGCCTGGAGCCCTGGGAGTTCGACGTACTGACCGCGCTCCGCCGTGCGGGCGCGCCCTACCAGCTCTCCCCCGGCCAGCTCCTGACCCAGACCCTCGTCACCTCCGGCACCATGACCAACCGCATCGACCGGCTGACGAAGAAGGGCCTGGTGGAGCGCCTCCCGGACCCCAGCGACCGCCGCGGCGTGCTGGTGCGCCTCACGGACGACGGCCGCGACCGCGCCGACCAGGCGCTCGCGGGCCTGCTGGAGCAGGAGCGCGCGATCCTGGCGGAGCTGAGCCGGGCACAGCGCGGTGAACTGGCCGGACTGCTACGCCAGTTGACCGCCCCGTTCGACAACATCCCCGGTTAGGTCGACCGGTCCGACACCGGCCCTGCGCGCCAGCGCGACGGCCGCGAGGGTCGAGTGCACGCCCAGCTTCCCGAGCACGTTCTGCATATGCGTACGGACGGTGTGCGGGGAGAGGAACAGCCGCTCGGCGACGGCCTTGCGGCCGAGCCCGGCGACCATGCAGCGCAGCACCTCGCGCTCCCTCGGCGTGAGGGACTCCACCAGCCGCTCGCTCTCGGTGCGGTGCTTGCGGGCGGCGGTCAACTCCCGCAGTACACCCGTGAGCAGGGCCGGCGGCAGATGCGTCTCGTCGCGCAGCACACCCCGTATGACGGTGAGCAGCCGGGAGAGCGAGCAGTCCTTGGCCACCCAGCCCGAGGCTCCGGCCTGCAGCGCGAGGGCCGCGCGGCGCGGGTCGTCCTTCTCGGCGAGCACCACGATGCGCACGCTCGGCTGGCCGGAGCGCACGCCCGCGACGAGCGAGATGCCGTCGACGAGCCCGTCCTCGTTGCTTTCCTGCACGGGCACGGCGGGCCGGCTGCCCAGCACGTTGCCGCCCAGGTCGGCGTCGACGAGCAGCACGTCGAATCTGCGCCCCTCCGCCGCCGCCCGCTCCAGGCAGCGCAGCGCGGCAGGACCGCTGCCGGCCGCGGACACGTCGACGTCGGGCTCGGCGGCAAGGGCCGCGGCGAGCGACTCGGCGAAGATGCGATGGTCGTCGACGACCAGGACTCGGATGCGAACCACTGAAACCCCCACAGGTCGGATGACGACCCTGCGCAGGTACGGCGCCCGAAGTGATCCCGAGCCCGCTTGCGGCCCGGAAAACGGAGTGCCGCAGCCGCACGGCCGCCGCCGTGCTTCAACTGCTACCCCCACTCCGGGCGTCGTACCCGGCTGTCTCGCCCCCTGATCAGCACCGGCCCCCACCGGTGCTGTTCATCAGGGTAAGGCCGGGGGCGGGGAGCGGAAGGTTATTTGCAGAACTGATTGGCCAGCGCGTTTATGGTGAGCCGTATGTTTCGTATGGAGACAGGAGTCGACAAGGAGCGGCGCGATCTGCTTCGCAAACGGCTGTGGGACACCAACACGCAGGCCTCCCCGGTGCTGCGCGCGATGCGCGGAACCCCCGCTGAACACGGGGTTCCGCTCCACGTGTGGGTGCTGGACGCCGACGCCACCCTGGCCGGCGGACTGGTCGGCCACACCTGGGCGGGCTGGCTCCACGTGACCTACCTCTGGGTGGACGACCGCTTCCGCGGCGCGGGCCTCGGCTCCCGCCTGCTCGCCTCGGCGGAGACGACGGCCCACGCCGAGCACGGCTGTCTCAACTCCCGCCTGGAGACCTGGGACTTCCAGGCGCCGGAGTTCTACCGCAGGCACGGCTACGAGGTGGTGTGCGTGATCCCCGACTATCCGCCGGGGGTCACGGAGTACACACTGACCAAGCGGCTGGGCTGAGCCGAGGGCTGAGAATCAGCCCACCCGCCGCGCCCCCGCCGAAGGCACCGCCGGGAACACCCGCGGCGCGGTGAAGCCGGCGGCGGCGAAGGCCTCCGTGACCGCCTTGGTCACCGTGTCCACGTCTGCCGACTCCACCAGCACGACCGCCGAGCCGCCGAAGCCGCCGCCCGTCATACGGGCGCCGAGGGCGCCGGAGGCGCACGCCGTGTCGACGACCAGGTCCAGCTCGGGGCAGGAGATCCGCAGGTCGTCCCGCAGGGAGGTGTGACCGTCGGTCAGGACCGGGCCGATGGCGCGGACGTCGCCCGCGTCGAGCAGGGCGATGACCCGGTCCACCCGGTGGTCGTCGGAGACGACGTGGCGGACGTAGCGGCGCACGCGCTCGTCGGTCAGGCGCGACAGCGCGTCGTCCAGCTCGGCGTACGCGACATCGCGCAGGTGGGTCACGCCCAGCTGCCGCGCGCCCTCCTCGCACCCCTCGCGCCGCTCGGCGTACGCCCCGTCGCCCAGCGCGTGCTTCACGCGGGTGTCGACGACCAGCAGCTCCAGGCCCTGGGAGGCCAGGTCGAAGGGGACCTGGCGGATGGAGAGGTCACGGCAGTCCAGGTGCAGGGCGTGGCCCTCGACGCAGCAGGCCGACGCGGTCTGGTCCATCACTCCGCAGGGCACGCCGACGAAGTCGTTCTCCGCGCGCTGCGCGAGCTTCGCCAACTCGGGCCGGGTGAGACCGAGTTCGTACAGGTCGTTCAGGGCCAGAGCGGTGACGACCTCCAGCGCCGCCGAGGACGACAGTCCCGCGCCGGTCGGCACCGTCGAGGCGAGGTGGATGTCGGCGCCGGTGATCGCGTGACCGGCCTCGCGCAGCACCCACACGACACCGGCCGGGTACGCCGCCCAGCTCGTGTTCGTCAGCGGCTCCAGCTCGTCGACGTGCAGCTCGACGACCGGGCCCTCGATGTCCGCCGAGTGCAGCCGGACGACCCCGTCGTCGCGCCGGGACACCGCCGCGACCGCCGTGTGCGGCAGCGCGAGCGGCATCACGAAGCCCTCGTTGAAGTCGGTGTACTCGCCGATCAGATTCACTCGGCCGGGTGCTGCCCACACGCCCTCGGGCGCCGTGCCGTACAGCTCCTCGAAGCCTTCCCGTACGCCCACTTGCTAGCCCTTCGCGGTGTTCTGAGAGATGTTCTGAGAGATGTTCTGGGCGAACGCCCAGGCGTCCGCGACGATCCCCGCGAGATCCGCGCGGGACGGGTTCCAGCCGAGCCGCTCGCGGGCGGTGGCGGCCGAGGCGACCAGCACCGCCGGGTCGCCGCCGCGGCGGGGCGCGACCACCTCGGGGATCGGGTGGCCGGTGACCTGGCGCACCGTCTCGATGACCTCGCGGACGGAGAACCCGTTTCCGTTGCCGAGGTTGCAGATCAGGTGCTCGCCGGGGGTGGCGGCCCGCACGGCCAGCAGGTGGGCCTCGGCCAGGTCCGCGACGTGGATGTAGTCGCGCACACAGGTGCCGTCGGCGGTCGGGTAGTCGTCGCCGAAGACCGAGATGGCGTCACGGCGGCCCTGCGCGACCTGGAGGACCAGCGGGATCAGGTGCGACTCGGGGTCGTGCCGCTCGCCCTGACCGCCGTACGCGCCCGCCACGTTGAAGTAGCGCAGGCTGACCGCGGCGAGCCCGTGGGCCGCCGCCTCGCCGGTGATCATGTGGTCGACGGCGAGCTTCGAGGCGCCGTAGGGGTTGGTCGGCTTCGTCGGCGCCGACTCCACGATCGGGGTCGTCTCCGGCTCGCCGTACGTCGCGGCCGTGGAGGAGAAGACCAGCTTGCGGACGCCCGCCTCGCGCATCGCGGCGAGCAGCGCCATCGAGCCGCCGACGTTGTTGTCCCAGTACTTCTCGGGCTTCACGACGGACTCGCCGACCTGCGAGAACGCGGCGAAGTGCAGAACGGCGTCGTAGGAGGAGTCCAGCCACTTGGCGGCATCGCGGATGTCGCCCTCGACGAAGGAGGCACCGGCCGGCACGCCCTCGCGGAAACCGGTCGAGAGGTTGTCGAGGACGGTGACCTCGTGGCCCGCCTCCAGCAGATGCTGCGCGACCACGCCGCCCACATAGCCCGCGCCACCCGTGACCAGGTACTTCCCACTCATGAACTCGCTACCTCTCGCAGTCGCTGAGCCGCGGACTCCGGCGGCACGTCGTTGATGAACACGCTCATGCCCGACTCGGAACCCGCGAGGAACTTCAGCTTGCCGGACGTACGGCGAATGGTGAAAAGCTCCAGGTGCAGCGCGAAGTCGTCGCGGTTGACGCCCTCGAACTCCTCCAGTGTGCCGAACGGCGCCTGGTGCCACGCCGAGATGTACGGCGTCGCGGGCTCCCCTTCGCCGAAGATCCGGTCGAACCGCTTCAAGAGTTCCAGATAGACCTGGGGGAATTCTGTGCGCGCGCCCTCGTCCAGGCCCAGCAGGTCGGGCACCCGGCGGAGGGGGTAGAGGTGCACCTCGTAGGGCCAGTGCGCGGCGTAGGGCACGAAGGCGACCCAGTGCTCGGTCGCCAGGACGATGCGTGAACCGTCCGAGACCTCGCGGGCGACGACCTCGTCGAAGAGGTTCTCCCCGCCCGTCGCCTCCTTGTGCGCGGCGAGCTGGCGCAGCATCAGGGCCGTACGCGGAGTGGTGAAGGGGTAGGCGTAGATCTGGCCGTGCGGGTGGCCCAGGGTCACGCCGATCTCGGCGCCGCGGTTCTCGAAGCAGAACACCTGCTCCACGGAGGGGAGATGCGACAGCTCGGCCGTGCGGTCGGTCCAGGCGTCCAGGACCAGGCCCGCCTGCTCCTCGGTCAGCGAGGCGAAGGACGCGTCGTGGTCGGAGGTGAAGCAGACGACCTCGCAGCGGCCCGAGTCGCCGGCCAGCGACGGGAAGCGGTTCTCGAAGACCACCACGTCGTAGGCGGAGTCGGGGATCTCGCTCAGCCGGTCGCCCTGGGAGGGGCACAGCGGGCACTCGTCGGCGGGCGGGTGGTAGGTGCGGCCCTGGCGGTGCGAGGCGATCGCCACACAGTCGCCGAGCAGCGGATCCCGGCGTACCTCCGAAGTGGTGACGGTGGGGTCGAGAGGCCGCCGGTCCACCGCGTCGCGCACCGCGTCGTCGCGCGCGTCGTAGTAGATGAGCTCACGACCGTCGGCCAGCCGGGTCGAGGTCTTCTTCACGGTGAACTCCCCATCGGACTCTCTGCCTACACCCGATCAATCTTCAACATAACCAAACACAACAAACCATGTTTCCTCCGCGCCGTCAACATCACAATCAAACAAAGAACACCAACAAAAGTGTTCATTTCTTGAATGTGGAGGCGTAGGTTCCGGTCTGTTCCGTTCGCGCAACGAAGCGAGTTCCTATGCAGTCCCCCACACATTCCCCCACATACCTGGCCGACCCAGGCGCGCACCTGGCCGCCGGCCTGCGACTTCCCACCAACGCGCTCGACTACACGATCCTCGGGATCTACTTCGTCTTCGTCCTGGGCATCGGCTTCGCGGCCCGGCGCTCGGTGAAGACGAGCCTCGACTTCTTCCTCTCCGGACGTTCGCTACCCGCCTGGGTCACCGGCCTCGCGTTCATCTCGGCCAACCTCGCCGCCACCGAGATCCTGGGCATGGCCGCCAACAGCGCGCAGTACGGCCTCTACACCGTGCACTGGTACTGGATCGGCGCCATCCCGGCCATGGTCTTCCTCGGCCTGGTGATGATGCCCTTCTACTACGGCTCCAAGGTCCGCTCGGTGCCGGAGATGCTGCTGCTGCGCTTCGACAGGTGGGCGCACCTGCTCAGCTCGGCCCTGTTCGCCTTCGCCGCCATCCTGATCGCCGGCGTGAACCTCTACGCCCTCGCGATCGTCGTCGAGGCGCTGCTCGGCTGGCCGCAGTGGGTGGCCATCGTGGTCGCCGGGTTCTTCGTCCTGGCGTACATCACCCTCGGCGGCCTGTCCTCGGCGATCTACAACGAAGTGCTCCAGTTCTTCGTCATCCTCGCCGCGCTCATCCCGCTCGTGGTGCTGAGCCTGAAGAGGGTCGGCGGCTGGAACGGGCTGACCGACTCCCTCACCAAGAGCCACGGCGACCACTTCGTCACCGCGTGGGGCGGCACGGGCATCGGCAGCGCCAACCCGCTCGGTGCGAACTGGCTGACCATCGTTCTCGGACTCGGCTTCGTGCTGTCCTTCGGCTACTGGACGACGAACTTCGCCGAGGTGCAGCGCGCCCTGTCCGCGAAGAACATGTCCGCCGCCCAGCGCACCCCGCTGATCGCCGCGTTCCCCAAGATCTTCATCGTCTTCCTGGTGATGATCCCGGGCCTGGTCGCCGCCGTCCTCGTGCCGAAGATCGGCACGTCCGGCTCGGACCTCCAGTACAACGACGCGATCCCGTACCTGATGCAGGAGTTGATGCCCAACGGCGTGCTCGGCATCGCGGTGACCGGTCTGCTCGCCGCGTTCATGGCGGGCATGGCGGCCAACATCTCGTCCTTCAACACGGTGTTCACCACCGACATCTGGGCGAAGTACGTGGTCACGGACCGCGAGGACGCGTACTACGTGCGGTTCGGCCGGCTCATCACGGTCGTCGGCGTGCTCGCGTCGATCGGCACGGCCTTCCTCGCCTCCTCCTTCTCCAACATCATGAGTTACCTCCAGACGCTGTTCTCCTTCTTCAACGTGCCGATGTTCGTCGTCTTCATCGTCGGCATGTTCTGGAAGCGCGCGTCCAAGAAGTCCGGCTTCTGGGGCCTGCTCGCGGGCACCACGGCGGCGATGATCAACTACTTCGTCATCTACAAGCAGGGCATCATCGACATCCCCACCGACCAGGGCGCCAACTTCGTCTCCGCGATCGCCGGGTTCGTCGCCGGTGCGGTGGTCATGGTCGGCGTCTCGCTGTTCACCGAGCCGAAGCCCGCCGAGGAGCTCGAAGGCCTGGTGTACGGCACCCGCTCGCCCGGCATGGCGGAGCCGCCCGCCCCGGGCGACGACGCCTGGTACCGCAGGCCCGCCCTGCTGGGCTGGGGCGCGATCGTCCTCGCCGCCGCCTGCTACATCCCCTTCTCGTTCTGACGCGGGAGGATTGAGAGACCATGTCTGATATGTCCCACTACTCGGAGCGAGACGTCCAGCGCGAGGTCACCGAGCTGGAGCAGAAGTCCGCGACCGCCGCCCGGCTCTTCGACATCCGCCGCATCATCGGCGGCCTGTTCGTGATCTACGGCGTCATCGTCACGATCGCCGGAATCACCGTGTCCGACGCCAACCTCGACAAGGCCGAGGGCATCAACATCAACCTCTGGACCGGCCTGGGCATGCTCGCCCTCGGCCTGTTCTTCCTGGTCTGGCTGAAGCTGCGCCCGCTGGCGCCGCCGGCACCACCCCTGTCCGACGAGGGCCAGGACGGCGAGTAACACCCGCCTGCGGGGCCGGAGTTCCAAGGAACTCCGGCCCCGCAGCCGTAACGCCCCACAGGTCACGCCAGATGCGGGCCCGCTTGATCCACCGCGTCCGGCGACGCGTGCGGCACCGGACCCGCCCGGTCGAGCAGCCCGGTGCGCGCGGCGAGCGCGGCCGCCTCCAGCCGTGAGCCCACCCCCAGCTTCATCAGGACCCGCTGCACATGCGTGCGCGCGGTGCTGGGCGCGATGCCCATGCCGGCCGCGATCAGCCTGGTGTCCTCGCCGTCGGCGACCCGCACCAGCACCTCGACCTCGCGCGGGGTGAGCATCTGGAGCAGCCGCTGCCCCTCGTCGTCGGGCTGGGCGGCCGGGTTGAGCAGCTCGCTGAACGCGCTCTGCAGCAACTGCGGTGCCACGGCGGCCTCTCCGGCCCTGGCCTTCATGATGGCGCGCTCGACGCCCTCTATGCGCTCGTCGTGCCGCACGTAACCGGAGGCACCGGCGGCGAACGCGGCCGCGATACCCCGCGGATTGGGCACCGGACCGAGGACGAGAACCGCCACCTGCGGCCGTTCCCGCTTGATCCGCACCACCGGGTCGAAGATCCCCGGCTCGGCCGGCGTCGCCGTCCCGATCAGACACACCTCCGGCGCCCGTGTGATCACCAGCTCCGCCGCTCCCGCGGCGGGCGCGGCCGCGGCGAGCACCCGGTGCCCACGCAGCTTCAACGCCGAGGCAAGCGCCTCTGCGAGCAATCGGTGGTCGTCGACCACCATGAGCCGCACTCCCATCGGCAACCCCCCAGTCCCCCCAGGTTCCATCCCCGCTGGTTCCCATGGATAGGAGCCCCCCGGCTCTCCATCCCCGGAAGCTACACGCTTGTTCGACGTTGCGCTTCCCCTACTGGTGAGAAGTGCCCCGGATTACCGAATCCCGCCCATTCGGCATTGACTGGGGTGTACGCGAACGGCCCCGCCCCTGAGCTGGGGCGGGGCCGTTGGGTCACGGCGATGCGGATGACCCGGCCATCACTTGGCGCCGAAGCCGACCGCCGTGTAGTCCTTCTCGTTCTTCGAGTACGGCGCGCTGACGAGGTCCTGCCCCATGAACAGGCGGCCGCCCGTATAGAGCATCTCGGAGCTCTTGGGGACCATGCTGCTGATCGCGCTGCGGACCGAGTCGGTCGCCGGGGTCTCCAGGAGCTTCGTCTGCTTCAGGGTCTTGCCGTCCACGGAGACGATCTGGGGACCCTTGTCGTACGGGGCGTCCTTGTAGGCGATGATGTTCGGCCCGTCCATGCGGATCGGGAACAGCTCGTAGTCGTTGCCCGCGTCGACCCGCTCGCCGGTCGGCTTGCCGGTGGCCAGCGAGAAGGACACGATCTCGTTGGTCTGGCTGTAGTCGCCGCCGCCGTCGTGCTCCTTGGTGGGGACGTACAGCTTGTCGTTGCCGACGGTGATCCCCTTGCACCGGTAGACCTTGCCGATGCTGCAGTCGTGCTCGTACTTGCCGTCGGGCAGCGAGATCTTGATGCGCAGCTTGCCGTTCTCGTCCAGCGAGAAGACGTCCGTCGCGCCGGAGAGGCTGACGTCGTCGCCGGAGTCGACGCCGAAGACCACCGGGTTGGTGGAGATCACCTTGGCGTTGTCGATGCCCTTGGGGAGGTCGTACGTCCACTTGACGCTGCCCGACTTCGGGTCGAGGAGCTGGACCTTGTACTCCTCGTCGCCGTAGTCGCCGCACTTGCGGACCGCGACGAGCTGGGCGCCTCCCGCGTAGCCGACGTCCTCGCACTTGCCGGTCTTCGGTGCCCACAGGACCTTGCCGGACTTCAGATCGAAGGCGGCGCCTCCGTAGTAGCCGCCGCCGACCGCGACCGTGGTGCCGGAGATGGTGACCTCACCGAAGGGCACGGCGGTGCCCTGCGTCTCGGCGGTCTTGTTCCAGAGCTGCTTGCCGGTGTTCACGTCGAACGCGACGACCTGGGTGCAGGCCTGGTGGTCGCCCTTGCTGTTGCGCTTGGCCGTCTCGGTGACCACCGCGGCGATCCCGTCCTCGGTGACCTCGCGCGAACCGGCGCAGGTCTCGCCCTGGAGGGGGAGCGTCCACTTCTTGCCGCCGTTGTCGGGGTCGTAGCCCACGATCTGGTTGACGCCGCTCTTGGCGTACACCGAGTCGGTGAGCCAGGAGCCCGCCACGCTGTCGATCTGCTTGTCCTTGACCGCGGGCGCCGGCACCTGGAAGAGGACGCTGGCGCTCGTGTTGGACGGGACCTTCTCCTGGGCGGTGTCGTTGGTGGTGTCGGTGCCGCTGCCACCACCGCCGTTGTCGGCCGAGCCGCCCTTGTCGCCCTTGTCGTCCTTGCCACCCGTGCCGCCGGTCGGGCCGGCCGAGGTCTTGTTGTTGTCGTCCGAGCCGGAGCCGGCGTACATGATGCCGCCACCGACGATCAGGGCGACGACCGCGACGGCCCCGATGACGATGCCCATCGGGCCGTTGAGCTTGAACTTGCCGCCACCGCCGCCGCCCTGCGGGGCCTGCGGCTGCATCGGCACGGTCTGCGGGTAGCCGTACTGCGGCTGCTGGCCCGGGTAGCCGTAGCCGGGCTGGCCCTGCGGAGCCTGGGGCGCCTGCGGGTAGCCGTACTGCGGCTGGCCCTGCGGCGGGGCGGGCGGCGCCTGCGGAGGCTGGGGGGCCTGCGGGTAGCCGTAGCCGGGGCCCTGCGCGGGCTGCGGGGGCTGGGGTGCCTGCGGGGCGCCGAAGCCGCCGGGCGGCGGGTCCTGGGGCGCGCCGAAACCACCGGGGGGCGGTGCCTGGGGCGCGCCGAAGCCGCCGCTCTGCGGGGGCTGGTCCTGCGGGGCGCCGAAACCTCCCTGCTGCGGGGGCTGGTTCGGGGGCGGGGGCGGCGGCTGGCTCATGACGTGTCTACCTCGGGTGGGAAGGAGAGCGGATCTGGACGATGACTGGGGAGTCGGAGGAAGGAAGGAGGAGTTGGCCCGGTCACTTGCCGTAGGCCAGCATCAACTTCTCCTTCGCCTCGTCGTCGCCGGTCAGCGAGGTGGTGGAGAGGAAGAAGCGCCCGTCCACGTAGGCAAAGTCCTTGCTGTAGAAGCTGCTCTCGATCTTGGCGGTGCCCTGCGGGTTCTGGAGCAGCTTGTAGGTCTTGTGGCGGCTGCCCCCGGTCCGGATCGAGACGACCTGGCCCCCGGTGTCGTACTTCGGCACCACGTACGCGAACAGGCGGCTGCCGGTCGTCCGGATCGGCAACATCGTGGTGTCGCTCGGGGACTTGGTGCGCCAGCGCTCCTTACCGGTGGTCAGGCTGATCGCGACGATGGAGTTGGCGCCGCTCTTCTTCTCGGTGGGCAGGTAGATCGTGTTGGCGTCGGCGGCGATCCCCGTGCAGTCCGTCAGGCCGGCTCCCAGGCTCACACTGGAGCAGTTGGGCGCGTAGTCCTCGTCGACCTGGACCTGCGAGCGGTAGGTGCCGTCCGGCTTCAGCGTGACCATGTTCCAGGCGTTGTTCGACTCCTTCTTCAAGAAGAGGACGAGCGGCCTGACGGAGTACGTGCGCTCGACCTTCCAGCCCTTCTTGACCTTGAAGGTCCACTTGGCCTTGCCGGTCGCCGGGTCGAGTGCCTGCACCTCGTCGTGCTGCGTGTCCGCGCCGACGTTGCAGGACGACACGGCGACCAGCCGCTCGCCGCCCGCGAAGCCCGAGGGGTAGCAGGAGTCGCCGTACTTCTTCTTCTCCCAGAGCTTCTTGCCGCTGTTGACGTCGTACGCCGTACCGGACATCGAGCGGCCCGCCACCACCGTGTCGCCGGAGATGGCCAGCTCCACGGTGATGGTGTCGTCGAAGAGCCCGCCCTCCTCCAGCTTGCCGCTCCAGCCCTTCTTGCCGGTGTCCAGGTCGACCTGCTGGAGCAGGTTGCAGCGGGAGTTGTCGCCGGTGCCGTTCTGGTAGGCGACGACGATCTTGTCGTCGGCCGTCTTGTCCTTGGTGACCGCGCAGATCTTCGCCGGGAAGGTGATGGCGTCCCACGTGGGCTTGCCGTCGCCGACGTTGTACGCGACGAGCTGCTTGTACGCCGCCTTCACCGCGGTCTTGTCGGTGATCCACATGCCGGGGGCCTGGGCACCGGCACCGGGCGCGTCGGGCGCTTCCTTGTACCAGAGCACCTTCGACTCACCGGGCTTGCGGCCCGCGTTGAGGTCCTCGGTCTCGTCCCGGCCGTCGCCACTGCCGTCGCCCTGGTTGACCGGGGCGGTCGCGGTGGGCGAACCCGTGGGCTTGCCGTCCTGGCTCTCGTGCGCGACGGGCTTCTTGTCGTCGCCACCGCTCGACACGGCCCACACGGTGCCGCCGATCACCAGCAGCGCGGTGACGGCCGCGCCGATGATCAGCGCGGGCCGGCCCTTGAAGGGGTTCTTGGAGCCGCCGCCGGGAGGCGGGGTGGGCTCCCCCGGGTACGGGGGCTGGGGCCCCGCCTGCTGCGGATAGCCGTAACCTGCCGCCGGCTGCTGGGGCCCCGCGTACGGACCGGTCTGACTATATGGACCCGGCTGCGTGTACGGGCCCGGCTGGCCGTAGGGGCCGGGCTGCTGCGGATAGCCGTAACCGGACTGCTGCGGGTAGCCGTAGCCGGACTGCGGAGGCTGGGCGCCGGGCGCCGGTGTCTGCGGTGCGCCGAACCCGCCCTGCGGCGGCGGGCCTTGGGCCGGTGGGCCCTGCGGCGGCGGGCCTTGGGCCGGTGGGCCCTGCGGCGGCGGGCCCTGGTGCGGCTGGTCCTGCGGTGTGCCGAAGCCGCCCTGCGGCGGCTGATTGGGCGGCTGACTCATCAGCGCTTCCCCCCATGCTTCACTGATTTTCGCCACCCGCGGTCTTCGCTCGGAGTGGTTCTCAGACGGTTCTCAGAGGGCTCTTTCTATCACTCTGCCGCCACACAGCACGGGGCCGGTCCTCCCCCTGTTCCCAAGGGAGGACCGGCCCGTGATGCCCTCGTTACGCGCCTTCACGCCCCCTTCACGCGGCGCACGCGCTATCGCGCACGCCCCTCACGCGTCCTCGGCGAGTTCCAGCCAGCGCATCTCCAGCTCCTCGCGCTCACCGGCCAACTCCCGCAGCTCGGTGTCCAGTTTGGCCACCTTCCCGAAGTCCGTGGCGTTGTCGGCGATTTGCGCGTGCAGCTTGGTCTCCTTCTCGGAGATCTTGTCGAGCTGCCGCTCGATCTTCTGGAGTTCCTTCTTGGCGGCGCGGGCATCGGCGGCGGACGCGGCCTTGACCGGAGCCGGGGCGGCGGACAGCACGGCGGCCGCGGCGACCTCCTCCATCCGCTTGCGCCGCTCCAGGTACTCGTCGATGCCGCGCGGCAGCATCCGCAGCGTGGCGTCGCCGAGGAGGGCGTACACCTTGTCGGTGGTGCGCTCGACGAAGAACCGGTCGTGGGAGATCACCACCATCGAGCCGGGCCAGCCGTCGAGCAGGTCCTCCAGCTGGGTGAGGGTCTCGATGTCGAGGTCGTTGGTGGGCTCGTCGAGGAAGAGGACGTTGGGCTCGTCCATCAGCAGCCGCAGGATCTGCAGCCGCCGCCGCTCACCACCGCTCAGGTCGCCGACCGGGGTCCACTGCTTCTCCTTGTTGAAGCCGAACGTCTCGCAGAGCTGCCCGGCGGTCATCTCCCGGCCCTTGCCGAGGTCGACCCGGTCACGGACGGCCTGGACGGCCTGCAACACCCGCAGGGTCGGGTCGAGTTCGCCGACCTCCTGCGAGAGATAGGCCAGCTTGACGGTCTTGCCGGTGACGATCTGCCCGGCGACGGGCTGCTGCTCGCCGTCGCTGCGGGCGGCCTCGGCCATGGCCCGCAGCAGCGAGGTCTTGCCCGCGCCGTTCACCCCGACCAGGCCGATCCGGTCGCCCGGTCCGAGCTGCCAGGTCAGGTGCTTCAGCAGCACCTTCGGCCCGGCCTGCACGGTCACGTCCTTCAGGTCGAAGACGGTCTTGCCGAGCCGCGAGGAGGCGAACTTCATCAGCTCGCTGCTGTCCCGGGGCGGCGGTACGTCCGCGATCAGCTCGTTGGCGGCCTCGACGCGGAAGCGCGGCTTGGACGTACGGGCGGGGGCGCCGCGGCGCAGCCACGCCAGCTCCTTGCGGACCAGGTTCTGCCGCTTGGTCTCCTCGGTGGCGGCGATGCGCTCGCGCTCGGCGCGCGCGAAGACGTAGTCGGAGTACCCGCCCTCGTACTCGTACACGTCGCCCTTCTGCACGTCCCACATGCGGGTGGCGACCTGGTCGAGGAACCACCGGTCGTGGGTGACGCAGACGAGCGCGGAGCGGCGCTCGCGCAGGTGCTGGGCGAGCCAGGCGATGCCCTCGACGTCCAGGTGGTTGGTGGGCTCGTCGAGGATGATCAGGTCCTGCTCCTCGATGAGCAGCTTCGCCAGCGCGATACGGCGGCGCTCGCCACCGGAGAGCGGACCGATCACGGTGTCGAGGCCCTGCGGGAAGCCCGGCAGGTCCAGCCCGCCGAACAGGCCCGTCAGTACGTCCCTGATCTTGGCGTTGCCCGCCCACTCGTGGTCGGCCATGTCCCGGATGACCTCGTGGCGGACGGTCGCCGTCGGGTCGAGGGAGTCGTGCTGCGTGAGGACGCCGAGGTGCAGGCCGCCGGAGTGGGTGACGCGGCCGGTGTCGGCCTCCTCCAGCTTCGCGAGCATCCGGATCAGCGTCGTCTTGCCGTCGCCGTTGCGGCCCACCACGCCGATCCTGTCTCCCTCGGACACGCCGAGGGAGACCCCGTCGAGCAGGGCACGGGTGCCGTACACCTTGCTGACGTTCTCGACATTGACCAGGTTGACGGCCATTTCTCTCCTGCCCAGGGGGATTGCTCGACCCTCAAGGGTAGACCGCGGCGGGGCGGGGGCCGGGCGGGAGGCTTTTCGCCCCCTGCAGGTGGCCGGTCGGGGACGGCGGACCCGCCCTCGATCGCCGTACGGGCTAGAACCCGCGCTGCTGCGGTATCAGCGCCGACGCCGGAGCCAGCCCCCGCCCCTCCCCCACCGGCATGTCGTCCCGCAGCAGCCCCTCCGGGAGGAACACGGCCGCCGCCACGCCGCCGCTCCCCGACGCCCGGAGCTCGACCCGCAGGCCCTGGCGTTCGGCGAGGCGGTTCACCACGAAGAGACCGATCTGCTTGGCGTCGAGGAGGTCGACCCGGGAGGCCTGGAGCTTCCGGTTGGCGTCGGCCATCGCTTCCTCGTTCATGCCGAAGCCGCTGTCCTCGACCTCGACCAGGACGCCGTCGCGCAGCCGGGCGGCGCGCAGCTGGACCTTGGTGCTGGGCGGCGAGAAGGCGGCGGCGTTCTCGACCAGCTCGGCGAGGAGGTGGATGACGTCGGCCACGGAACCGCCGGCGACGGAGACCCGCGGTACGGCCCAGATCTGCACGCGGGTGGCGTCCTCGATCTCGGCGACGGCGGCGCGCAGCACGTCCGCGAGCGCGATCGGCGTGCGCCAGCCGCGCCCGGGGGCGATCCCGGACAGGATGAGGAGGCTCTCGGAGTGCCGGCGCATACGGGTGGCGAGGTAGTCGACGCGGTAGAGGTCGTGCAGCTCGCCGGGCTCGCGCTGGCGCTGCTCCATGGTGGCGAGCAGGTCGAGCTGGCGGTGCAGCAGGACCTGGCTGCGGCGCGCGAGGCTCACATAGACGCCGGAGATCCCGCTGAGCAGCTCGGCGCGCTCGGAGGCGGCCTTGAGGGCGGCCCGCTGCACGGCGGTCAGGGCGGTGCCCACCTGGGCCAGCTCGTCGCCGACGAGCCTTCGCATGGGCGCCTCGGCGTCGATGTCGACGCCCTGCCCGGCGTGCAGCCGCCGCATGGCCTGCGGCAGCCGGCGTCCGGCGACTTCGAGCGCGGAGTTGCGCAGGTCGAGCAGTTCGACGATGAGGCCGCGCCCGACGAGGACGGAGACTAGCAGCGAGAGCAGTACGCCGACGAGTCCGAGGACCACGGCGACGCCGGACGCGCCGAGGGTGTCCCAGCCGAAGGGGTCCGCCTTGGCCGCGGCGGCGGTTCCGGCTCCGGCCTCGGCCCTGGTCAGTGCCTTGAGTACGCCGGTGACGGCACCGTCCCAGCCGGTGAGGAGCCCGGCGGACACGGCCGAGGTGCCGGGCCCGGCGCTGCGCACCCGGTTCTCGACGGCCTGGAGCTGCCGGTAACCGTCGCTGCTCAGCAGGGTGTCGTACGGCGCCCGGTGCGCGGCCTTCAGGTCGGCGACCGCGGGCTTCAGCAGCTCGCGCTGGGTGGCGACGGAGCCGACGAAGAGCGCGTACTGGTCCTTGGTCAGGGTTCCGGCGGCGCGACCTGCGGCGAGCAGCGCCTGTTCCTGGGCGACGGCCTCGCGGGCGCGGGAGAGTTCGAGGACGACGCGGGCCTCGGAGGTCGCGTCGGTGGTCTTCTCGCCGGTGAGCGCGCCGGCGACGGAGAAGCCGTGCTCGATGATCGCCGAGTACTGGGTGTACGCGGCCGAGGGCGCCGTTCCCTGCTGCGTCACCGTCGCGCGCAGGGTCGGCAGGCCGCCCGCGTCGGATTCGAGGCTGTCCAGGCGGGCGGGCAGCCCGGAGTCGAGGAGTTCGGCGTCGGAGCTGGAGGCGTTGACGCCGTCGAGGAGTTCGGCGGCGGCCTTGTCGGTGGCGGTCCGCGCAGCCTTGAGGCCGGCGAGGTCGCGGGTGCGGGGCGCGGCCGCGTACCGCAGGGTGGCGGTGCGCTCGCCCTGCAGCGCGGTGACGAAGTCGCCGACCGGGGCGAGGAGTTCGGCGTTGACGTCCTTGGCGCGCTCCAGGTCTCCGATGCTGGAGGCCGTGGTCACGGCGGCGAAGCCCCACAGCGCCATCAGGGACACGATGGGGAGCATGAGCAGGGAGACGATCTTCGCCCGGACCGATCTGGGGCGCAGCCGGTCGGGCGTGCGGAGGACACGCATGTGGGGGGACCTCGTTCAGGGAGGAAAGTTCAGGGGGGAACAGGGAGGAACAGGGAGGAACAGGGAGGAAAGTGGGGGAAGGAGAAGGCCCTGCGGCGCCTCACGGACAGGCGGCGGGAGAGGTAGACGGGGACGCGGCGCCGACGGCCGTGCGGCGGCTCAGGCGGTGGACAGCTCGACCTGGCGCAGGAGTTCGGCGGCGGCGGCCGACTCGTGCCGCTTGCCGGTGGGCGACAGGGCGACGTACGCGGAGGCCAGGAAGAGGAAGGAGCCGAGCACGACGGCGAGCGGGAAGATGAACTCGGTGGCCGTGGCTCCGGACAGGGCGGCGCTGCTGGGCGCGAGGCTGATGCTGACGGCGTACATCGCGGTGTAGTGCATGCTGCTGACCGCGATCCCCATGACGAGCGCGGCGACGGTGGCCAGCACGGGTCCGCGCACGATGAGGGTGAGGGTGAGCGCGGCGGTCGCGGCGACGACCGCGATCACGACGGAGGCGACGACGAGCGCGGGGTCGTAGTGCACCGTGCCGTGCAGGTTGAGCGCGGCCATGCCGGTGTAGTGCATGGCGGCGACGCCGAGGCCGGTGCCGAGGCCGCCGAGGGCGACCGAGGTCACGCGGGAGCGCCCGTATCCGGCGGTGAAGACACCGGCGGCGACGACACCGACGGACATGAGCAGGCTGAGGGCGGTCAGCGGGACGTCGTAGCGGATCGGTGTCCCGTCGACGCTGAAGCCCATCATCGCGATGAAGTGCATGGTCCAGATGCCGGAGCCGATGGCGATCGAGGCCAGCAGCAGCCAGTTGCGCCGGGAGGCGCCGTCGGACTCGAGTGCCCGGACGGTGCATCGCAGTCCGAGCGCGGAGCCGACGCAGGCCATCAGATAGGAGAGGACGGGAGTGACCCATCCGGCGCTGAAGTGGTCCATGTGTCCCATGGGGAACCCCTCTCACCCGTCGCGCGGGCAGACCCGCGCGCACGGAAATACCGCCGGTAACAGGAGACCGGGGAGAGCTGATCATGCCAGCACCGACTGAGGGGCAGAGCGCTCAAAAAGGGATCTTGAGGGAAATAGATGAGAATTAAATTACTGTGGCGTAGGTTACATCTGACCTGCATATTTATGCAGAATGTGCGCGCTCCCGCTCCCCGGCAACCACCCGCCGCCCCCGCCCGGCCCGCTCCACGAGCAGCCATCCCACGAGCGTCATCGCGACGGCCACCGGAGCGGTCACGCGTACGGCGACGAGCATCGCGCTGCGCCCTTCGAGGATCCCTCCGAAGCCGACCGTGGAGAGCCCCAGCACCCCGAAGAGACAGAGCGTGACCCCGAGCGCGGCGACCGCCCCCGCGCCCCCGGAGGGCACCCTCGACTCCCCGCCCGCCCCGGGCCGTTCAAACCCCCGAAACGCACCCACCAGCACCCCGGTGAGCGCCGCGGCGACGACCACCCGTACCGGCACCTGCGCCCACCAGCCCCCGCTCCCGGGCTCGGGCAGCGGCACATCCAGCGCGAGCAGCGCCCCGTACACCCCGAGCATCGCGGTGAGGTGCCACAAGAAGGCGGTCATGGACACCCCGCCCGCGACAACGACCGCACGCCACACCCGAGGCCGCCGAAGCCACCGGGTCGCCGGCCCCCGCAACAGCTCCACCGCACCGACCAGCCAGACCCCATGGCACAGCAGCGCGAAGCTGGGCGGCGCCATGTTGGAGATCTTCTCGCCGGGCATCCCGACCATCGACAACGGATAGGGCCCGTAAGCCACGAGCAGCACGGCCCCGGCAACCCCGCACCCCGCCATCACACCCGGCATCCGCAGCTTCCCGTCGGCCCGCAGGAACCCCAGCTGATGCACCGCGAGCCAGACGAATGCGAAGTTCAGGAACTCCACATAGGAAACCCCCACCACGAACCGCAGCACATCCACACACCCGGCACCGGCCACGAGCCCCCCGAAGGCCCCCCACCCGTACCGCTCATGAAGCCGCAGCAGCGGCGGTGTGAAAGCCACCATCGCCAGATAGATCCCGATGAACCACAACGGCTGGGCGACCAACCGCAACGAGACATCGATCAACCCGCCACCGCCGCCTCCCAGTTCGAGCAGTACGGCAGCAGCCCCCCAGACCCCCACGAAGACGACGGTCGGCCGCAGCAACCGCTGCAGCCGCGCCCGCAGAAAGGCGGAGTACACAGACGTCCCGCCCGCCTTCTTCCGGAGCGAGCGGTAGGACAGGGCGTGCGAGAACCCGCCGACGAAGAAGAACACGGGCATGATCTGCAGTACCCAGGTGAGCAGTTGAAGCCCGGGCCGTACGGCGAGCAGATTGCCGACCTCGACCTTCCCGTCGCCCCCGACGGTCACGGCGGCCATCAGCCAGTGCCCGAGCACCACCGTGCCGAGCGAGGCGACCCGCAGCAGGTCGATGTACTTGTCACGCGAGGCAGGCGTGGCCGCGGCGAGGTCACGAACGCTTGATCCCATGAAGGTACGTTCGCGCCGGCCCCCGCCCGGACATCAGCGCGCACGTACTCAACTCACGTCTGAGTACGCCCTCTTACAGCACGGTGGCGCCGGAAGCGGGCCCTTCGGTGACCCGCGCGGCCCGGCAGCTCCCGGAGGCGAGCAGCACCTCGGCGACGTGCTCCGCGGCCTCGGCGTTCTCCGCGAGGAAGGCGGTGGTGGGCCCGGACCCGGAAACCAGCGTGGCAAGGGCGCCGGCGCCGCGCCCCACCGACAGCGTCTCCGCCAGCTCCGGGAAGAGCGAAAGGGCAGCGGGCTGAAGGTCGTTGGACACTGCACCGGCAAGGGCGGACGCATCCCCCTTGGCCAGAGCCTCGATCAACTCCTGCGAGGCGACGGGCTCGGGAACCCGCACCCCGGCACTCAGCCGATCGAACTCGCGGAAAACAGCCGGAGTGGACAAGCCGCGCTCGGCCATGGCGAACACCCAGTGGAAGGCCCCACCGACCTCAAGCGTCCTCAGCTGCTCCCCGCGCCCGACCCCCAGCGCGGCCCCACCCACCAGACTGAACGGCACATCGCTGCCCAACTCGGCGCAGATGTCGAGCAGTTCATCCCGGGAGGCGCCCGTCCCCCACAACGCGTCACAGGCGACCAACGCACCGGCACCGTCGGCACTGCCACCGGCCATCCCACCCGCGACGGGAATGTCCTTGGCGATATGAATGTGCACATCAGGCACCAGCCCATACCGCGAGGCCAGCGCTTCGGCGGCCCGGGCGGCAAGGTTCGTACGATCAAGCGGCACCTGCCCGGCGTCGGCCCCGGAGCAGGTGACCCGCAGCCCACCCCCCGAGGCACTCACCGTGACCTCGTCGTAGAGCCCCACGGCGAGAAAGACATTGGCCAGGTCGTGGAACCCGTCGGGGCGGGCGGCGCCCACCGCGAGCTGGACATTGACCTTGGCGGGAACGCGCACGCTCACCGTCACGACTGGGCCGGCTCCTTGTTCTCGGCGATACGGGCGAACTCCTCGACCGTCAGCGACTCCCCGCGAGCCTGCGGCGAGACCCCGGCGGCAACAAGCGCGGCCTCCGCAGCCGGAGCGGACCCGGCCCACCCGGCAAGGGCGGCCCGCAGGGTCTTCCTGCGCTGCGCGAAAGCAGCATCGACAACAGCGAAAACCTCCCGCCTCGACGCGGTGGTCTTGATCGGCTCCTCCCGCCGCACCAGCGAGACAAGCCCGCTGTCGACGTTCGGGGCGGGCCAGAAGACGGTCCGCCCGATGGATCCGGCCCGCTTCACCTCGGCGTACCAGTTGGCCTTCACCGAGGGAACGCCGTAGACCTTCGAGCCCGGCGGGGCGGCGAGCCGGTCGGCGACCTCGGCCTGCACCATCACGAGCGTGCGCTCGATGCTGGGGAAGGTCTCCAGCATGTGCAGCAGCACGGGTACGGCGACGTTGTACGGCAGGTTGGCGACGAGCGCGGTGGGCGCGGGGCCCGGCAGCTCCTGCACGTGCATGGCGTCGGAGTGCACCAGCGCGAACCGCTCGGCCCGCCCGGGCATCCGCGCGGCGACGGTCGCGGGCAGCGCCCCCGCCAGTACGTCGTCGATCTCGACGGCGACGACGCGGTCGGCGACCTCCAGCAGGGCGAGCGTCAGCGACCCGAGTCCGGGGCCCACCTCCACCACCACATCGTCGGGCCGCACCTCGGCGGTCCGCACGATACGCCGCACGGTGTTCGCATCGATCACAAAGTTCTGGCCGCGCTGCTTGGTGGGCCGCACGCCGAGGGCACCCGCGAGTTCGCGGACATCGGCGGGGCCCAGGAGGGCGTCGGGGGTGGGGCTGGTCACCCCACCAGGGTACGGGGCGCATCCCACCGCGCGGGGCCACCACCGCCCCGGGCACCCCCTGAGCAGGGGGCGCCCGGGGCGGGTGGGCAAACCCCGGTCACTCTTTGTTCGAACAGTCACCCGGCGTGGGTGCTGGGCGGGGGTGGGTCGCGCAACTCGGCGCTTACGAGGCGACGCCTGCGCCCACCCGTGCCGCCCCAGCGGCACGACTGCCCGCAGGGAGGACGACCACGCACCCGCAGTCGCGTACGCACGCAAGGGGCCGTGCCGGTACGTTCCTGCCCGTCGCGTAGCAGACCGCCCGCCAAGTCCCGCCGTATGCAACCCCCGGGCAGTACGCCCACGCGGCGACGGGCAGAACGTACCGGCACGGCCCCGACCCACCCACCGCACCCCCTGCGAAAGGCGCCGACGCCAGCAAACGCGAACGTCACCCGTGAAGCTGCCCCCCGCAATGCGGCCAAGGACTCGCCCCCCGCCGCACGTACAGCTTCTTCGCGCGGAGGGTCTGTTCGGCGGCCGGGGCGTCCTGCGGGCGGCCGGAGCCGCCGAGGCTGTGCCAGGTGTGGGTGTCGAACTGGTAGAGGCCGCCGTAGGTGCCGGAGGGGTCGACGGCCCCCGCCCGCCCGCCGGACTCGCAGGCGGCGAGCCCGGACCAGTTCAGATGGTCGGCGCCCTGGACGGACGTCGGCATGGGCTTGGTGCCGACCTTCACGATCTGCGTACGGGGCTCCCGCACCACCTCGGACCGGATCCGCTTCGGCTTCTGCTTGACGCCGTTGACGGTCCGCAGCGACAACGTCACCCGCCGCACCCCCGCCTGCCCGGCCTGCTCGACGACCTCGGTCCCGCGGAACAGCGAGGAGTCGTCGGAGCGCTGCACATCGAACGGAATCGGCTCCTCGCGAACCTCCTTCGACCCGGTGACCCGCATGACGGTGACGGTCTGCCCGTCGCGCGGAAAGCTCCCGGGCGCGACGGACGTGGTGTCCTGCCCGTGGAGGGTGATCCCGGCCTCGTCGACGGCCTCGCGAACGGTCGCGGCGTTGGTGCGGATGGTGCGGGCCCGCCCGTCGGCCATGACGGTGACGGTCCGCTCGGTGCGGACGTCGAGGGCGAGCCCGGCGCGCCCGATCGGCTGGGAGCGCGAGGTCGACACGTACGCGCCCTCCGCACGCACCCCGAGCTGCCTGAGCGCCCCGTCCACGGTGTGCGCGGTGGTCCACACCTGGCGCCGCTGCCCGTCGAGGGTGAGGTGGACGGGCCGTCCGTAGCGGACGGCGACCTCGTCACCGCTGGCGAGGGCGGTACCGGGGGCGGGCGCCACGATGTCGTGCGCCCCCACGCGCACGCCCTCGTCGGCGAGAAGTTCGGTCACGTCGTCGGCGAAGGTGTGCAGCGTGCGCGGCTTCCCGTCGACACTCAGCTCGATGGCCTTGTCGTTGGCGACGAAGGCGGAGGTGCCGCCGGCGAGAAAGGCGACGACGAGGGCCTGGGGGAGCAGCCGCCGCAGGGGGTCGGGCCGCTCGGGGGGCCGCTTCCGCCGAGTCACCCGCGGCACGGCGGTCCGCCCACCGGCCTCCTGCGGGAGGGTGTCCCCCGCGGCCCCCTGCCGGGGCAGCAGGGGCTCGGTCGCGGCCTCCGCCTCGGCCGCCCCCGCGCCCGCCCCCGCCCACGCCTCGTACGAGGGCCGGTACGTGTCCCGGGACGACGGCTCAGAACTCCCGTACGGCTCGTACGGCTCATGCGCCGCGTACGGCTCATACGTCTCGTACTGCGAGTTGCTCACGACGACGCTCCAGGGAGGGATCGGGGCGAGGGCGACCAGAACCTAGCGGAGAGGTCGTCACTCTCCAAAGCAACGCGGCCACGCTGTGTTGCGACACTGTCCGGCCGCGCGCCCCCGGGAAACGCCTGGAAGCGTTATTCGTCAGTAATCGAACGCGCGGGCCGTGTTGGCCGCGACGGCCTCCGCCAGCGCGTCCTCCCCCACACCCCGCACCGCGGCCATGGCCCGCACCGTGACCGGAATGAGATAGGGCGCGTTGGGCCGTCCGCGGTACGGCGCGGGCGTCAGGAAGGGCGCGTCGGTCTCCACGAGGAGGAGTTCCAGCGGGGCCACGGCGAGCGCGTCCCGCAGCGGCTGGGCGTTCTTGAAGGTCATGTTGCCGGCGAAGGACATGAAGTACCCGGCGCGGGCGCAGATCTCGGCCATGGCGGCGTCGCCGGAGTAGCAGTGGAAGACGGTCCGCTCGGGGGCGCCCTCTTCCTTGAGGACGCGCAGGACGTCGGTGTGGGCGTCGCGGTCGTGGATGACCAGGGCCTTGCCGTGCCGTTTGGCGATCTCGATGTGGGCCCGGAAGGACCGCTCCTGGGCGGCCTTGCCCTCGGGCCCGGTGCGGAAGTAGTCGAGCCCGGTCTCGCCGACGCCCTTGACCTGCTCCAGCGCGGCCAGCCGGTCGATCTCGGCGAGCGCCTCGTCGAGCGCGGCGTCCCCGCCGGGCTCGCGCGCGCCCTGCCGGGACCATCCGTCGGGGTCCCCGTGCACGATGCGCGGTGCTTCGTTGGGGTGCAGGGCGACGGTCGCGTGGACGGCGTCGTAGGCCGCCGCGGTCTCGGCCGCCCAGCGCGACCCTGCGAGGTCGCAGCCGACCTGCACGACCGTGGTGACACCGACCGACGCGGCCTTGGCGAGGGCGTCCTCGACGGTGCCGGACTGCATGTCCAGGTGGGTGTGGGAGTCGGCGACGGGCACACGGAGCGGCTCCGGAAGCGGAGGCGCGTCGTTCTTGTCGCGGTCGTTCGAAGGCATACCCCGATCCTACGAACGGGGCATGCCCACCCGACTCCCGGAGGCGCCTACCGACTACCGACTACCGGAGGAGATCCTCCGGACCGGTCAGCCCGCCTTGCGGTGATGGAAGGGATGCAGCAGGTCGGACAGATGCCAGTGGTGCTGCTCCCCGCCCTCCGAGGCCCCTCCGGCCTCCTCGGGCTTGTGCCCGGCCGACCCCTGACGAGGCTGATGCAGCGACTTCAGCGCGGAGGACACCTGCCCGGGCCGCATGATGCGCACGACATGGCTGTCGCAGTTCAGGCAGGAGGGCCGGCTCAGCGGGGAGGGCACGACCCGTCCGTCCGCCACGTACGTCACGAACTCGCTGCCTTCGGCGTCGCGGTGGTGCTCGATCTCGTACGACTGCTCCCAGCCGTGCCCACAGCGCATGCAGGCGAAGGAATACGACTCGTGAACTATGGCGGTGGCCGCGGCGGTGCGGCCGGTCTGCCCTGCGATCTCGCTCATGCCAGCTCCTCTGTCCGCTGGACAGCACCCCCGCCGGAGCGGAGGCGAGGGACGGGTGCGTCCCTTCAACCAGTGGACGCTTCTACCGGCAGATACGCATCAGGCCTGTCGAGTGTTGGATGCGATTTGGTCTTTCCTTGTCGCAACGCCCCTGGTCCCAGGCCTGAGCTTTGCCTTTCACCGTACTCCTTTGCCCGCTTATGGGGCGGTGCGGGCGGCGTTTTTGGCGGCGACGACGGCATCGAAGACGTCCCTCTTGGGAAGCCCCGCCTCCGCGGCGACGGCGGCGATGGCCTCCTTGCGCCGCTCCCCCGCCTCCTCGCGCACCTGCACCCTGCGCACCAGCTCGTCGGCGTCGAGTTCCCCGGCGCCCTTCTCGGGGGCGCCCTCGACGACGACGGTGATCTCCCCGCGCACGCCCTCCGCGGCCCACTCGGCGAGTTCGCCCAGCGGCCCCCGCTTGACCTCCTCGTACGTCTTCGTCAGCTCGCGGCAGACGGCGGCCCGCCGCTCCGTCCCGAACGCCTCGGCCATCGCGGCGAGGGTGTCGTCGAGCCGATGAGGCGCCTCGAAGTAGACGAGGGTCCGCCGCTCCTCGGCGACCTCCTTCAGCCGCGACAGCCGCTCGCCGGCCTTCCGCGGCAGGAACCCCTCGAAGCAGAACCGGTCGACGGGCAGCCCGGACAGGGCCAGCGCGGTCAGCACCGCGGACGGACCGGGTACGGCGGTGACCTTGATGTCCTTCTCGACGGCGGCCGCGACCAGCCGGTACCCGGGGTCGGAGACGGACGGCATCCCGGCGTCCGTGACCAGGAGCACACGCGAGCCGGCGAGCAGCGCGTCGACCAGCTCGGGGGTGCGCGCGGACTCGTTGCCCTCGAAGTACGACACCACGCGCCCCGAGGTCTGCACCCCGAGCGCCTGGGTGAGGCGCCTGAGCCGCCGGGTGTCCTCGGCGGCGACGACGTCGGCGCCGGCCAGCTCCTGGGCGAGCCGGGGCGGCGCGTCCGCCACGTCACCGATGGGCGTGCCCGCGAGCACGAGGATTCCGGCCGGGCTGGTTGCGGTAGGGCTGGTTCCTGTCACGGTTCCATCCTCGCAGGGCCCAGGCACGGGACTCCCACAGACGTGTTCCCTACGATGGCGCGGTGACCAGTACCGCGTCCTCCACGGACACCCTGCAGGGCCAGGCCGCCGATGAGCAGCGGCCGTCGTGGCAGCAGCGGCTGCGCCGCTTCGGATACACGGCCCCGCCCAGAAGCGACGTGCGTGACCGACTCGTGCCGCCGTACGCCGAGCCGAGCCCGCGCATCTGGGCCATGCTCGGCCTGCGCCACGAGGTGGCCGAGCGCATCACGCGCTGGTCGGCGTGGGGCGGCCCGCTGCTCGTGACGCTGATGGCCGGGCTGATGCGGTTCTGGCACCTGGGCAGCCCGAAGGCGGTGATATTCGACGAGACGTACTACGCCAAGGACGCCTGGGCGCTCATCCACCGCGGGTTCGAGACCAACTGGGCCAAGGACGCCAACGACCTGGTGCTGCAGGGCGGCAGCCAGGTCAGCCCCACCGGCGACGCCGCGTATGTCGTGCACCCGCCGGTCGGCAAGTACGTGATCGGGCTCGGTGAGTGGATCTTCGGGTTCAACCCGTTCGGCTGGCGGTTCATGACGGCGGTGCTCGGCACGCTCTCCGTGCTGCTGCTGTGCCGGATCGGCCGCAGGCTCTTCCGCTCGACGTTCCTGGGCTGTCTGGCGGGCGCGCTGATGGCGGTGGACGGCCTGCACTTCGTGATGAGCCGCACCGCGCTGCTCGACGGCGTACTGATGTTCTTCGTGCTCGCGGCCTTCGGCTGCCTGGTCGTCGACCGCGACCGGGCGCGCGCCCGGCTCGCGGCGGCGCTGCCCGCCGACGCGGACGGTGTCGTACGCCCGGACCCGCACATCGCCGAGACGACCCGCCTCGGCTGGCGCCCCTGGCGCTGGGCGGCCGGTCTGATGCTGGGCCTGGCGCTGGGCACCAAGTGGAACGCGCTGTACATCCTGGCCGCGTTCTGCGTGATGGCGGTCCTGTGGGACGTGGGCGCGCGCCGGGTCGCCGGCGCCCGGCACCCGTACACGGCCGTCCTCAAGCGCGACACGGGCCTGGCCTTCCTGTCCACCGTGCCGGTCGCGGTCGCCGTCTACCTGGTCTCCTGGATCGGCTGGATCCTCTCCCCGACCAACGGCAGCGGCGGCTACTACCGCAACTGGGCCGCGATCGACGGCAAGGGCGGCCACTGGACGTTCCTGCCGGACTGGCTGCGCAGCCTGTGGCACTACGAGCACGAGGTGTACAAGTTCCATGTCGGCCTCTCGTCGCCGCACACGTACCAGTCGAACCCGTGGAGCTGGATCGTCGACGGCCGCCCGGTGTCGTACTTCTACGAGTCCCCGGCCCCCGGCAAGGACGGCTGCCCGGTCGACGCGGGCGAGAAGTGCGCCCGCGAGGTGCTGGCGATCGGCACCCCGCTGCTGTGGTGGGCGGCCTGCTTCGCGGTCCTCTACGTGCTGTGGCGCTGGGCCTTCCGCCGCGACTGGCGCGCGGGCGCGATCGCGTGCGGCGTCGCGGCCGGCTATCTGCCCTGGTTCATGTACCAGGAGCGGACGATCTTCTATTTCTACGCGGTCGTCTTCGTGCCGTTCCTGTGCCTGGCCGTGGCGATGCTGATCGGCGCGATCCTCGGCCCGCCCGGCTCCGGCGAACGCCGCCGGGTGGTGGGCGCCGCGGGCGCGGGCGTCCTGGTGCTGCTGATCGCGTGGAACTTCATCTACTTCTGGCCGCTCTACACCGGAACGGCCATTCCCATCGATTCCTGGCGATCCCGTATGTGGCTGGACACCTGGGTCTGACATGGGGCCTGACGGCCGGGGCTAACGATTCGGAAAACGCTTGCCCCAAGGGTCACTCCCTCCGCATACAGTGCGGTGCAGACCAACCTTTCTGAACGCGTTCAGAAGTTCGGGGAGGGGCCCACGGGGAGGGAAGCGCGCGATGCGCAAGGGGGCAAAGGCCGCCATCGTCGGCACGGTGTTCGCCGTGATGGTGGGGGGCGCCGGATACGGCGCGTACAACGTGGTGACCGCGATCAGCGGTGACGGCGGGGGGTCGGGGGCCGCGGGGTCGTCCGTGACGAAGAAGACCGGGCCGGTGTCGAAGGACGAGGTCAAGGACACCACCGGCAAGTTCTTCGCGGCCTGGGAGAAGGACCAGCCGGCCGCGGCCGCGGGATACACGAACTTCCCGGAAGCCGCCGAGAAGCTCCTGACCGCCTACGGCACCGACGCGCACATCACCCACGTGAAGATCAGGACGCACACGATCATCGGCGCGACCGTGTCCTACGCCGTCGAGGCGAAGGTGTCGTACGACGGGAAGAGCAAGCCCCTGGCGTACGACTCCGAACTGAACATCGTGCGCGGGAACAGCAACGGCGCTCCGCTGGTGGACTGGCAGCCGTCCGTGGTCCATCCGGACCTGCGCAGGGACGACACGCTGTTCACCGGCGAGGCGGCGAGCCCGCCGATCGAGGCCGTGGACCGGGACGGTGTCGTACTGACCAAGGAGAAGTACCCGTCGCTGGGGCCGATCCTGGACCAGTTGCGCGACAAGTACGGCGACACGGCGGGCGGTACGCCCGGCATCGAGCTGGCGATCCGGCGGGCGGCCGAGAGCGCGCCCGACACGACGCTGGTGACCCTCGCCAAGGGCCGGGCGGGCAAGCTGCGCACCACGCTCAGCGCGAGCGCGCAGGCCGCCGCGGAGAAGGCGGTCACGGAGTACGACGAGTCGTCGGTGGTCGCGGTGAAGCCGAGCACCGGCGAGGTGCTGGCCGTGGCCAACCACCGCACGGACGGGTTCAACGCGGCGTTCCAGGGGACGCTGGCGCCGGGCTCCACGATGAAGATCATCACCTCGGCGATGCTCATCGACAACGGTGTCGCGTCGATGAGCGGCCCGGCGCCCTGCCCCGAGACCGCGACCTGGCAGAGCCAGACCTTCCACAACCTCACGAACATGCGGCCCAACGAGGGCGCGACGCTCGCCAACAGCTTCGCCCGGTCCTGCAACACGGCCTTCGTGAAACTCATCGACGGCACCAAGGCGCATCCGCTTAACGACGCGTCGCTGACCGACGAGGCGCAGGAGCGGTTCGGACTGGGCCAGAACAACTGGAAGACCGGCATCGCGTCCTTCGACGGCAAGGTGCCCGCCTCCGGGGGCCCGAACCGCGCGGCCAACGCGATCGGCCAGGGCGACGTCCAGATGAACCCGCTGAACATGGCGTCGGTGACGGCGACCGCGATCACCGGCACCTTCCACCAGCCGGTGATCGTGTCCCGGAAGCTGGACGACCGCCAACTCGCCACCGCACGCGGCCTGTCGGCGAACACGGTCGCGCAGCTGAAGTCGATGATGCGGCTGACCGCGACCAGCGGCACCGCTTCGCAGGTCATGGCCGGGCTCGGCGGGGACATCGGCGCGAAGACCGGCTCCGCCGAGGTCGACGGCCACGCGAAGTCCAACAGCTGGTTCGCCGGCTACCGGAACGACATCGCGGCCGCGGCGATGACCGAGGAGGGCGGCCACGGCGGCGACGCGGCGGGGCCGATTGTCGCGGCTGTGCTACGAACAGGTGGCTGAAGTCACCCGTGTCACACCGGGACCCTAGGGTGGTGCCTCTCGTTGTGAAGCGTGAGGGCACCCGGGGGGCGCCAGGGGAACCATCACGGAGGATCCGGAGCTGTGGGCAAGAGAAGGCGCGTCGCCGAGCGCGACAAGCAGCGCAGTAAGCGCGGTCCGCTCGTGATCGGGCTGGTCGGCGTCGTCGCCGTGGGCGGGGCGCTCGGCGCCTACACGCTCTACGGCGGGGACGGCGCCGCGGCCGAGGACCGCACCTCGGCGACGGCCGACCACAAGTCCGTGAAGACGGGCCCCGTGTCGGCGACCGAGATCCGCACCACCTCCACGGCCTTCCTCACCGCCTGGCAGCAGGGCAGGGTCACGCAGGCCGCCGCCGCCACGGACGACTCCGCCGCGGCGGCCAAGGCCCTGACCGGCTACACCAAGGACGCGCACATCACCGGCGTCACCCTCACCGGCGGCACCCGCAAGGGCGCCACCGTCCCCTTCTCGGTCAAGGGGACGGTCACCTACAAGGGCAAGAGCAAGCCGCTCGCGTACGAGTCGAGGCTGACCGTCGTGCGGCGCGCCAAGGACGGTGTGCCGCTGGTGAGTTGGCGGCCCTCGGTGGTGCACCCGGATCTCGCCGAGGGCGACCGCCTGGTGACCGGCGAGTCGGGCACACCCCCGGTCAAGGCCCTGGACCGGGACGGCGGCGAGCTGACGGCGGCCAAGTACCCCTCCCTCGGCACCGTCCTGGACGGGCTGCGCGAGAAGTACGGCAAGAAGGCCGGCGGCGCCGCGGGCATCGAGCTGCGGGTGGTGCGCAAGGCGGCGAAGAAGGGGGCGGACAAGACCCCCGACAAGACGCTGCTGACGCTGAGCGAGGGCACGCCCGGCACCGTGAAGACGACGTTGAGCCCGTCCCTCCAGGCGAAGGCCGAGCAGCGGGTGCTGACGAAGGCGCGCTCGTCGGTCGTGGTCATGCGCCCCTCGACGGGTGAGATCCTCGCCGTCGCCAACCAGTCGCACGGCTTCAACACGGCGTTCCAGGGCTCGCTCGCGCCGGGCTCCACGATGAAGATCGTGACGTCGACGCTGCTGTTCGAGAAGAACCTGGCGAAGGCGGACAAGGCGCACCCGTGCCCCAAGACCGTGAAGTACGGCGGCTGGAAGTTCCACAACGACGACGACTTCGAGATCAAGGGCGGCACGTTCAAGGGCAGCTTCGCCCGGTCCTGCAACACGGCCTTCATCAGCCAGGCGAAGAAACTGAAGGACTCCGACCTCACGGCCACGGCCCAGCGGATCTACGGCCTGAGCATGAACAACTGGGCCATCGGCGTCCCGTCCTTCGACGGCTCGGTGCCCGTGCAGAGCGACGCGCAGATGGCGGCCTCGCTCATCGGCCAGGGCGCGGTGCGCATGAACCCGCTGAACATGGCGTCGGTGGTCTCGACGGCGAAGACCGGCGTGTTCCACCAGCCCTACCTGGTGTCCCCGTCGGTGGACGGCCGCTCGCTCGCGAAGGCGACCCGCACGATGTCGTCCTCGACCCAGGGCCAGCTGCGGGAGGTCCTGCAGTACACGGCGGCGGCGGGCACGGCGGCGGAGGCGATGGCGGGCCTCGGCCCGGACGACGGTGCGAAGACCGGCTCGGCGGAGGTCGACGGCCAGAAGAAGCCGAACGGCTGGTTCACCGCGTGGAAGGGCGACCTGGCGGCGGCGGGCGTCGTGCAGGCCGGCGGCCACGGCGGCGACTCGGCGGGCCCGATCGTCGCGGCCCTGCTGAAGGCCGGGAGCTGAAGGCCGGAAGCTGAAGGCCGGAAGCTGAGAGCCGGGAGCTGACGGCTCAGTGCGCCACAGGCGTGCCGGCGGCCGTGTACGTACGGCGGAGGAAGCGGACCAGCGCCTTCGACTCGAACTGCACGACCGCCACCCCGTGGGCGGAGTGGAACTCCAGGACCGCCAGCACGCGCCCGCACGGCCAGACGCGGACGTCGCCGCTGGTGACGGGGGCCCGCAGCCCCTGTTCGAGGAGCTCGCGGTTGAAGACCCACTCGTGCGGGCCGGGGAGTGTGAAGTGCACCTGGCGGGGGTCGGTCTCGGGGTCGTAGCGCAGGGCGACGGGGACGGCTCGTCGTTCGTCGTCGACGGAGTCCGCGGTGTCCGTGACGATATGGGCGCGTGCGTACTGTTCGACGGCGGACATATGCCGACTCCTTACGCTGCGTAACCTGTGCGGAGGATGTGAATCCGCCCGCTTCTCCAATGTCGCACATTCCCTCGAATCCGCCTCCGCACCCGCCCCGAACAGCAACGGCCGCTATTCATCAGCGGATGCTCTTGCAAGCTGTTCGCAACAAGGCACTATCATCGAACGGTGCATGTGCCTGACGGATTCATCAACGCCCCGGTCTCCGCGATCACCGGGGCGGTCGCCGCCGGTGCCGTCGCCGTGTCCCTCAAGGGCGCCCGACGCGAGCTGGACGAGAAGACCGCCCCGCTCGCCGGACTCGTCGCCGCCTTCATCTTCGCCGTGCAGATGCTGAACTTCCCGGTCGCCGCCGGGACCAGCGGCCATCTGCTCGGCGGCGCGCTGGCGGCGATCCTCGTGGGCCCCTACACCGGCGTCCTCTGCGTCTCCGTGGTCCTGTTGATGCAGGGCATCCTCTTCGCGGACGGCGGCCTCACCGCGCTCGGCGTGAACATCACGGACATGGCGATCGTGACGACGGTCGTGTCCTACGCCGTCTTCCGCGGCCTGGTGAAGGTGCTTCCGCGCGGGCGACGGTCCATCACCGCCGCCGCGTTCGTCTCCGCGCTGCTCTCCGTGCCCGCCGCGGCCGTCTGCTTCACCTTCATCTACGCGGTCGGCGGCACCACCGACGTGTCGATCGGCAAGGTCGCCACCGCCATGATCGGCGTGCACGTCCTGATCGGCATCGGAGAGGCCACGATCACCGCCCTCACCGTCGGCGCCGTCATCGCCGTACGGCCCGATCTCGTGTACGGCGCCCGGGGGTTGCAGCAGCGCCTCAAGCTGCGCGTCGGCGGCGAACTGATCGACGCGCCGACGGCCGTACCCGTCGCCGCCCGCTCCTCGCACCGCAAGGTGTGGCTCACCGGCCTCGCCGCCTCCCTCCTCCTCGCGGGCGTCGTCAGCTTCTACGCCTCCGCCAGCCCCGACGGCCTGGAGAAGGTCGCCAAGGACCAGGGCATCGACCAGAACACGAAGAAGCACCACACCGAGGACTCCCCGCTCGCCGGATACGGCGTCAAGGACATCGCCGACGCCCGGCTCTCCGGCGGTCTCGCGGGCGTGATCGGCGTCGGCGCCACCGTCGTCGCCGGCAGCGGGATCTTCTGGGCCGTCCGCAGGCGCCGTACGAACGCCACCTCCCCGGCGTCCCTGCCCGAAGGCGTCTGACATGGCGGCCGGCCACGCGCACAAGCTCTACCGGCACGGGCACTCGCCGGTGCACGCCCTGCCGCCGCACACCAAGCTGGCGGCCGCCTTCGCCTTCGTCGTCGTGGTCGTCTCCACACCGCGCGAGGCGATGTGGGCGTTCGCGCTGTACGCGGCGCTGCTCGCGGTCGTCGCCCACCAGGCCCGCGTCCCGGCCCCCTTCCTGCTCAAACGGCTGCTGATCGAGGTCCCGTTCGTGGCCTTCGCGGTGCTGATGCCGTTCGTCGCGGAGGGCGAGCGGGTGGATGTGCTGGGCCTCTCGCTGAGCGTCAACGGCCTGTGGGGCGCCTGGAACGTCCTCGCGAAGGGCACCCTCGGCGTCGCCGCCTCCGTCCTGCTCGCCTCCACCACCGAACTGCGCGAACTGCTCCTCGGGCTCCAGCGGTTGAAGCTCCCGCCGCTCCTCGTGCAGATCGCGTCCTTCATGATCCGCTACGGCGATGTCATCACCGACGAGATGCGGCGGATGCGGATCGCGCGGGAGTCGCGGGGGTTCGAGGCGAGCGGGGTCCGGCACTGGGGCGTCCTCGCCAAGTCGGCGGGCGCGCTCTTCATCCGCTCCTACGAGCGCGGGGAGCGGGTGCATCTGGCCATGGTCAGCCGGGGGTACGCCGGTTCGATGCCGGTGATCGACGAGGTGACCGCGGACCGGGCCCAGTGGTCCTACGCCCTCGCCCTGCCGTTCGCCGCCCTTGTCGTATGTCTGCTGGGATGGACACTGTGACCCTCTCCTTGGAAGTTTCCGGGCTCGCCTTCGCCTACCCCGACGGGCACCAGGCGCTCTTCGGCGTCGACTTCACCGTCGGGCGCGGTGAACGCGTCGCGCTGCTCGGGCCGAACGGCGCCGGCAAGACCACCCTCGTCCTGCACCTCAACGGCATCCTGACCGGCGGCGCCGGGACGGTGGAGGTCGCCGGACTGCCCGTCGGCAAGCAGCACATGGCGGAGATCCGGCGCAAGGTCGGCATCGTCTTCCAGGACCCCGACGACCAGCTCTTCATGCCGACGGTGCGCGAGGACGTGGCGTTCGGGCCCGCGGCCGCCGGGCTCAGGGGCCCCGAGCTGGAAGCCCGGGTCGACAAGGCCCTCAACCAGGTCGGCATGGCGGAGTTCAAGGACCGCCCGCCGCACCACCTCTCCTTCGGCCAGCGGCGCCGGGTCGCGGTCGCGACGGTGCTCGCGATGGAGCCGGAGATCCTCGTCCTCGACGAGCCGTCCTCCAACCTCGATCCCGCCTCGCGCCGCGAACTCGCCGACATCCTGCGCTCGTTGGACGTCACCGTGCTGATGGTCACGCACGACCTGCCGTACGCCCTGGAGCTGTGCCCCCGCTCCCTGATCCTCAGCGAGGGCGTGATCGCCGCCGACGGGAGGACCGGGGAACTGCTCTCGGACGAGGAGCTGATGCGGGCTCACCGCCTGGAGCTGCCCTTCGGGTTCGACCCGCGCTCCGTGACAATGGGCGCGTGACGAACGAAGAGACGGGCACGAGCACTCCCGAGACCCCGGCCGGGTCACTGCTGCTCGACGAGCAGCTGTGCTTCGCGCTGTACGCGGCCCAGCGCGCCGTGACCGCCGCCTACCGTCCGCTCCTCGACGAACTCGGCCTGACCTACCCGCAGTATCTGGTCCTCCTCGTCCTGTGGGAGCGCGGCGAGACCACGGTCAAGGAGCTGGCCGGGGCCCTGCGCCTCGACTACGGCACGGTGTCGCCGCTGCTCAAGCGCCTGGAGTCGGCCGGTCTCGTGCGCCGCGAGCGGTCGGCGCACGACGAGCGGTCGGTGCTCGTCGCGGTCACCGGGCGCGGCGAGGAGCTGCGCGAGCGCGCGGCGGGCGTGCCGGGCGCGCTGCTGGCCGCGACCGGGCTGAGCGGGGACGAGGTGGCGCGGCTGCGCGGGGAGCTGTGGCGGCTGGCGGAACGGGCGGACGGGGCCGCCGGAGCGGACGGGCACTGACCCGGGGTTACCCGCGGTTGCCACCCCTGGGCATGACCGATGAACCTACCGGCCGGTACCTTGTGCACGATGTACTTGCACGCTCTTGTGTTGCAGGTTCCTGCATTGCCCGCTCCGGGGGAGGTTCAGCGATGAGTGACGGCACCGCCGTCGACACCCGTCCGACGAAGATCATGTACGTCGCCGAGGCCACCGCCCACGGCGGCCGCGACGGCTATGTGACCAGCCAGGACGGCCAGTTGGAGCTGCGGGTCGCGATGCCGCACGCGCTCGGCGGGGACGGCAACGGCACGAACCCGGAGCAGCTGTTCGCGGCCGGGTTCAGCGCCTGCTTCCACAACGCGCTCGTCCTCGTCGGCCGCCGCGCGGGCTACGACCTGTCCGGCTCCACCGTCGCCGCGAAGGTCGGCATCGGCCCCAACAAGCAGCGCGGCTACGGCCTCGCGGTCGCCCTCAGCGTCTCCCTCCCGGTACTGGACCAGGATCTCGCGTCCAAGCTCGTCGACGCGGCCCACGAGGTCTGCCCCTACTCGAACGCGACCCGGGGCAACATCGACGTCACGGTCCTGCTGGGCTGAGCCACCGAGGGCCTGGGAATCGCAGGCGGCGGCTGGGTGTTACAACCACTGTCGTAGGCGAACTGGACGGGAGTACGGGCGTGGACGTGAACGGCACAGTGGCCGAGGGCTTCGAGCCGGTCAGGGATGCGTTCGTACGGAACTTCGAGGTGCTCGGGGACCGGGGCGCGGCCGTCGCCGTGTACCGGGACGGGCGCAAGGTCGTGGACCTGTGGGGCGGCACGAAGTCCGTCGACGGCGCCGGCGCCGAGCCCTGGGAGCGGGGCACCGCGCAGATCGTGCGCTCCGCGACGAAGGGTGTCGCCACCGCCGTACTGCTGATGCTCGTGGAGCGCGGGCAGCTGGACCTGGACGCGCCGATGGGCCGCTACTGGCCGGAGTTCAAGGCGTACGGCAAGGAGCGGACGCTGGTCCGGCACGTGCTCGCGCACCGCGCCGGGGTGCCCGTCCTCGACCGTCCGCTGACGCCGGCCGAGGCCGCCGACCCGGACTTCGCGGCCACCGCGATCGCCACGCAGGCACCCGCCTGGGAGCCCGGCACCGACCACGGCTACCACGCACAGACGTACAGCTGGCTGACGAACGAGCTGGTCCGGCGTGTCACGGACCGGACGATCGGCGAGTGGATCGCGGACGAGATCTCCGGGCCGCTGGGCCTGGACCTGTGGGTCGGTCTGCCGGACGCGCAGGCGCCCCGCGTGGGCCGGGTCGGCCAGATCGAGGCCCCCGCGTCGGACGGCGCCCTGAAGGCCCGCCCCAAGCGGTCGGTCACCGAGGCCTACGCCGACCCGTCCTCCCTCACCCGCCGCGCCTTCGCCGCGATCACCCCGCTGCCGGACGAGAACGACCCCGCCTATCGCGCCGCCGTCCTGCCCGCCTCCAACGGCATCGCCACCGCGGACGGCCTGGCCCGCTTCTACGCCGCCCTGACCGGCGAGGTCGACGGCATACGGCTGCTGGCCCCGCAGACGGTGGACCTGGCGCGCGCCGAGGCCTCCGCCGGCCCCGACCGCGTCCTGGTGGTGAACACCCGCTTCGGCCTCGGCTACATGCTCCACGGCACGGCCTCGCCCCTCCTCGGCGCAGGCTCCTTCGGCCACCCGGGCCGGGGCGGCGCCCTCGGCTTCGCCGACCCCGAGTCGGGCATCGCCTTCGGCTACGTCACGAACGGGTTCCGCAAGAGCGTGACGGCGGACCCGCGGGCACAGGCGCTGGTGCGGGCGGTACGGGCCGCTGTCTGAGCGGGTCGTGCCGTCGGCCGCTCGGACATTCAGACGCTCAGGGAATGAGAGGTCCTCCCCGACACCTCGTCTATCTCCTCGTGCGCCTTGGTCAGCAACTGCATCGCGAGTTCGTTGAGCGCGCGGGCTCCCGCGATCTCCTCGCCGACCCTCGGCTGATTCTCGTCGGAACGGTGACGGCTGGCGTAGCCGTGCGCCCGCACCTCTTTCCCGTCGGGCAGCCGTACGAGGGCCGCCGCCCGGGTGCGCTGGTCGTCCTCCTGGAACTCCAGCTCCACATGCCATCCCACAGCGGTGTGCGTCATGACGATCACCTCCGAAACCGCTGCTTCCAGAGTGCTCCTCCGGGCCTCCCGATGCACGGCCGATGCACGGCCCGGCGCCCCGGCGAACCCCCGGAACGTCCCGCTATCCCGCGTGCAGCATCAGCCCGATCCCCACGACCAGCAGCCCGGCCGCGGCGATCCGGGGCGCCCCGAAGCGTTCCTTGAAGAAGACGGCGCCGATGGCGGCACCCACGATGATCGAGGACTCGCGCAGCGCGGCGATCGGGGCCAGCTCCGCCCTGGTCTGGGCCCACAGGACCAGCCCGTACGCCGCGACGGAGAGCGCCGCTCCGAGGAAGCCGAGGGCGGCGTGGGGCCGCAGCACGGCCACGGTCTCACCGCGCCACCGGTGGATCGCGTATGCCGGGACGACCAGGCCCTCGATCGCCATCAGCCACGCGATGTACCCGAGCGAGGAGCCCGACGCCCGCACCCCGAGCCCGTCGACCACGGTGTACGCGGCGATCGTCAGCCCCGTCGCCAGCGCCGCCCCGATCGCCGCCCAGTTCGGACGGCCCCCGCGCAGCCCCCACAGCGCCACCCCGGTCAGCCCCGCGCAGGACACGGTGATGCCCGCCGCCGCCCAGCCGTCGGGCACCTCGTGCGCGAACAGCGCCGCGAGGAGGGTGACGACCAGCGGCGCGGTCCCGCGCGCGATCGGGTACGCCTGCCCGAAGTCCCCGAGCCGGAAGGACCGCATGAGCAGCACGTAGTACGCGACATGGATGACGGCGGACGCGATCAGATACGGCCACGCCCCGGCCGCCGGGATCGCCACGAAGGGGGCCATCGCGATCCCGATCAGCGACCCGCCGCCCGCGATCAGCGTGAAGCCGACCAGCTTGTCGGTGATGTGGTGCGCCAGGGCGTTCCAGCTGGCGTGCGTGACCGCGGCGAGCAGCACCGCCACGGTCACCAGGGGTGTCACGGGGTCTGCTCGCGCACGTCCACGAGGGTGGCGCCGGCGTGCGCGATCAGCGCCTTCGGCTCCATCGGGAACACGGCGTGCGGGGTCCCGGCCGCCGCCCACACCACGTCGTGGTCCAGCAGCGAACGGTCCGCGAGCACCCGGGTCCTCGTCCGGTGCCCGAAGGGCGGCACGCCTCCGATGGCGTACCCGGTCGTCTCCCGTACGACATCGACCTTGGCCCGCGTGACCTTCTCGACGCCGAGCTCCTGCCGGACGAGTTCCACGTCCACGCGGGACGCGCCGTCCATGAGGACGAGCACCGGCACGCCGTCCGCCGCGAAGATCAACGACTTGCAGATCTGGCTCAGTTCGCAGCCGATCGCGGCGGCGGCCTCGGCGGCGGTGCGGGCGCCTTCCGGGAAGTGCCGGACCTGCGAGGGCAGTTCGTCGAGACCCAGCTCGCGAAGGGCTTCGGCGAAAAGGGGGTGGGCTCCTGCTTCGGAAGACGTCATGAAACGCAGGCTAGCTGCCCGATACATCCGTCACGAACGAATTCCGGGTGGTGCGCGGAAGGGCGCCCCGCCGAGCAGCGGGGCACCCTTCTCGTATCAGCGGGGCGGGATCAGACCCGTACCAACTCCCGGTCCTCGTCCGTGTCGCCGTCCTTCGGGCGGTCGTGGGCGCGCAGCCCCTCGCCCTCGACGTCGACGTTCGGCAGGGCGCGGTCGAGCCACTTCGGCAGCCACCAGGCCTTCTTGCCCAGCAGGGCGAGGACGGCCGGGACGATGGCCATGCGGACGACGAACGCGTCGAAGAAGACGGCGATCGCGAGGCCGAAGCCGATCATCTTGATCATCGACTCGCTGGAGCCGATGAAGCCGGAGAAGACGGCGATCATGATGACGGCGGCGGCCGTGACCACCCGGGCCCCGTACTTGAAGCCGGTCACGACGGCCTGGCTGGGCTTCTCCCCGTGGACGTACGCCTCCCGCATCCGGGTCACGAGGAACACCTCGTAGTCCATGGCGAGACCGAAGACGACACCCACCATGAAGATCGGCATCATCGACATGACCGGGCCGGTCTCCTCGACGCCCAGCAGGCCGGACAGCCAGCCCCACTGGAAGACCGCGACCACGGCGCCCAGGGCCGCCATCACGCTCAGCAGGAAGCCGAGCGCCGCCTTCAGCGGGACGAGGATCGAGCGGAAGACCACGATCAGCAGAAGGAAGGCCAGGCCGACCACCAGGATCAGGTACGGGATCAGCGCGTCGTTCAGCTTCTGCGAGACGTCGATGTTCATCGCCGTGGAGCCGGTGACGAGCGTGCTCGCGTCTGTGTCGGCCTTGATCTCACCGCCCGCGTCACGGATGGCGTGGACCAGGTCCTCGGTCCCCGTGGACGACGGCTTCGACTTCGGGATGACGCTGATCGTCGCGGTGTCGCCGGCCTTGTTGGGCGCCGGCGGGGTCACCGTCACGACCCCCTTGAGGTCCTTGATCTCGTCGCTGACCTTGGTGAACGCCGCGTCCGGGTCCTTGCTCGCCTTCGCGTCGACGACGACGAGGAGCGGACCGTTGAAGCCGGGGCCGAAGCCGTCCGACAGCAGGTCGTAGGCGCGGCGCTGCGTCGTGGACGTCGGCTGCGAGCCGTCGTCCGGCAGGCCCAGCTCCAGCGAGGAGGCGGGGATGGCGGCGGCACCGAGGCCGACGACGCCGAGGAGGAGGACGGCGACCGGACGCCGTACGACGAAGCTCGCCCAGCGCGTGCCCATGTTCGGCTTGCCCGGGTTCTTCGCGGCCTTCCTCGCCGCACGGGAGCCACCGAGCAGCTTGCTCTTCTCGCCCGCGGGCTTCACCTTGCGGCCCGCGTAGCCGAGCAGCGCCGGGATCATGGTGAGCGCGATGAGGACGGCGATGGCGACCGTGCCCGCGGCCGCGACGCCCATCTTGGTGAGCATCGGGATGTTGACGACCGCCAGGCCGACCAGGGCGATGACCACCGTCAGACCGGCGAAGACGACGGCGGAGCCCGCCGTGCCGACCGCCCGGCCCGCCGCTTCCTCGCGCTCACGGCCCTCGGCCAGTTCGGCGCGGTAGCGGGAGACGATGAAGAGGGCGTAGTCGATGCCGACCGCGAGGCCGATCATCATCGCGAGCGTGGAGGTGGTGGAGCCGAGGTCGAGCGCCTTCGCCAGGGCGGTGATCGTCGAGACGCCGATGCCCACGCCGATCAGCGCCGTCAGCAGCGGCAGCCCGGCCGCGATCAGCGAGCCGAAGGTGATGACGAGGACGACCGCGGCGATCGCGATGCCGATGACCTCGCTGGACCCGGTCTCGGGCACGGCCTGGAGCGCGTCACCGCCGACCTCGACGGTCAGTCCGGTGCTCCGCGCGTCGGCGGCGGCCTCCTTCAGGGCGTCCTTGGAGGCGTCCTTCAGCTCCATGCCGGAGACGTCGTACCTGACCTCCGCGTACGCGATCGTCCCGTTCTTGGAGACGGAGTGCGACGTGTAGGGGTCGGTGACGGAGGTGACCTCCGAGCCGTCGCCCAGGGCCTTGACGGTCTTCTTGACGGCGGCCTTGTTGGCCGCGTCCGTCATCTTCTCGCCGCTCGGCGCCTTGAACACGACCCGCGCGGTCGCGCCGTCCGCGGTCATCCCGGGGAAGCGGCTCTCCAGCAGGTCGAAGGCCTTCTGCGCCTCGGTGCCGGGAACGGAGAAGGAGCTGGCGCCCGCGGTGGGCGCGGAGGCGGCACCGACGCCCGCGAGCGTCAGCAGCGCCACCCATATCAGGGCGACGAAGTGCCGTCGCCGGAAGGCGAGTCGGCCGAGTTTATAGAGGAACGTGGCCACGAAGACGTACTCCCGGTCAGGTCGTGGGGGTTGTTCTGGGCAGGGGTGATCAGCTCTGCGGGGAGGCAGGGGAGACCGTCCCGACGACTTGAGCGGTGACGTCAGGTACTCGTGGAACTGGTGGGACTAGGGGAACTGGCTGAGAGCCAAGGGGATTCGGGGATTCACCGGACGCCGAGGGCGGGGAGGACCACGGCGTCGATGTACGACAGGAGGAAGGCCTGGGTCGGCGGCTTCTCGTCGATCATGGTGCGGGCGGCGAACCCGCCGATCATCATGTGCATCATGAAGTCGATCGCCGGGTTGTCCGCGGCGACCTCGCCCCGGTCGACCGCCCGCTGCACCACGCGGCGGAACTCCGCCATCTCCGGCTCGATGAGATGCGCCCGGAACGCCTTCAGGAGATCCGGGTTGCCGTGGACCGCCATGGCCAGACCCCGCATCAGCGCGGAGTTCTGCTCCATCTCGCAGTCGTCCGACTTCAGGGTGAGGGCGTGCAGATCACCCTTGAGCGACCCGGTGTCGAGCTCGCCGAGGCCGAGGCCGCCCGGCTTGTTGTGCCGAACCGCCTTCGCGACCAGCTCGGCCTTGCCGCCCCACTGGCGGTAGAGCGTCGCCTTGCTGGAACGCGTCCGGGCGGCGACGGCGTCCATGGTCAGGGCGTCGTAGCCGACTTCACGGAGCAGGTCGAGCACGGCCGCGTACAGCTCGGCCTCACGCTCGGGCGTGATGCGACTGCGACGCGCCGTTGCGACTTCAGCCATGCCACTCACCTTCCTGCTCCTGCGCGCCCGGAGGGAATCTCCGAACGACACGGTTCCGTACGCCTATGAAGATACCCTTAGAGCTTGCGAAACGAAACCGTTTCGTACGTGTCCTGAGTCACCCCTGTCGATATTTCATAAGTTGCCCGGGGCCGTCTCCCGGAAAAGCATGAGTAGGTGAGCGACGCGAGCGAACCGTACGAGAACGCCCCCGGCTACCTCCGCTTCCCCCACCTCAGTGGCGACCGGCTGTGTTTCGCGGCCGAGGACGACCTCTGGGTGGCCCCGCTGGACGGCCCCGGCCGCGCCTGGCGGCTCACCGTCGACCGCACCAAGGTCGGCCACCCGCGCTTCTCGCCCGACGGCCGGCACATCGCGTACACGAGCTGGCGCAGCTTCGTCCCGGAGATCCATCTCGCGCCGGTGGACGGCGGACCGGAGCGGCGGCTCACCTACTGGGGCAGCGCCGACACCCAGGTCTGCGGCTGGTCCCCGGACGGCGACATCCTCGCCGTCGCCTCGCACGGCCAGCCCTTCTCGTACTTCACCTGGGCCTACAGCGTGCCTGTCGACGGCGACCCCGGCGGCCGGCTGCCCTGGGGACCGGTCTCCGACATCGCCGTCGCCGACCTCGACGGCGAGCGCAGGACCCTGCTGCTCACCGGCACCCCGCCGCACGAACCGGCCGCCTGGAAGCGCTACCGGGGCGGTGCGACCGGCCGCCTCTGGCTGCACGGGCAGCGGCTCCTCGGCGACCTCGAAGGCCACCTCCACTCCCCCATGTTCGTCGGCGGCCGCATCGCCTTCCTCTCCGACCACGAGGGCATCGGCAACCTGTACTCCTGCGCGCACGACGGCTCGGACCTGCGCCGGCACACCGACCACGACGCGTTCTACGCCCGGCACGCCTCCTCCGACGGCAGCCGCGTCGTCTACCAGTGCGCGGGCGACCTGTGGATCGTCGACGACCTGGACGCGGACTCGGTGCCGCGCCGCCTCGACGTACGGCTCGGCGGGCCGCGCGCGGGACGGCGTACGTACCAGGTCCCGGCGGCCCAGCACGTCGACGGCATCTCCGTGGACGAGACGGGCCGGGCCAGCGCCGTCGTCGTCCGCGGCAGCCTCTACTGGCTCACCCACCGCGACGGGCCCGCACGCACCATCGTCGACACCCCGGGGGTGCGCGTCCGGCTCCCGGAGATGCTCGGTTCGGGCGGCCAGGTCGCCTATGTCACGGACGCGGAGGGCGAGGACGCGGTCGAGATCGCCTACCTGCCACGCGCGACCGGCGACCGCGCACCGCGCCGGCTGGCCTCCGGGGGCCTCGGCCGCGTACAGGAACTCGTGTCGGACCCGCAGGGCGAACGGCTAGCCATCGCGTCCAACGACGGGCGACTGCTCCTCATCGACGCGACCGAGGACTCTGGGGGCCCCTCCCGGACGAAGTCCGGGGGAGGCGAGGTGACCGAGCTGATCCGGTCCATCAACGGGCCGGTGCGGGACCTCTCGTTCTCGCCGGACGGCGCATGGCTGACCTGGTCGCACCCGGGCATCGGCCGCTCGCTGCGCCAGATCAAGATGGCCCGGATCTCCCGGACGGGAACGGGCGACCAGCTGATCGTCGACGTCACCGACGGCCGCTTCGAGGACGAGAACCCGGTCTTCACCCGCGACGGCCGCTATCTGGCGTTCCTGTCGTGGCGCGGCTTCGACCCGGTCTACGACGTCCACACCGGCGACCTCTCCTTCCCGCTGGGCTGCCGCCCCTACCTCGTCCCGCTGTCCTCCGCCACGCCCTCGCCCTTCGCGCTCAACCCGGACGGGCGCCCGGTCGCCGGAGGCCTGGACCCGGTCGAGGACGAGCCCGGCGACGGCTCCACGGCGACCGTGGAACTCGAAGGCCTGGAAGCCCGGGTGACACCGTTCCCGGTCACCGCCTCCAAGTACTCGGCGCTGTACCCGGTTTCGGGCGGCGGTCTGGTCTGGCTGCGCTGGCCGATCTCCGGCGCGCTGGGCGAGACCTTCGCGAACCCGGCCGACACCTCCGGACGGCCGACCCTCGAATACTTCAACATCAGCAAGGCGAAGAAGTCCGAACTCGTCGACCACCTCGACTGGTTCGCGGTGAGCGGCGACGGCAGCCGACTGGTCGTCGTCGACGAGGGCGACCTGCGGGCCGTCCCCTCCACCGAGTCCGGCGACGGCGACTCCACGGTCTGGATCGACCTGCGCCGCGTCCTGCACGAGGTCGACCCGCCGGCCGAGTGGCGGCAGGCGTACGCGGAGGCGGGCCGCATCATCCGCGCCTACTTCTGGGAACCGCACATGTGCGGCATCGACTGGGACGCGGTCCTCGAGCAGTACCGCCCGCTGGTCGAACGGGTCGCGTCGCCGGACGAGTTCGCGGATCTGCTGCGCGAGGTGCTCGGCGAACTCGGCACCTCGCACGCGTACGTGTCGGCCGCCCGCCGCAACGAGGGCCCGGCGCACTACCAGCGCTGGCAGGGTCTGCTCGGCGCCAACTTCGTGCGACGCGACGGGAGTTGGATGCTCAAGCGGATCCTCCCCGGCGACTCCTCCGACTCCAAGGCCCGCTCCCCGCTGGCCGGTACGGGGATCCGGGAGGGCGCAGTGCTCACCCATGTCGACGGCCGCCCGGTGGATCCGGTCACGGGGCCCTACCCGCTGCTCGCGGGCGCGGGCGGTACGACGGTGGAGCTGACGTTCACCCCGGCGGAGGGCGAGGGCCGCCCACGCCGGGTGGCGGTGGTCCCGCTGATCGACGAACGCCCGCTGCGCTACCAGGACTGGGTGGCCAAACGCCGCGAGGTCGTACGGGAGTTGAGCGGCGGCCGCTGCGGCTACCTGCACATCCCGGACATGGGCGGCTCGGGCTGGGCCCAGTTCAACCGTGACCTGCGGCTGGAGGTCTCCCGCCCGGCCCTCATCGTCGACGTACGCGGCAACGCGGGCGGCCACATCAGCGAGCTGGTGATCGAGAAGCTGACCCGCACCATCCTGGGCTGGGACCTGACCCGCAACGCCCAGCCGGTGTCGTACGCCTCGAACGCGCCGCGCGGCCCGGTCGTCGCCCTCGCCGACGAAGCGACCTCGTCCGACGGCGACATGATCACGGCGGCCTTCAAGCTCCTGAAACTGGGTCCCGTGGTCGGCCAGCGCACCTGGGGCGGAGTCGTCGGCATGACCGGCCGCCACCAGCTCGGCGACGGCACCGTCATCACGGTCCCCATGAACGCCGCCTGGTTCGACGCGTACGGCTGGACCATCGAGAACCGCGGCGTCACCCCGGATCTGGAGATCCTCCGCACCCCCCTCGACTGGGCCGAGGGCCGCCACGCCCAACTGGACGACGCCATCCAACTGTCCCTGGACCTCCTGACGACGCAACCGGCGGCCACTCCGCCGGATTACGGCAACGTCCCGGCGAGAACGCGGCCGAAATTGCCGCCGCGGTAGCCGGTCGGCCTGGCTGTGGGCAGGCGTTCCGCAGGGCTACCGCTGTGGGCAGTCGTTCCGCAGGGCGATGGGGGTCCCCCCGCTCGAGCGAAGCCGAGAGTGGGGAAGGGTGGGCACAGCCTGCAGCGCCGGGCGCCATGCAACCAGGGTTCAGGGGCAGCCGAGTTGGGTTCAGACACCAGAGTGGGGCGCCCTCTACAAACAGAGGGCGCCCCACGATTGGCTCAAGCCAAGTGCAACTACACGTCGTAGTCCTGGTCGAACCGGTCCTGCTCCTCCTGCATGGCCCGCTGCGTGTCCTGGTCACCACGCTCACGCGACTGCTGACCACGCTGCTGCTGACCGCGCTGAGCCTCGTCACGCATCGGCTGCGAACGCTCAAGCGCCTCGTCCGGGGCCTGGCCCTGCTTCTGCTTGGCCTTGCCGCGCATCTGCTCGGCCTTGTCCTGGAACTGGTCCTTCATACCCATGGAAGTTCACTCCCGTTTGCGGGTGAGGGGATTGGGCTCGACCAGACTTACACGGGCGAATAAAGCACGCATTTCGACCAGTTACTCACTGTGAGAATGGGCCCCGCGCTCCCCCTCGTCGGCGGCCCCGCCGGCGCCGACGAGCCCCGTCGAGACGCTGCCGAGCCGAGGCTCGAACCGCCGCATCTCCCGCTGCCCGACCGCCCCGATGATCCCCGGCAGATACCCGCGTACCCCCTGCATCCCGCGCAGCCACCACTGCGCGTACACATGGCTGGACCGCCGCTCGATCCCGGCGACGATGCGGTCGACGGCCGGCCCCAGCGGATACGTCTTGTTGGACGGCCACGGCAGCCGCTGCCGCAGTTCGCGCATCACGTCGTTCTGGTCGGCCCCGCGCACCATGTCGGTGTCGGTCCAGGACAGATAGCCGACCCCTACGCGTACGCCCTTGTAGCCGACCTCGGCGCGCAGGCTGTGCGCGAACGCCTCCACGCCCGACTTGGACGCGCAGTACGCCGTCATCATGGGGGCCGGGGTGATCGCGGCGAGCGAGGCGATCTGCAGCAGATAGCCGCGGCTCTCCATCAGGACGGGCAGGAAGGCCCGCGCGGTCACCGCGGATCCGATCAGGTTGACCTCGATGACCCGCCGCCAGGCGACCGGGTCGGAGTCGACGAACGGACCGCCGCTCGCCACCCCGGCGTTCGCGACGACGATGTCCACCTTCCCGAACCGCTGCTTGACCTCCTCGGCGACCCGGGCCATCGCCTCGTGGTCGGTGACGTCGGCGTGCCAGTAGTGGCTGTCGCTGTGCAGCCGCTCCGAGACCTGCTTGAGCTCGTCCGGCTCCAGCCCGACCAGCGCGATCTTCGCGCCGCGCGCGGAGAGCTTGCGCGCCAGGAGCTCGCCGACACCGCGCGCGCCCCCTGTGACGACCGCGACCTGTCCTTCGAGGCTCACCTTGCTCATGCGCCCTCCTTGATCTCTGCGTTTTCCGCGATCTCAGCGTTCTCCGCGATCTCAGCGTTCTCCGCCATCTCCGCGGCCTGTACGCCCTTTGCGGCGCCCGCGCTTGCCGGGCCTCCCGCGCCCGGCGCACCCTCCGTGCCCACGGCGTACGCGGCCACGAGTTCCCGAATGCGCGAGCCGACCAGCTCCGGCGCCTCCACCGGCGTCATGTGCCCGACCCCGGCGAGCTCGGTGCTGCCGACGCAGTTCGGCAGCGCGGCGACGAGCGCCCGCGCATGCACCACGGGGGTCATCCGGTCCGCCGTGCCCGCGACGACGGCTGTGGGCACCTGCATCTCCCGTACGCCGTAATCGAGGTCGATCAGCTCCAGCACCCGCGACCAGGCGTGCCGCACGGCGCGCGGACACGCGTGCACCACCCGGGCGCACGCCTCCACCATCACCGGCGACGAACCGGGGCCCATGGTCGCGTACTTGAGGATCCTGCGCGCCACGGGCGTGACGGGCCCGAGCGGAGCCCGCGAGCCGAGGATCTTCCCGGTGAGCCAGGTCCGCACCCGGCCGGCGCCCATCGGCACCACCAGCGACTCGGCGACCAGCTTCGAGCTGCCCGTACTGCACAGCAGCGCGGCCGCCGCGTGCTCCCGGAAGCGGGGCCGCGCGGAGGCGGCCATCAGCGTCATCCCGCCCATGGAGTGCCCCACGAGCACGGCCTTCTCACCGGGCGCGAGTGTCGCCGCGAGCACCGCCTCCAGGTCGTCCGCCAGCGCGTCGGTGGTGCACGCGGGGCTCGCGGGACTGCGCCCGTGCCCCCTCTGGTCGTACGCGATCACCCGGTGATCGGCGGCGAGGTCCCGGATCTGCGCCGCCCAGAAGGCGGTCGAGCAGGTCCACCCGTGCGAGAGGACGACAGCGGGCGCATGTTCGGGGCCGTGCACCTCCACGTGCAGCCGCGCGCCGTCCGCGGAGACCGCGACCAGCTCGCGCGCCGGCACGGGCGGCGCGTACGGGCCGTGCATCACATGCATCAGTCGGCTCATGCTCCGGCCTCCGCCTTCTTCTTGCGGGCGCTCTTGGTCAGGGGGGCGCGGGGCGCGGGCTCGCGCGCGGGCGCTCGCAGCACTTCGTACTCCCCGAGGTCCACGCGCCGCGTGGCGCCCCGGAACTCGGTCGTCGTACCCGGCCAGATGGTGGTGTTGCGCCCACTGGCGTCGAGGTACCAGCTGGTGCAGCCGCCGGTGTTCCACACCGTGCGCTCCATACGTTCCTGCACGCGCCGGTTCCAGGCGTTCACGGCGCTCGGTCGCGCGTCGAGCGCCGCCCGCCCGCCGAGCACGTCGAGCTGCCGTACGTAGTCGGCCAGGTAGTTCAGCTGGGACTCGATCATCAGGATCATGGAGGAGTTCCCGAGGCCCGTGTTGGGCCCGATGATCGTCATCCAGTTCGGGAACCCGGCCGCCGTGGCGCCGCGCAGCGACTTCATGCCCTCCTGCCAGCTCTCCGCGAGGGTCCTGCCGTCCGCCCCGACGACGCGGTCGGCGATCGGCATGTCGGTGACGTGGAAGCCCGTACCGAAGATGATCGCGTCGACCTCGGTCTCGCTGCCGTCGGCGGCGACGAGCGTGGAGCCGCGGATCTCGCTGAGCCCGCTCGCGATCACGTCCACGTTGGGCTGCGTGAGCGCCGGATAGTAGGCGTTGGAGAGCAGGATGCGCTTGCAGCCGATGCGGTAGTCGGGCGTGAGCTTGGCGCGCAGCGCCGGGTCCTTGACGGCGCGGGCGATGTTCCGCTTGGCCAGCCGCTCGACCATGCCCAGCTCATTGGGCCGCTTGGTGAACGCCTGGACCTGCAGCTCGCGGATGCCCCACAGGAGCCCACGCCGCGCCTGCGTGGTGAAGGGCAGCTGCCGGTGCAGCCACCGCTCGGCGCCGCTGATGGCGCGGTCGACGCGCGGCATCACCCACGGCGGGGTGCGCTGGAAGAGGGTGAGCCGGGAGACGTCCGGCTGGATGGACGGCACGATCTGGATCGCGGACGCCCCGGTGCCGATCATCGCGACACGCTTGCCGCGCAGGTCGTAGTCGTGGTCCCAGCGGGCCGAGTGGAAGACCTTGCCGGGGAAGGAGTCGATGCCCGGAACATCCGGAACCTTGGGATCGGAGAGCGGCCCGGTGGCGGAGACGACGACATCGGCGGTCAGCGTCCCGCTCGTCGTCTCGATCGTCCAGTGCAGCTTCTCGGCGTCCCAGGTCATCATCTTCACTTCGGAGTTGAAGCGCAGGTGTGACCGCAGCCGGAACACGTCGGCGACGTGCTCCAGGTACTCCCGGATGTGCTCCTGCCCGGAGAAAGTGCGCGGCCAGTCCGGGTTGGGCGCGAACGAGAACGAGTAGAGATGCGACGGCACATCGCACGCGCACCCGGGATAGCTGTTGTCCCGCCAGGTGCCGCCCACACTGTCGGCCCGTTCCAGGACGACGAAGTCGGTGACACCTTCGCGGCGCAGTCGTACGGCGGCTCCCAGCCCCCCGAACCCGGACCCGACCACCGCCACCCGTACATGCTCGTGCTCGGTCATCCCGACGCCTCCCTGACCCACGCAACTCTGCCAGTGAATACTGGCACAATGGGGAGAGTAGAGCAGCTCCGTACTGATGGGTAGGGGGCGGGGCCAGGAAAGTTACCGGGGGTACGACGTAGGGTGCGCACGTGGCTGAGGGATCGGAAAAACTCGAGTACCGCATGGAGGAACTGGCCAAGGAGGCGGGCATCACGGTCCGCACCCTGCGCTTCTACCGCGAGCGCGGCCTGCTCCCGGCACCCCGCAGGGAGGGCAGGATCGCCTGGTACGACCACCACCACCTGGCCAGGCTGCGCACCATCGCCGCCCTCCTGGAGCGCGGCCACACCCTCTCGGGCATCGCCGACCTCACCGCCGCCTTCGAGTCCGGCCGGGACGCCGGCGAGGCCCTCGGCCTGGTGACACCCAGCGAGGAGAACCCCGTCCACCTCACCCCCGAAGCCCTCGCCGACCACTTCGCGGGCGAGGTGACCCCGGAGAACCTGGCCGCCGCCCTGGACCTCGGCTACCTCGCGGTGGAGGGCGACGAGATCATCCACATCAGCCGCCGCCTGCTCGAAGCATCCTCGGCGCTGGTCCGCGCGGGCGTCCCGCTCGCCGCGGTCATGGCCGCCGGCCGCGAGGTCCGCGTGCACGTCGACGCCATGGCCGAACTCTTCACCACCCTGCTGCACACCCACGCCCTCGGCAGGGACCCCGAGCAGCTCCGCCCCCTCGCCAAAGCGGTGGTCGACGCCGAACTCTCGCTGGCCCTGGACCGCCGCCTGGCGGCCGAGGACAACGGCTCCTGACGCCGGTTTCCTACAGGTCGTAGACCACCGTCACCGGCGCGTGGTCCGACCACCGCTCCGCATGCGTGGCCGCCCGCTCCACGAACCCCTTGACGGCCTTGCCGGCGAGCCCGGGCGTCGCCACGTGATAATCGATACGCCAGCCCGTGTCGTTGTCGAAGGCCCGCCCGCGGTACGACCACCATGAGTACGGCCCCTCGACATCGGGATGCAGCGCCCGCACGACATCGACGTACCCGCCCTCCTCGACGTCGAGGACGCCCCCCAGCCACTCCCGCTCCTCGGGCAGGAACCCGGAGTTCTTCTTGTTGCCGCGCCAGTTCTTGAGGTCGGCCTCCTGGTGGGCGATGTTCCAGTCACCGCAGACCACGACCTCGCGTCCGTCGGCGGCCGCCCGTTCCCGGAGCCCCTTCAGATAGCCGAGGAACTCCTCCATGAAGCGGACCTTCTCGTCCTGCCGCTCGGTCCCGACCTCACCGGAGGGCAGATAGAGGCTGGCGACGGTGACGCCGGGCAGATCGACCTCTACGTAGCGCCCGCTCGAGTCGAACTCCGCCGACCCGAACCCGACCTGGACCCGGTCCGGCTCGCGCCGCGTATAGAGGGACACCCCGGCGCGGCCCTTGGCGGCGGCGGGCGCGTGGACGACGTGCCACCCCTCGGGCGCCCGTACGTCCTCCGTCAGCTGCCCGGGTTCGGCCCGCACCTCCTGCAGGCACAGCACGTCCGCGGAGGTCCCGGCGAGCCACTCCACGAAGCCCTTCTTGGCGGCGGCCCGGAGCCCGTTCACATTCACAGAGGTAACAGTCAGCACCCGGGCACGATACTTAATCCATCACCCCATCCCAACGCATAGAAGTACGATGCCTCGCATGAATATCCGTCCGGTCCCCTTCGACCACCCCGACGCCGTCAAGCTCAACGACCAGGTGCAGCTCGAATACGCAGAGCGCTACGGCGACGAGGGCGACGTCACATTCCTGCACGCCTCGATGTTCGAACCGCCGCTCGGCCGATACCTCATCGCCTACGACGAGCAGGACTTCCCCGTGGCCACGGGCGGCTGGCGCACCCAGGACGAGAACGACGAGGGGTACTCGGACGGCGACGCCGAACTCAAGCGCATGTACGTCGTCCCGAGCGCCCGCGGCCGCGGCCTCGCCCGGCGCATCCTGTCCGCCCTGGAGGACGACGCCCGCACGGCGGGCCGCACCCGCATGGTCCTGGAAACCGGCACCGCGCAGCCCGAGGCGATAGCCCTCTACATATCGAGCGGCTACGAACCCTGCACCAAGTTCGGCCACTACCGCTTCCACAACCAGAGCCGCTGCTTCGCCAAGCCGCTCCGGAACTCCCAGCAGCCCCCACAGCCGTAGCCCGACGAAGAAAGGGCGGCCGCAAGGCCGCCCGCAACTCCCCCACACACGCACACGCAACGCAAGAACCCCGCCGGACGAATCCGACGGGGTTCTGAATTGCGGTGGACCTGTGGGGATTTGAACCCCAGACCCCCTCGATGCGAACGAGGTGCGCTACCAGACTGCGCCACAGGCCCTTGCAACGAGTGAAACTCTAGCATCCTCATCAGGGTGCTTGGAAATCCGTTCCTGGCTGGTCAGCCGTGGGCTGCCGGAGGCGCCGTCACTCGTTGGCCGCGCGCGGCCGTTCCCCGTCCTCGTACTGGTCGAACAGGGGCGTGCGCCCGCGCTCGCGCGCACGCCGGGCGGACGCGGCGCGCCGGGCGTCGCTGCGGCCGCCGTCGGCGGCGTCCGACTGTTCCTCGGCCGGGGGCTCACTCTCCGGCGCGCTCTGCGTGCCCGAGGCGCTCGGCTCGGCGGCGCTCGACCGCGCGGAGCTCCAGGCGTCGGGCGCCCCCAGGTCGACGCTGGACGTGGCCCGGGGCGCGACCGGCGCGGTCACGTACGTCGGCAGCGGAACCGGCACCGGGTCCCAGCTGTCGCCGTGGCCGGGGCCCCGCTGGCGCTCACGCTGCTGGTCGACCCACTCAGCGTGGTCGGTCTGCTCGACGAGGGCGCGACGGTCGGCGGCCAGCGCCAGCAGCCCGGGGTCGGTCTCGTTCTCTGGTCCGTCCTCCGGCTCGTCGCCCCCGGGGTCGACGGGCGGCCGGCGGCGCGGCTGACGCTCCCGCAGCCGCTGGGCCGCGACCTCGGCCTGGCGCCGGTCCATGACGTAGGTGAAGCGCCGGCGCTCCTGGGCGCGCAGGTACACGATGTAGGCGCTGAGCAACACCGCCGGCACGCCGGGCGCCCACAGGAACGCGAGCCCACCGACGGCCGCGACGATCGCGCCGAGCGTGAAGGCGAGGAAGAGCATCACCGTCGTACGCCGCCGGCGCGCGAGCACCTTCGTGCGCCGGGCGCGCGCTGCGGCCTCCGCCGAGGCCGCCCGTCGCGCCGCCGACGTCTGCTGGTGCGCGGGCTTGCCCGAGGGCCTCGGCGCGGACTTGCCCGACTGCTGCGGTACGGGCCTGGCGGGCGCCTGGGACACCTGCTGGGCGCCGCCCCGCTGGACACTCTGCCCAGCAGGGGACTGAGGCGCCGGTTTCCGCTCCGCCTCGTCCGACGGCGGGAGTTGGGCCGTCGTCTGCGGGCGTGCCGGAGGCATGGCGAAGGCCCGGACGTCCACCGAGTCGGTGACGGCGCCCGGTTCGGCGCTGGGCTCCCCCTCGTCGGTGGAGCGCGCCCGCAGGTCCTTGGCGTACCGGCGCTCCATTCCCGCCCGTCCGGACAGCAGCCGGATGGCGGTGCTGAAGCGTTCCGTCGGACGGGCTTCGTTCAGCTCGTCCTGCCTACGGAGCCACATCGGCACCAAGTAGGCGGCCCAGGCCCCGACGATGACTGCGTAGATGAGGCCGCTGCTGCTCACGCCTCACACGGTAGAGGGGTTTGCGTGAGGCCATCTGCCAATTGGGCCGGTGTGTCGCACGATCTGGCTGATATTTCGAGCTTTTTTTGTGACCGATGCGATCAGCAGGCCACCGGGAGCGCGAATTTAATGCCCTCAGGTGATCGCCGGGCGATCAATTTCGAACACCTATTTCATTTCCCCGGCTCGGCGGTGTTCCGAGGGGTGTTCCGTGAGCGTGCCCGCCGCCAGCGGGCGAGCAACCCCTCCGGCACCTCTTCCGCGGTGAGGGCGAAGACGAGATGGTCGCGCCAGGCTCCGTCGATGTGAAGATAACGTGGCCGAAGGCCTTCCTCGCGGAATCCGAGTTTCTCCACGACCCTGCGGCTGGGCGCGTTCTCGGGACGAATGCAGACCTCGATGCGGTGCAGTCCGACGGTGCGGAAGCAGTGGTCGGTCACCAGCGCAACGGCCGTCGGCATCACTCCGCGGCCCGCCACCGACTCGTCCACCCAGTAGCCGATGTGCCCCGAGCACATGGACCCCCAGGTGATCCCGGCGACGGTCAACTGCCCGACGAGCTGCCCTCGGTACTCGATCACGAAGGGCAGCATCCGGCCGGCGTTGGCCTCGGCGCGCAGATGCCGGACCATCTGCCGGTACGTCGGCCGGTGCGCGATCGGGCCGCTGGGCGTCGGCGGCGGAATCGTCGCCTCCCACGGCCGCAGCCAGTCCCGGTTGCGCCGGTTGACCTCGCGCCAGGCCCGCTGATCGCGCAGCTTTATGGGCCGAAGGACGATGTCGCCGTCCACCAGCTCGACGGGCCAGGATGGGCTGTTCAGTTCGCACCCCCACTGCCGCTGGGTCTGGGGTGGTCGCCGCCGCGGATCTGGTCGACGGCGTGGATCAGCAGGGGCTCCAGAACGGCCAGGCCGTCCCGTACCCCGCCGGTGGAACCCGGCAGGTTGACGATCAGCGTCGCTCCCGCGACTCCGGCGAGCCCCCGGGAGAGCGCCGCGGTCGGCACCTTCTCCCGGCCGAACGCCCTGATCGCCTCCGGAATGCCCGGCACCTCGTGGTCGAGGACGCGCCGGGTGGCCTCGGGGGTCCTGTCGGTGGGCGAGATCCCCGTACCACCGGTGGTCACGATCACGTCGTATCCGGCATCCACGCCCGCGCGCAGCGCGGCCTCGACGGGATCGCCGTCGGGGACGACCTGCGGCCCCTCGACCGCGAAGCCGAACGCCGCCAGCCCCTCCGCGATGAGCGGCCCGCCCTTGTCCTCGTAGACACCCGCGGCGGCCCGGTTGGAGGCGGTGACCACCAGGGCGCGGTACGACCCCGCCGTCATGCCCGGCTCCAGTCGCCCGACTTGCCGCCCGTCTTCTCCTCGACTCGTACGTCCGTGATGACCGCTCCCTTGTCGACCGCCTTGACCATGTCGATCACGGTGAGGGCCGCCACGCTGACCGCGGTGAGGGCTTCCATCTCGACGCCCGTACGGTCGGTGGTCTTCACGGTGGCGAGGATCTCGACGGCGTCGTCCGCGACCGACAGATCCAGCTTGACACCCGACACCGACAACGGGTGACACAGCGGGATCAGGTCCGGGGTGCGCTTGGCGCCCATGATGCCCGCGATGCGCGCGGTGGCGAGGGCGTCGCCCTTGGGGACCCCCTCGCCGCGCAGCAGCTCGACCACCCGGGGCGAGACCAGGACGCGGCCGCTGGCGCGGGCGGTGCGCGCGGTCACGTCCTTCCCGGATACGTCGACCATACGGGCGGCGCCCGCGTCGTCGATGTGTGTCAGTCGGTCCTGCGTACTCATGGTGGTGGCGCTCCCGGTCCGGGCCCGTCGCGGTGCGGCGCGTGGCCTGTGTGCGCGACACGGTACCGCCAAGTCGGGGCTCTCAGCCGAGCAGGACCACCTCGACCTCGGCACCGGGCTCGACGGAGGTGTCGCCCTCGGGGACCACGATCAGCGCGTCGGCCCGGGCCAGGGCGGCGATCAGATGCGATCCGGCGCCTCCTACCGGGGTCACCTTCCCGTCGGCGTACTTCCCCCGCAGGAACTGCCGGCGGCCTTCGGGCGAGGTCAGCGCCTTGGCCGTCTCCAGGGTCGCCCGGGTCGTGGGCCGGTGGACGTCCTCCAGGCCCATCAGCGTGCGGATCGCGGGCCGCACGAACAGCTCGAAGGAGACGTACGAAGAGACCGGGTTGCCCGGGAGCGCGAGCAGCGGGGTGTGGTCGGGGCCGATGGAGCCGAAGCCCTGGGGCTTGCCGGGCTGCATGGCGAGCTTGCGGAACTCGATGCCGCTGCCCGCCTCGTCCTCGTCGGCGACGGAGGACAGGGCTTCCTTGACGACGTCGTACGCCCCCACACTCACCCCGCCCGTCGTGACCACCAGGTCGGCGCGGACAAGTTGGTCCTCGATGGTCGAGCGGAGTGTCTCGGCGTCGTCGGCGACCGCGCCCACCCGGTAGCCGATGGCTCCGGCGTCGCGGGCTGCCGCGCAGAGGGCGAAGCTGTTGGAGTCGAAGATCTGCCCGGGGCCCAATTCCTCGTCGGGCTGGACCAGTTCGCTGCCGGTGGACAGGACCACCACGCGCGGGCGCGGGCGCACGCGCACCGTCCCGCGGCCGATCGCGGCGAGCAGTGCGATCTGCGGCGGGCCGAGGACGGTGCCCGCGTCGAGGGCGCGGTCACCGGCCTTGACGTCGCTGCCCTGCGCGCGCACGTGCGCGCGTGCCTCGGCCGGGCGGTGGACCTGCACCTCGCCGGAGGCTCCGTCGGGGGCGGCGCTGTGGGCGCGCATCCCGGAGACCGGGCCGCCACCCAGTCCGCCGTCGGTCCACTCCACGGGGACGACGGCCTCGGCGCCCGGCGGCAGCGGGGCGCCGGTCATGATGCGGGCGGCCTGGCCGGGGCCCACGTAGGGCTGCTCGGCCTGGCCCGCCGCGACATCACCGACGACTGTCAGGGACGCCGGGTACTCCTCGCTCGCGCCCGCGACATCGGCGACCCGGACCGCGTACCCGTCCATGGAGCTGTTGTCGAACGGCGGCAGGGAGACCGCCACCGTGACGTCCTCGACCAGGACGCAGCCCTGGGCGTCGAGGAGTTGCAGCTCGATGGGTTCGAGAGGGCGGACGGTCGCGAGGATGTCCTCCAGGTGTTCGGTCACCGACCAGAGGTGGTCCTGGTCGGCGGCGCGGGGCGCGGGGCTGCTCAAAGTTGCTACATCTCCTCGGCTACGTAACTGCGAAGCCAGGTCCGGAAGTCCGGGCCCAGGTCTTCACGTTCGCACGCGAGTCTGACAATGGCACGCAGGTAGTCGCCGCGGTCCCCGGTGTCATAGCGGCGGCCCTTGAAGACGACACCGTGCACGGGGCCACCGACCTTCTCGTCCGCGGCGAGCTGCTGGAGCGCGTCGGTGAGCTGGATCTCGCCGCCGCGGCCCGGCTCGGTCTTGCGCAGTATGTCGAAGATGTGGGGGTCCAGGACGTAACGTCCGATGATCGCGTAGTTGCTGGGCGCGTCCGCCGGGTCCGGCTTCTCGACCAGGCCCGTCACCTTCACCAGATCGCCCTCGTCGGTGGCGTCGACGGCGGCGCATCCGTAGAGGTGGATCTGCTCGGGAGCGACTTCCATGAGCGCGATGACGCTGCCGCCGTGCTGCTCCTGGACCTCGACCATGCGCGCGAGCAGGGGGTCGCGCGGGTCGATCAGGTCGTCGCCGAGGAGGACGGCGAAGGGCTCGTGCCCCACGTGCGGGGCCGCGCACAGGACGGCGTGGCCGAGACCCCTGGGGTCGCCCTGGCGCACGTAGTGCATGGTCGCGAGGTCGCTGGACTCCTGAACCTTGGCGAGCCGGCTGGCGTCGCCCTTCTTCTGAAGGGCGGACTCGAGCTCGTAGTTGCGGTCGAAGTGGTCCTCGAGGGGGCGCTTGTTGCGACCGGTGATCATCAGGACGTCGTCCAGACCCGCCGACACGGCCTCTTCGACCACGTACTGGATCGCCGGCTTGTCGACGACCGGCAGCATCTCCTTGGGAGTGGCTTTGGTGGCCGGCAGGAACCGGGTGCCGAGGCCTGCTGCTGGGATGACAGCCTTACTGATCCTGGGGTGCGAGTCAGTCATGCCCGCAACCATATCCGGTGGCTATGTGCGGAATCTGTGTCTCCGGTTAATTCGCTCTCATATGAGCATGTTTGAGAAACGTACAGGAGACACCTGTGAGTCACGTCGGATCTGGACCAGAGCCTGCCAAGCGAATGTTGCGGCGAGAGTTCCTCACGGTGAGAAGCCGGTTGACGGCGGATGACGTGCAGGAAACCGCGGCAGCGCTCGCCGCCCGCGCTCTTGAACTGCCCGAACTGGCGCATGCGCGCACGGTGGCGGCGTACGTCTCCGTGGGGAGTGAGCCCGGAACTCTCGCGCTCCTGGACGCGCTGCGCGCGCGGGGCGTGCGCGTTCTGCTCCCGGCGCTTCTGCCCGACAACGACCTGGACTGGGGCGCCTACGCCGGAGAGGGCTCCCTCGCGCGCGTCCAACATGGCGGAAAGATGGCCCTCTTGGAGCCCGCGGGCGAGCGCCTCGGCGCGGACGCCGTGCGGGACGCGGACGTCGTGCTGCTGCCGGGGCTGGCGGTGGACGCGCGCGGCATGCGCCTGGGCCGCGGCGGGGGCTCGTACGACCGCGTACTGGCCCGGTTGGAGCGCGCGGGCGCCGACCCCGCTCTCGTGGTGCTCCTGTACGACACGGAAGTCGTCGAGCGCGTCCCCGAGGAGGCACACGACCGGCCGGTGCACGCGGTGGTGACCCCGTCGGGCGTACGCCGCTTCCGCTGAGCGGTTTCGTACCGGCGGTTCGTACGGGCGGTTTCGTGTACGGCAAGTGAAATGGCCCTCCACGCGTGCGTGGAGGGCCATATTCGTCATGCGCGGGTCGTCACGGCTTGAGCACCAGCGTGTCGCTCGTGCTCTTGTCGACCGCCTTCCGCGAGAAGGCCCACGGCAGCAGTTCGCCCTTGGCCCACTTGTCCGTCTGGTCGGTGTAATGGGCGCTGTAAGCGTGCCCGGAGGCGCCGGAGAGGTTGATCCACTTGGACTTGTCGAGGTCCCCGAGGTTGACCACCATCCGCATGGACGGCACCCAGACCACTCCGTAGCCACCCGCCGCGTTCCAGCCGGTCGCGTTGACCGTCGCCTCGCCGCCGCTGAGCTTCCAGGGGCCGCGGTTGAGCATGTACTTCAGGAAACCGGGGCCTTCGGTACCGAGGGTCTGGTTCTTCAGGAACAGGCGGTGCAGCCGGCCCCAGCTCCAGGTGTCGATGTCCTTGCCGAGCTTGGCGGTCAGCTCCCAGCGGGCGTCCTTGAGGGCCCGCGCGAACAGCTCGTCACGGGTGTCGGTCGCCTTGTCCAGGCGCGTCCTGGGCGCCTGCCACCAGTCGTTCTTCTCATCGTCGATGATCTTGCGGACCACCTCGAACCAGCGGTCGCCGCCGTCCGGTTGGGCCTGGTCGGCATCGCGCTGGCCGCACTCGCGGACCTTGTCGTCGTCATCGTCCACGGGACCGGTGGTGTCGACCGGGTCGACGTACAGGCACTGGCCCTTGACCCGCAGTTCCTTGGGCAGCTTGTTGCCGAAGGCGAGCTTGAGGATGTTGCGCCAGGTCGCGTTGAAGTACGCGGCGGCCGCCGAGTCGGCATCCTGGGTGTAGTCCCAGCCCTCCAGGAGCTTCTGCGCCTCGCGGACGTTCTTGTCCTTGACGTCGATCTTGAGCAGCTTGGGCACCAGGAGCTTGGCGATCTCGCTGCTGTTGTCCAGCTGCATCTGGCGCATGTCGTCGGTCGAGATCTTGCCGCCGCCGTCGATCTTCGACTGGATCAGGTCGGTGATCCGCTGGCTGCGCGTGCCGTAACCCCAGTCCGTGGTGAGCGTGTAGGGGTACTTGCCCTCGTCGACGACGGCCTGGTTGGCGGTCACGATGTAGCCGCGCTTCGGGTTGTACTCGTAGGGCAGCGCGGACTGCGGGATGTAGCCGGTCCACTTGTACTTGGAGTCCCAGCCCGGCGACGGGAGCGAGCCGTTGCCCTTGCCGCGCATCGGGATCTTCCCGGGCAGCTGATAGCCGATGTTGTCCTTGGTGTCGGCGTAGATCAGGTTCTGAGAGGGCACGTCGAAGGACGTGGACGCCTTGCGGAACTCGCTCCAGTCGGAGGCCTTGTCCATCGCGAAGACGGCGTCCATGGAGTTGCCCGGGTCCAGCGCGGTCCAGCGCAGCGAGATGCCGTAGCCGTCGCCGCGGTCGGGCGCCGCCGTGTCGACGGTGGCCTTCTTGCCGACCTTCACGAGCTCGTCGTTGCGGTCGGACAGCAGGGGCCCATTGTTGGTCTCGCGGACGACGATCTTCTTGGACTCGGCGCCCGCGATTTTGATCGTCTCCTCGCGGGACGTGAAGGGCAGCACCTTGCCGTCGTACTGGTAGCCGTCGCCGGTGAGCTTCTCCAGGTAGAGGTCGGTGACGTCCGCCCCGGAGTTGGTCATGCCCCAGGCGATGTCCTGGTTGTGGCCGATGACCACACCGGGCATGCCCGCGAAGGTGTAACCGGTCACGTCGTACTGGCACTTGCTGGAGACGCTGCGGCAGTGCAGACCCATCTGGTACCAGACCGAGGGCAGCGAGGCCGACAGGTGCGGGTCGTTGGCCAGCAGCGGCTTGCCGGTGATGGTGTGCGACCCGGCGACGACCCAGGAGTTGGAGCCGATGCCGTTGCCGTTCACGCCGACGGCCGTGGGCACGTTGTCGAGGACGTCGTAAAGGCCCGACAGCTGGCTCTGCAGCCCCGTGCCGGACGCCGTGACGTTGCCCGTGAGGCCGGTGCCCGCCGTACCGGTCGAGGAGGCCGTGGCGGAGCTGCCCTGGACGTACGACTTGGTGACCGTGTCGTACTCGCCCTCCTGGACGATCGTCTTGTTCCGGCTGTACGGGTAATCCGGGTACAGGTCGGCGATCTGCTTCGGGCCGAGACGGCTCGTCATCAGGGAGCGATCGATCTCGTCCTGCATGTTGCCGCGCAGGTCCCAGGCCATCGCCTTGAGCCAGGCCACCGAGTCGACCGGGGTCCACTCCTGGGGCTCGTAGTCGTTGGAGAAGCCGAGGGCCGCGTACTCCAGGGAGATGTCCTTGCCGTCCTTGCCCTTCAGGTAGGCATTGACTCCCTTGGCGTACGCCTGGAGGTAGTTCTTCGTAGAGGCCGACAGTTTGGTGTCGTACTCCTTCTTTGCCACCCGGTCCCAGCCCAGCGTGCGCAGGAACTCGTCGTTCTCGACCTGCCCCTTGCCGAACATCTCGGACAGCCGGCCCGAGGTCATGTGGCGGCGCACGTCCATCTCGTAGAACCGGTCCTGCGCCTGGACGTACCCCTGCGCCATGAACAGGTCCGCGTCGGACGCCGCGTAGATCTGCGGTATTCCGTTGCCGTCCCGCTGCACGTCCACGGGTCCTGACAGACCGTCGAGCGTGATCGAGCCCTTGGTCTGCGGGAAGGAGGCGCGCACGGTGCTGATGCTCCAGTACGCGCCGAAGGCGACGCCTCCCACGATGGCCAGGACCAGGACGATCAGGAACAGACGGGCTCTGCGCCCCTTCTTCCTGCCGGACTTGCCCGGCTTTTGGCCGGAAGAGGCGGTGGTGTTGGGGGGCATCGCTGTCCTTGCTGTCCTAACGCGAGCGGCAGGCGGTCCTGGAGTGCTGGAGCAACCATAGGCGCAGGGCCCACCGCGCCTTGACGCGGAGTCGGGTCCCTGGGCGGACGGCCGTTCGATCTTGCCCTGAGAAGTGTCAAGAAAGCGTCAAGAGTTAGGTAGGGTAACTAGACAAGGTAACTAAGTGCCTGGGTCAGAGAAGGGAAGGACCGCTGACTGTCCACCACCTCAACCAGCTCCTGCTCGTCTGCTCGCTCGTTCTGCTCGTCGCGGTGGCAGCGGTTCGGATCTCCTCGCGCAGCGGGCTCCCCAGCCTGCTCGTATACCTCGGCATCGGCATCGCCATGGGCCAGGACGGGATCGGCGACGTCCACTTCAACAACGCCGAGCTGACCCAGGTCATCGGATACGCGGCCCTGGTCGTGATCCTGGCCGAGGGCGGTCTCGGTACGAAGTGGAAGGAGGTCAGACCGGCACTTCCGGCTGCCTCCTCACTGGCGCTGGTCGGTGTCGCGGTCAGCGTCGGAGTCACGGCCGCGGGGGCGCACTACCTCGTCGGGCTGGATTGGCGGCCGGCGCTCATCGTCGGAGCGGTGGTGTCCTCGACGGACGCGGCGGCGGTCTTCTCGGTCCTGCGGAAAGTGCCCCTCCCCGCGCGCGTGACGGGTGTCCTGGAGGCCGAGTCGGGCTTCAACGACGCCCCGGTGGTCATCCTGGTCGTCGCCTTCTCCACGGTCGGCCCAGTGGAGCACTGGTACGTACTGCTGGGCGAGATAGCCCTGGAGCTGGCCATCGGCGCGGCCCTCGGTCTCGCGGTGGGCTGGCTCGGATCATGGGGGCTGCGCCACGTGGCGCTGCCCGCCTCCGGCCTCTATCCGATCGCCGTGATGGCGATCGCGGTCACGGCGTACGCCGCCGGCGCGCTGGCGCACGGCAGCGGCTTCCTCGCCGTGTATCTCGCGGCGATGGTGCTCGGCAACGCGAAGCTGCCGCACTGGCCCGCCACGCGCGGTTTCGCCGAAGGCCTCGGCTGGATCGCCCAGATCGGCATGTTCGTCCTGCTCGGCCTGCTGGTCACACCGCACCGGATGGGCGACGACATCTGGCCCGCGCTCGTCATCGGCCTGATCCTCACCATGGTGGCGCGACCCCTGAGCGTGCTGGTCAGCCTGCTGCCGTTCCGGCTGCCCTGGCAGGAGCAGACCCTGATGTCCTGGGCCGGGCTGCGCGGCGCCGTGCCCATCATCCTGGCGACGATCCCGATGGTCAGCGGCATCGAGGGAAGCCTGCGGATCTTCAACATCGTCTTCGTCCTGGTGGTCGTCTACACCTTCGTACAGGGCCCCACCCTGCCCTGGCTGGCCCGCAAGCTCCGGCTGGGCGAGTCCCCGGAGGCAGCCGATCTGGGGATCGAATCGGCCCCTCTGGAGCGGCTGCGCGGCCACCTGCTGTCCGTCGCGATCCCGAAGGGATCGCGCATGCACGGCGTCGAGGTCCACGAGCTGCGGCTGCCCGCGGGCGCCGCCGTCACGCTCGTCGTACGCGAAGGGACGTCCTTCGTGCCGCTGCCCACAACCGTGCTGCGGCGCGGCGACGAGCTGCTCGTGGTGGCCACCGACCCGGTCCGGGACGCGGCGGAGAAGCGGCTGCGCGCCGTCGGCCAGGGCGGCAAGCTGGCCGGCTGGCTGGGCACCGGCGACAGCGGACATTAAGGGACGAATATGCATTCGTAGGCGAACGTCACCGTGGTGCTCGTTTTCACAGGCATCGCCTCGCCCGGCCCTGTAGGATGAAGGCCCACCTTGATCGAACCAACTGATCGAACCAACTCTGTCTGAAGCAGAGCTGGCGCGACCGTATGGCGGCCGCGGTGCCCTCGCAGTGGGCGACCCGGTATCTACCGCAGTTCCGCGCAAGAGGACAGCTCTCGGCGCCCCCGCACGGGCGCGCTACCAGGCGGCAGAAAGGCACGGGCCGTGGCATCCACGGTCACCTCCGAGCCGTCGAAGGACTCGTCGGTTTCCTCCCGCCCGGGGTACGGACAGCTGCTGCGCACCCGCGGCGCCTGGACGTTCCTGCTCCCCGGCTTCGCCGCACGCCAGCCGTTCGCGATGCTGACCATCTCGATCGTGCTCCTCGTGCAGCACACCACCGGTTCGTACGGCGCGGCCGGCGCCGTCGCCGCCGTCACCGGTGTCTCCATGGCGCTGTTCGCGCCCTACAGCGGCCGCCTGGCGGACCGCCACGGGCAGCGCGCCGTCCTGCTGCCCGGCGTCCTCGTGCACGCCGTCTCAGGCCTCGCGCTGACGGCGCTGGCGCTCTCGGGCGCTCCCCTGTGGGCGCTGTTCGCGGCGGCCGTGCCGACCGGGGCCTCGGTGCCGCAGGTCGGCCCCATGGTCCGTGCCCGCTGGGGCGTGAAGCTCCAGGGCTCGCCCCTGATGACCACGGCGGCGGCCTTCGAGTCCGTCACCGATGAACTGACCTTCGTCCTCGGCCCGCTGGTGGCGACCGCGCTGTGCACCGCCGTGGATCCCGCCGCGGGCCTGCTCACCGAGTCCGCGCTGACCCTGATCGGCGGACTGTTGTTCGCCGCGCAGAAGAGCACACAGCCTTCCGTCGCCCCTGCGGCACACGCGCGCGTGGAGCACGTTTCCGCGCTGCGCATCCCCGGCATACGCGTCCTGATCGTGACCTTCCTCGGCATCGGCTCCGTCTTCGGCGGCATGCAGGTCTCGCTCGCCGCCTTCTCCGAGTCGATCGGCGAGCCCGGGATGAACGGCGTCCTGTACGGCGTCTTCGCGGCGGGCAACATGCTCTCCGGGGTCGTCTGCGGCGCCATCGCCTGGAAGGTCGCCCCGCAGCGGCGCCTCGTCATCGGGTACACGGCCCTCGCACTGACCGCCTCCGGTCTCTGGGCCGCCCACTCCGTGGTGGTGCTCGCCGGAATCGGCCTCCTGGTCGGCATGTGCATCGCTCCGGCCCTGATCACCGGCTACACGCTGGTCGAGAACCTGGTGCCGGCGACCGCCCGTACCGAGGCCTTCACCTGGCTGACGGGCGCGGTCGCGCTCGGCCAGGCGGCGGCCGTCACGGTCGCCGGGCAGCTGGAGGACCGCCTCTGGGACGGCGCCGGGTTCCTGGTGCCGATGGCCGGTACGGCACTGGCCCTGGCGACCCTGGTGACCCTGCGCTCGCACCTCTCGTCACGGCCCCGCAGCCGCACGGTGGCACGTGGCGTCGGTCACCGAGTGCCGGTGGCGGTGGACTGATCCCGAGGAATACGTCACTATGGACCGTCGTTAGCACTCATTGAGTGAGAGTGCCAGGAGGAAGACAAGTGCCGACCTACCAGTACCAGTGCACCGAGTGCGGCGAGGGCCTCGAGGCGGTGCAGAAGTTCACCGATGACGCCCTGACCGAGTGCCCCAACTGCGGTGGCCGCCTGAAGAAGGTGTTCTCGGCCGTCGGCATCGTCTTCAAGGGCTCCGGCTTCTACCGCAATGACAGCCGCGGCTCCTCGTCGAGCAGCTCGCCGGCGTCGAAGCCGTCGACCACCTCCTCGTCGAGTTCGTCGTCGAGCTCTTCGTCTTCGTCGTCGACCTCCTCGTCTTCGTCGTCCTCCTCGGACACGAAGTCGTCGGGCAGCGGTTCGTCCAGCAGCAGCTCCGCCGCGTAAGGCTCATTTCTTACGGGACCCTGTCGTCGTACGACGGCGGGGTCTTCGGCGTTCCGTGGCCCGGCTAGGGTGCGGTCCATGGCGAACACGGAGAACTCTCAGGGCCCGGCCGGGGAGCAGGAGCAGGCCAGGGCCGAGATCGGTGTCATCGGCGGCTCGGGCTTCTACTCCTTCCTCGACGACGTGACCGAGATACAGGTCGACACCCCGTACGGGCCGCCCAGCGACTCCCTGTTCCTCGGCGAGATCGCCGGGCGACGGGTCGCCTTCCTCCCCCGGCACGGACGCGGCCACCATCTGCCGCCGCATCGCATCAACTACCGGGCCAACCTGTGGGCCCTGCGCTCCGTCGGTGCCCGCCAGGTGCTCGGCCCCTGCGCGGTGGGCGGTCTGCGCCCGGAGTACGGGCCGGGGACGCTGCTCGTCCCGGACCAGATGGTCGACCGCACGAAGGCGCGGACACAGACGTACTTCGACGGACTGCCGCTGCCCGGCGGCAGTGTGCCGAACGTCGTGCACGTGTCCCTGGCCGACCCGTACTGCCCCGTCGGCCGCAAGGCCGCGCTGGAGGCCGCCCGCGGCCGGGACTGGGAGCCTGTGGACGGTGGCACGCTCGTGGTGGTCGAGGGACCGCGCTTCTCGACCCGCGCCGAATCGCTGTGGCACCAGGCGCAGGGCTGGTCCGTGGTGGGCATGACCGGTCACCCCGAGGCGGCGCTCGCCCGCGAACTGGAGCTCTGCTATACGTCATTGACGCTGGTCACCGACCTCGACGCGGGCGCCGAGACCGGCGAGGGCGTCTCGCACGACGAGGTGCTGAAGGTGTTCGCCGCGAACGTCGACCGGCTGCGCGGCGTGCTGTTCGACGCGGTGGCGGGACTGCCGGCCAACGAGACGCGGGACTGCCTGTGCACCAAGGCGCTGGGCGGGATGGATCCGGGGTTCGAGCTGCCGTGACCTTCCGCCGCGACGGGGGCCGAAGGGTGTGCCACACAGGGCGGAACTTCCCGTTCGGGTGAGCGAGTTGTCCACAACCCGCGAGTAACCCACCGGCCCCGGCGGGCTTCGCCGCGAAGCCTCATCGTGGGATCGCAAGCCGATCTCTCGTCGCAGGTGGTGGTCACCATGGCACAGCTCTCTCCTCCGGTACGCCCGCTGGGCACGGACGCTCCTCCCACGTGCGAGGTGCCGCACTTCGCACCCGTGCGGGTGCGCGGCGGTGCGTACCTGCTCCGCCGTCTGCTGCGGCACCGAAGGCGGGCCGTGGCCGCGGGGCTCGCGGTCACGGCGGCCGCGCTCGTGGCGGCGGGCCCTCGTGACGCCGAACGGGCGCGCGGGCGGCCCGCGGCGGCTCCCGCCTCCACCCCTGCTTCTGATGCCGCTTCCGCACGCGGGCGGCATGCGGTCGACAGGGTCACGGCGCCGGTGCGGATCGCCGACGGGGCCACCGTCAGGCTGTTGCGGCCGGGCGACCGGGTCGATGTGGTCGCGGCGGACACCGGCGGGGCGGCGCGGGTGGTCGCGTCCGGCGCGCGGGTGACCGACGTGCCGGACGTCGGTGCCACCGAGACCGGGGCGCTGCTCGTCCTGTCGGTTCCACGAGCCACCGCCGCGCGGCTGGCTGGGGCGAGCGCGACCTCACGACTGGCGGTGACGCTGTGCTGAGCATCCTGCGACGCATCGCCGAATGGGTGTCAAGTCCCTCGTTCGAGCTACCGAATTGGACAGGCCCGGCGGGCCCTGACGTAGGTTGCGGAGCTGTTTGTTCCACAACTTGTGCAGAGGGGGCTCTTGGTGAGCGAGAAGAAGCCGGGCGTCTGGGAGGGCTTCAAAGCCTTTCTGATGCGTGGGAACGTCGTCGATCTGGCCGTCGCGGTGGTTATCGGCGCCGCCTTCACGAACATCGTCAACTCGGTGGTGAAGGGTGTGATCAATCCACTGGTCGGCGCGTTCGGCACCAAGGACCTCGACAAGTACAGGTCGTGCCTGAAGTCCCCCTGCGTGGTCGACAAGGCGACGGGCACGGTCACCAAGGGCATTCCGATCATGTGGGGCACGGTCCTCAGCGCGACGCTCACGTTCGTGATCACCGCGGCCGTCGTCTACTTCCTCATGGTCCTGCCAATGTCCAAGTACCTGGCCCGGCAGGCCGCCCGCCAGAAGGCGAAGGAGGGCGCGCAGGAGGTCATCGAAGTGTCCGAGCTGGAGGTCCTCAAGGAGATCCGCGACGCCCTGGTGGCGCAGCGCGGTTCCGGGCACAGCGCGGACTAGCCGCCGCTCTGTGGGGGCGGGCCCGGGAGGCCTGGGCCCGGACACGGGGGTTCCGGGCCCGGGTTCAGATGTGGTGGGGCGGCTTCTCGTCGAGGAAGCGCTTCAGGTCGGCGGCGCTGTCGCCGGCGGCGCTGGGCCGCTCGCCCCATCCGTCGTCCGTGTCGTCCGAGGACTGCCGGCTCAGCGGGTCGTCGAAGACGAGCGCGTTCTTCGGGTCGCGCGGTTCGGGGGTCGGGGCGGTACTCATGCCCCCAGGGTACGCCGAAGGGGCCGACCGGCCGTTCGGATGCCCACCGGAGTCACACCGCCCGGAGGCCGTGGGCGCCGAAGATCTCCTTGGCCAGGGCTGTCTGCTCCCGGGTCGGCGCCGGGGTGTCGTGCAGGGTGAAGGGCTTGCCGAGGGCCTGCCACTTGGCCTCGCCCAGCTTGTGGAAGGGCAGGACGTCGACGCGCGAGACGTTGCCGAGCGATGCGGCGAAGGCGGCGACGCCCTCGATGTTCGCGGGGTCGTCGGTGAGGCCGGGCACGAGCACGAAACGGACCCACACGTCCTTGCCGAGGCCGGCCAGGCGCCGGGCGAAGTCGAGCGTCGGCCGCAGCGGGCGACCGGTGACCTTCTTGTAGGTGTCCCGGTCCCAGGACTTGATGTCGAGCAGGACCAGGTCGACATCGCGCAGCAGGGCGTCGGTGGCGCGGACGCCGAGGAAGCCCGAGGTGTCGAGGGCGGTGTGCAGGCCCAGCTCGTGCTTGAAGCGGTGCAGCAGCTCGCCGGTGAACACGGGCTGGAGAAGGGGCTCGCCACCGCTGATGGTGGCGCCGCCGCCCGCGGCCTCGATGAACCGGGTGTACTTGCGGGCCTCGGCGACCACGTCGTCGGCCGTGGTGCGCCGGCCGTTGCCCATCCGCCAGGTGTCGGGGTTCTGGCAGTACAGGCAGGTCAGCGGGCAGCCGGACAGAAAGGTGACGAAGCGGCTGCCCGGACCGTCGACACCGGTCGACAGGTCCCAGGAGTGGACCGATCCCGTGGCGGGGCGGCGGGTCGCCGCGGCGGCGGGGGTGGCCGCCGCCGCGAAGCCCGGGCAGTGCGTCGGCGCCGCGGCCGGGGTGGCCGGCGTGGACGCGGGCAGCGTGGTCATGGCACAAAGTCCTTACAGCGAGCCGTGGAAGGTGCGGTTGATGACGTCCAGCTGCTGCTCTCGCGTGAGGCGGACGAAGTTGACCGCGTAGCCGGAGACCCTGATGGTCAACTGCGGGTAGTTCTCCGGGTGTTCCATCGCGTCCTCGAGCGTCGCCTTGTCGAGCACGTTGACGTTCATGTGGAATCCGCCGCTCGCCATGAATCCGTCGAGGACACCGGAGAGGTTGGCGGTGCGCTCCTCGGGGGTGCGGCCCAGTGCGTCGGGCGTGATGGTGTTGGTCAGCGAGATGCCGTCCTCCGCGTCGTCGTACGGGAGCTTTGCGACCGAGAGGGCGGAGGCGATGTAGCCGTGCTCGTCGCGCCCGTTCATGGGGTTGGCGCCGGGTGCGAAAGGGCTGCCGGAGCGGCGGCCGTCGGGGGTGTTGCCGGTCTTCTTGCCGTAGACGACGTTCGAGGTGATGGTCAGCACGGACTGTGTGTGCACCGCGTCACGGTAGGTCGGGTGCTGTCGGATCTTCTCCATGAAGTCGTGGACGATCCACTGGGCGAGCGAGTCGGCGCGGTCGTCGTTGTTGCCGTAGGCCGGGTAGCCGCCCTCGATCTCGTAGTCGACGGCGAGTCCCGTGTCGTCGCGGATCACCTTCACGCGCGCGTGCCTGATAGCGGAGAGCGAGTCGGCGGCGACCGACAGACCAGCGATGCCGCAGGCCATGGTGCGCACGATCTCCCGGTCGTGCAGGGCCATCTCGATGCGCTCGTAGGCGTACTTGTCGTGCATGTAGTGGATGACGTTGAGCGCGTGGACGTAGGTCTTCGCGAGCCAGCCGAGCATCGCGTCGTAGCGGGCGAGGACGGTCTCGTAGTCGAGGTAGTCGTCGGTGATGGGCTCGAAGCCCTCGACGACGGTCTCGCCGGACTTCTCGTCGCGACCACCGTTGATGGCGTAGAGCAGGGCCTTGGCGACGTTCACTCGGGCGCCGAAGAACTGCATCTGCTTGCCCATGGCCATGGCGGAGACGCAGCAGGCTATGGCGGTGTCATCGCCGTACTTGGGGCGCATCAGTTCGTCGGACTCGAACTGGAGGGCGCTGGTGTCGATGGCGACCTGGGAGGCGTACGCCTTGAAGCCCTCGGGAAGGCGTTGCGACCAGAAGACGGTGAGGTTGGGCTCGGGGGCCGGGCCGAGGTTGTAGAGGGTGCGCAGGGCGCGGAAGGTGGTGCGGGTGACGAGGGGGCGCCCGTCCTCGCCGATGCCGGCCATGGACCAGGTGACCCAGGTGGGGTCGCCGGAGTAGAGCTCGTTGTACTCGGGGGTGCGCAGGAAGCGGACGATGCGGAGCTTGATGACGAAGTCGTCGATGAGCTCCTGGGCCTCGGACTCGGTGAGGCGGCCCGCTTCGATGTCCCGCTGGAGGTAGATGTCGAGGAAGGCGTCGATGCGGCCGATCGACATGGCGGCGCCGTTCTGCTCCTTCACGGCGGCGAGGTAGGCGAAGTACAGCCACTGGACGGCCTCGCGGCCGGTGGTGGCGGGCCCGGAGATGTCATGGCCGTAGGAGCGGGCCATGGACTTGAGTTCGGCGAGGGCCCGGATCTGCTCACTGGTTTCCTCGCGTTCCTGAATGACACGCTCAGTCGGCCACTCGGCGCCGAGGACGTCCTTGTCGGCCCGCTTGGCCTCGATGAGGCGGTCGACTCCGTAGAGGGCGACGCGCCGGTAGTCGCCGATGATGCGGCCGCGGCCGTAGGCGTCGGGCAGGCCGGTGATGATGCCGGAGGAGCGGCAGGCGCGGATCTCCGGCGTGTAGGCGTCGAAGACACCGTCGTTGTGGGTCTTGCGGAGGCTGGTGTAGATGTCGCGGACGGCGGGGTCGGCCTCGTAGCCATAGGCGTTGAGAGCGGTCTCGACCATGCGCCAGCCGCCGTTGGGCATGATGGCGCGCTTGAGCGGGGCATCCGTCTGCAGGCCCACGACGAGGTCGAGGCCGCGGTCGATGTAGCCGGGCGCGAAGGCGTCGATACGGGAAGGGGTCTTCACGTCGACGTCATGGATGCCGCGTTCGATCTCGGCCGGGAACATCGCGAGGATCTTGTTCCAGACCTCGGTGGTACGCGCGGTCGGTCCGACGAGGAAGGATCCGTCGCCCTCGTAGGGGGTGTAGTTGCACTGGACGAAGTCGCGGACGTCAATGGCGTCACGCCACAGGCCGCCCTTGAAACCGTCCCAGGCCGTGCCGTGAACGGTCGTGCCCGCAGGCTCGCCGGCCGTCTTTTCCGCAGGAGTGGCAGTCATCGCCCGTGCCTTCCGCATCGGTCCGTCGCTTCGACTCCATTGCACGCCCCCTCCGGCGACTGTGGGCGCCGCGTTGGTCCCCGATCGGGGTCCGAAGGTCCCTCTTCACGCCGGGGATGGCCGCGCATACTGCGTCCGACCTGGGCATCTCTTCGGGACTTTGGCCCCGAACGAGCTTGTGAACCCATTCACAAGAATTTTCGGGGAGTTTCTGCTGTGCTTGGCCGTATGACGTCCAGTTCCGCTTCAAAAACCCCTCCGCCGCCGCGGCCGACCTCGCGTAAATCGCTGCGCCCAATGACCGCCCGAGGGCGGTCCGAAGCACACCGCGTCGCGTCGCCGCTGGAGCTCTTCTTCGACCTCTGTTTTGTCGTGGCCATCGCGCAGGCGGGCATCCAGCTGGTGCACTCCGTGGCCGAGGGGCACGCGGGCGAGGGCATCCTCAGCTATGCGATGGTCTTCTTCGCCATCTGGTGGGCGTGGATGAACTTCACCTGGTTCGCCTCGGCGTACGACAACGACGACGCGCTCTACCGGGTCGTCACGCTGGTCCAGATCGCCGGAGTCCTGGTGCTCGCCGCCGGGGTGTCGCGGGCGTTCGAGGACCACGAGTTCCTGATCGTCGTACTCGGTTACATGGTCATGAGATTCGCGATGATCACGCAGTGGGTTCGCGCGGCACGCTCGACCGGGGGTGCCGAGAGAACCATGGCGCTGCGGTACGCGGGAGGCGTGCTGCTGTGCCAGGTCGGCTGGCTGGCGCTGCTGTTCCTGCCGGAGCCCGCCCGCCCCTGGGCGTTCCTGGTGATGGCGGTCGCCGAGCTGTGTGTCCCGCTGTACGCGGAGAAGGACTTCACGACGTCCTGGCATCCGCACCACATCTCGGAGCGGTACGGGCTGTTCACCATCATCGTGCTGGGCGAGACGATCGCCGCCGCCACGGTCGCCGTGAAGTCGGGTGTGGACGAACACGACGCGTTGAACGAACTGCTGCCGATCGCCGCGGGAGGGCTGCTGATCGTCTTCTCCGCGTGGTGGATCTACTTCGCGGTCCCCATCCACGGGCATCTGCGGTCCAACGGGCAGGCCTTCCTGTGGGGTTACGGCCACTACCTGATCTTCGCGTCGGCGGCCGCGATCGGCGCGGGTCTCGAGGTCGCCGTGGAGCAGGCGGTCGGCAAGGCACACATCTCGACCCTCGCCGCGTCCGCCTCGGTGACCCTGCCGACGGCGTTGTACTTCCTGACCGTGTGGGTGCTGCACGCCCGCCACTTCAAGGTGGGCATCGCCCAGCAACTCGTCCTGCCGGTCACCGCGTTGCTGGTCATCTTGTGCACCTTCCTGGGCGACTGGGCGGTGCTCACGGCCGGCATCGTGGCGACGCTGGCGGTGGTGGCCGGGGTGATGCTGAAGGCGCGGATGCCCGAGAAGGAGGAGGCGGAGGCCGCCTAGCGGCGGAACACTGAGGGCATGACAGTTGACGCTCTGACGGATGTCGCGGGCCTGCGCGTGGGCCACGCGACGCGCACCGGCGACGGTTGGCTCACCGGGACCACGGTCGTGCTCGCCCCCGAGGGTGGCGCGATCGCGGCCGTGGACGTGCGGGGAGGCGGTCCCGGCACCAAGGAGACCGACGCGCTCGACCCGCGCAACCTGGTGCAGAAGGTCGAGGCGGTCGTCCTGACCGGGGGCAGCGCCTACGGCCTGGACTCGGCGTCCGGGGTGATGGCCTGGCTGGAGGAGCGGGGGCGCGGGGTGCGCGTGGGCCCGGACCCGGCACACGTCGTGCCGGTCGTGCCCGCCGCCTGCGTCTTCGACCTGGGCCGCGGCGGCGACTTCCGGGCGAGGCCGGACGCGTCCACGGGCCGGGCCGCGGTGGAGGCCGCCGCCGCGAGCGAACCCGGTGCTCCGGTGCGGGAGGGCTGTGTGGGCGCCGGCACCGGGGCTACGGTCGGCGTGGTCAAGGGCGGGGTCGGCACCGCGAGCGCCGTCCTCGATTCGGGGATCACGGTGGCCGCGCTGGTGGTGGCCAACGCGGCGGGCTCGGCGGTGGATCCACTGACGGGGGCGCTGTACGGGGAGTTGTTCCAGGGCCGTATCGCCTACCCGTCGGACGAGGTGCACGCTGCCGCGCGGCAGCGGCTCGCCGAGGCTGCCGCGAAGAACGCCCCTCCCCCGCTGAACACGACGCTCGCGGTCGTCGCCACCGACGCGGACCTCACGCGCGCGCAGGCGCAGAAGCTCGCGGGCACGGCGCACGACGGCATCGCGCGCGCCGTGCGGCCGGTGCATCTGCTGAACGACGGGGACACGGTGTTCGCCATGGCCACCGGCGCCCGGCCGCTCGCCGCCGAGAACCCCCTCGCGCTCAACGAGATCCTCGCGGCGGGCGCGGATCTCGTGACGCGCGCGATCGTGCGGGCCGTGCGCGCGGCGGAGTCGGTGGACGGGGCCGGCGGGGTGTGGCCCTCGTACGCGGCGCTCTACGGCGGTGACTAGGAGCGGTCTCAGGGCGACTGCCGGGTGATTGTCCTGGTTCTGTCACGTGATGGCGTCAGGCGCGGAGGGCGGGGAACCCTTCGCGCCGCTGCTCGCTCTCTCTCCACGTACTGGAGCGGAACGCGCACATCACAAGAACTTGGAGCAGCCCGTGACAACGCCGGACATAACAGCGCGGCGCGCACTGGGGGCCTGTGCCGCCCTGATGGTCGGCGCCCTCACCCTCACCGCCTGCGGCGGCAACGCCAACGCCGACACCGATGGCAAGAACGGCAAAAGCGGTGCCAAGACCTCCACCGCGAAGATCGTGATCTCCGCGAAGGACGGCTCGACCAGCGCGTCCATCAACGCGACCGGTGTGAAGGTCAGCGACGGGAAGCTGACCGACGTGAAGATGACGGTGTCGGAGGCGGGCACCGACGTGGCCGGGGCGATCTCCGCGGACGGGAAGAGCTGGAAGCCCGCGAAGCAGCTGGAGCGCGGCACCAAGTACCGCATATCCGCGACCGCCAAGGACTCGGACGGCCGCACCTCGGCCGCCAACTCCATCTTCACGACGGTCGATTCGGCCAACAGCTTCATCGGTACGTACGCGCCCGACAACGGCACCACGGTCGGCGTCGGCATGCCGGTGTCCTTCAACTTCGACAAGGTGATCAGCGACACGAAGGCCGTGCAGTCGCACATCACGGTCACCTCCAGCAGCGGGCAGCAGGTCGTCGGGCACTGGTTCGGGGCGCAGCGGCTCGACTTCCGGCCGAAGGACTACTGGAAGGCCAGCTCCAAGGTCACGATGAAGATCGACCTGGACGGCGTACAGGGCGCGAAGGGCGTCTACGGCGTGCAGAAGAAGACGGTCACCTTCACCGTCGGGCGCTCCCAGGTGTCCACGGTCGACGTCAACACGCAGACCATGACGGTCGTGCGCGACGGCAAGACCCTCAAGTCGGTCCCGATCTCGGCGGGCAGCGCGGAACACAGCACGTACAACGGGCAGATGGTGATCTCCGAGAAGTTCCGGCAGACCCGGATGAACGGTTCGACGGTCGGCTACGGCGGCGAGTACGACATCTCGGACGTGCCGGACGCGATGCGGCTGACGACTTCGGGGACGTTCGTCCACGGCAACTACTGGTACAACCAGGGGAACCCGCCCTTCGGCCGGGAGGGCACCAGTCACGGCTGTGTCGGGCTCGCGGACGCGCAGGGGGCGCAGAGTGACACGCCCGCGCACTGGTTCTTCGACAACTCCCTCATCGGGGACGTCGTCGTGGTGAAGAACTCCCCCGACAAGACGGTCGCGCCGGACAACGGCCTCAACGGCTGGAACATGTCGTGGAGCGCGTGGACCTCGGGAAGTGCCGCCTGACGAGGGCCTTTTGAGGCTTCGGCGGGCCGCGTGGGAACTTGCCTCGCGGCCCGCTCGTTTTCTGTCCGTACGTTTTCTCGGATCCAGGACATGATGTCCGACCGAGGGGCTACGGTATGCACCCACGAGGTGACATGCAGCAACGCCGGGAGAAGCCTTGAGCGTTCCGTACGAGACGGCAGCGCACGAACAACCCGAGTCGCCCGAGTCTCCGGAGGAGCACCTCGAGCGACTTCTCGGACGTGCCCTGAACTCCTTCGAGCTGCCCGACGAGGCGATACGGCGGCTCGACTGCGCGCTGGCGCACGACAGTTCGCTGCACTCCGCGCACCACAGCGCGGGGCTGCACCGCGAGACATACCGGCACACCTGGCTGCTCGCGGACGGCTCGGCGCTCACTCTGTGGGAGCTCGTCCACAACACGGCACCCGGCAGCCATCCGCAGCACGAGGTGTACGTGGACGAGGAGGAGCTGCGCGCGGCGACGGCCAGGCTGCCGCTGCCGCCGGACACCCCCGACTTCGAACTGCCCGTGATGGTGCAGTTGTCCCCGATCCCTGAGCCCCGGCACGCGTACGCGCCCGACGACTCGGCGGATCACGCACGTCGGCTGCTGCGGCGCGCGGAGAACCCGGACGGTCCGGGGGCCGACGTCGTCGCGCTGCTGCGCACGGCGTCCGCCCACCAGATCACCCAGGCCTTCGGGCGTCCCTGCCGGGCCGGCCAGGTGCGGCTGTCCTTCTCGCTCTACGAGCACGCGTTCCTGCTGCGTGACGGGCGGGAGCTCTCCCTGTGGGAGGTCGAGCACACGGCGACGCCGGACGGGCGGCACATGTGCGAGGTCTATCCGACGGAGGGCGCGGCGCGCGAGGCGATGGAGCGCCGGGCGGCCGAACGAGGTTAGTCCGCCCGTCACAGGCAGGGCCGGCGGCTACGGCCGGCCGTCGCTGAACTGGCGTACCAGACCGGCGAATGCGTCGCGTTCCGCCGGAGTCAGTTCGACGGCTTCCACCACCGGGCCCGCCTGGCGCTGGCTGGGCAGGGCCCCCAGGGCGTCGCCCTGGCGCCACGCCGCGAGCTCGAACCGGTTCCGGCGCAGGAGGCGCACCAGGCCGACGACCCAGATGACGGTCGCCAGGGCGAGGACGGCCACGCCTATCAGCTGGAGTGTCGACACGTGCTCAGGCATGCGTTCCAGTAGACACCACGGTCCGGGACTTTGGTCCCGGACCGTGACGCATCTCGCAGGTGCGGCAAACAGCTCACAGCAGCTGTAAAGGGGGATTCAGGTCACGACCCCTATTTTCAGGCCACTTGAGGCACCTTCGCCTTCCTTTCAGGCCGCGACCGGCTGCTTCGAGTCAGCCTGGGCGGATATCGGCGCGTCGGCCAACTCCGCGGCGGCGCCTCCGGGTACCTGCTTCCGCATGCCCTTCAGGACGACCACCAGGGCGGAGGTGACGCCGACGCCCGCGGCGATGGCGATGAGGTAGAGGAAGGGGTTGCCGATCAGCGGGACCACGAAGATTCCGCCGTGCGGGGCGCGCAGCGTGGCGCCGAAGGCCATCGACAGGGCGCCGGTGACCGCGCCGCCCACCATCGACGAGGGGATGACGCGCAGCGGGTCGGCCGCCGCGAACGGGATCGCGCCCTCCGAGATGAAGGAGGCACCGAGGACCCAGGCCGCCTTGCCGTTCTCGCGCTCGGTCTCGGTGAAGAGCTTGCCGCGCACGGTCGTTGCCAGGGCCATGGCCAGCGGCGGAACCATACCGGCCGCCATCACGGCCGCCATGATCTTCATCGCGGAGTCGCTGGGGCTGGCGACCGCGATACCCGCGGTGGCGAAGGTGTACGCGACCTTGTTGACCGGGCCACCGAGGTCGAAGCACATCATCAGGCCGAGCAGCGCGCCGAGCAGAACGGCGTTGGTGCCGGTGAGGCCGTTCAGCCAGTCGGTCATGCCCTTCTGCGCGGACGCGATGGGCTTGCCGATCACCACGAACATCAGGAACCCGACGATCGCCGCGGAGATCAGCGGGATCACCACCACCGGCATGATCCCGCGCAGGGACGCGGGGATCTTGACCTTCTGGATCGCGATCACCACACCACCGGCGATCAGACCGGCGGCCAGACCGCCGAGGAAGCCCGCGTTGATGGTGAGGGAGATCGCGCCGCCGACGAAGCCGGGGACGAGTCCTGGCCGGTCCGCCATGCCATATGCGATGTAGCCGGCGAGGACCGGGACCAGGAAGCCGAAGGAGACGACGCCGATCTGGAAGAACAGCGCGCCCCAGCTGTCCGCCTGGGCCCACAGGAAGTGGTCCATGACCGACGGCGCCTTGTTGATCTTGTAGCCGCCGATCGCGAAGCCGAGGGCGATGAGGAGACCGCCCGCGGCAACGAAGGGGACCATGTAACTGACGCCGGACATGAGCCACTTGCGGAGCTTGGTGCCATAACCCTCGCCGGAGTCGCCGGCGCGCTCCACCGGTGTACCGGGCGAAGCGGCGCCCGCGGTGACCTCGCCGCGCTCCGCCTTGCCGCGGACCTCCGAGATGAGTTCGGCGGGGCGGTTGATGCCGGCCTTCACGCCGACGTCGACGGTCGGCTTTCCGGCGAAGCGGTCCTTGTCCCGTACGGGCACGTCGTGCGCGAAGATCACACCGTCCGCGGCGACGATGACAGCCGGGTCGAGCCGGGTGAAGCCGGCCGAGCCCTGCGTCTCGACGACGATCTCGACGTCGGCGGCGTCGCGTCCCGCGTTCTCCAGCGACTCGGCCGCCATGTAGGTGTGCGCGATGCCGGTGGGGCAGGAGGTGACGGCGACGATACGGAAGGGGCGTGCGCCGTCGGTGTCCGTGGCGCCCGGCGCCGGGGCGGGTCCGTCCTCGACGGTCGCACCCGGCACCGGGGCCGTGCTGTCCGCGGCGGCGTCGGAGGAGGCCGTCCCGGCCGACACCGCCGCGGAGTCCTCGGATTCCCGGGCGTCTCCCGACGCGGCCGCGGCCGCCGGGGACGAGTCCCCGCGGATGAGCGCGGCCGCGGCCGCCGCGTCGTCCACGGCCCGCAGTGCGGTCGTGAACTCGGCGTTCATCAACTGGCGGGCCAGGGACGACAGGATCGTGAGATGCGCGTCGTCGGCGCCCGCCGGTGCAGCGATCAGGAAGATGAGGTCGGCGGGCCCGTCCGGCGCGCCGAAGTCGATCCCGGCGGCGCTGCGCCCGAAGGCGAGCGTCGGCTCGGTGACGTGTTCGCTGCGGCAGTGCGGGATGCCGATGCCGCCGTCGAGACCGGTCGGCATCTGGGCCTCGCGGGCGGCCACGTCGGCGAGGAAGCCGTCGAGGTCGGTCACCCGGCCCAGGGTCACCATGCGCTCGGCGAGGGCGCGTGCCGCCGCCTCTTTGGTATCGGCGGACAGGTCGAGGTCGACCAGGTCCGCGGTGATCATCTCGCTCATCGCGGGCTCCTTCGCACGCGTGCCGCCCGAGGGGAGTGGTGGGCGGGGGTGGGGACGGGGGTGCTGCGCTCGGAGAGGGACTCCGAGGGAACGGGGATGCCAGGGGTGGCAGGAGGGGCGGAGGCGGGGCCGGGGAAACCCCGCCTCCGGACGGCTGCGGCAGGAAACGGGGAGTCCCGCCGCGTCAGGGCCGGTTCAGGGGGTGTACGGGCCGCGCGTACCGCTGTGCCGGGCGCACACACGGGCGTGCGGGACGCGGGCGCAGCCGTACGGGACGAGCGCATCGCCGTACGGGACGCGCACGTTGGCCTGGAGGTGCGGGGCACGCACGCTGCCGGAACCAGCCGGCCTGAGCAGCGGGTACGCGATCCGGCGCCCGCGACGGCCCACGCGCCCGTCGCGCGTGCCCGTGATCCGTTGGCCGCGACGCCAGGCGCGCAGCCGCACGCCCAGGCGCCCTGGGCGCCGCCTTCGTAGGCGCGTGGTCCGGTGTTCATGACACCGGCTCCGTCAGTGCGCGGTCCATGGGGACCTCCGAGGTGACGGTCACGGCGGTGGGGGTGAGGTCGGCCGGGGTCGGCATGACGCTGCCGGGGAGTTGGACGGCCGCGGCGCCGTGGGCGACGGCGGAGGCTAGGGCCTCGGGGCCGCTGCCGCCGGCGATCAGGAAGCCGGCGAGCGAGGAGTCGCCGGCGCCGACGTTGCTGCGCACGGCGCCGACCCGGGCGCTGCCGAACCAGGCGCCCGACGCGTCGACGAGCAGCTGCCCGTCCGCGCCGAGGCTCGCGAGCACGGCGCGCGCGCCCAGCTCACGCAACTCCTCGGCCGCCTTCATCGCGTCGCCCACCGTGGCAAGGGGGCGCCCGACGGCTTCCGCGAGCTCCTCGGCATTCGGCTTCACCACGTCGGGCCGCTCGCGCAGCGCCTCCAGCAGCGCCGGCCCCGACGTGTCCAGCGCGATCCGCGCGCCCTCGGCGTGCGCCCGCGCGACCAACGCGGCGTACCACGACGGCGCGAGCCCCCGCGGCAGGCTCCCGCAGCATGCGATCCAGTCGGCGTCGCGCGACTGCTGCCGTACGGTCTCCAGGAGAAGTTCCTCCTCGGCCGCCGACAGTTCCGGTCCGGGCGCGTTGATCTTCGTCAGTACGCCGTCCGCCTCGGCGAGCGCGATGTTCGAGCGAGTGGCCCCGGCGACCGGGACCGGCGCGACCTCGATGCCCTGCGCGTCGAGCAGGTCGGCGACAAGTGCGCCCGGCGCACCACCCAGGGGCAGGACAGCCACCGTGCGCTGTCCGGCGGCGGCGACCGCCCGCGAGACGTTCACGCCCTTGCCGCCCGGGTCCATCCGCTCGCCGGTGGCCCGGATGACCTCACCGCGGTCGAGCGCGGGCACCTCGTATGTGCGGTCGAGGGAGGGGTTGGGGGTGACGGTGACGATCATGCGCGTACTACTTCCGTGCCGGCGCGCTCGATGGCGGCGGCGTCCTCGGGGCTCAAGCCGCTGTCGGTGATCAGCAGGTCCACATCGCTCAGGTCGCCGAAGCGGGCGAAGTGCTCCTGGCCGTGCTTGGAGGAGTCGGCGAGGAGCACCACGCGGCGCGCGGCGTGGACGGCCGCGCGCTTCACGGCGGCCTCGGCGAGGTCGGGGGTGGTCAGTCCGTGTTCGGCGGAGAAGCCGTTGGCGGCGATGAAGAGGACGTCGGCGCGGATCTCGCCGTATGCGCGGAGCGCCCACGCGTCCACGGCGGCGCGCGTGCGGTGTCGTACGCGCCCCCCGACCAGGTGGAGTTGGATGCCGGGATGGTCCGCGAGGCGGGCGGCGTTCGGCAGGCTGTGTGTGACGACCGTGAGCGTCGACTCCAGCGGGATCATGCCGGCGAGGCGGGAGACCGTCGTCCCGGCGTCGAGGATCATCGTGCCCTCGCCCGGCAGCTCCGAGAGAGCGGACTTGGCGATCCGGTCCTTCTCGTCGGCCGCGGTGGACTCGCGCTCGGCGACGTCGGGCTCGAAGTCCAGGCGTCCGGCCGGGATCGCACCACCGTGCACACGGCGCAGGAGTCCCGCGCGGTCGAGGGCCTTCAGGTCGCGGCGGATGGTCTCCGCCGTCACCTGGAACTCCTCGGCCAGCGACACGACATCCACCCGGCCGCCGTCACGGGCGAGCCGGAGGATCTCCTGCTGCCGCTCCGGTGCGTACATACCCGTTCGCCTCCGATTAATGCCCGAACCTGTGGTTTAACTCGGAGGCTACGCCCGGATTTCCGGAAAGTAAACAGGTTCGGGCCTCAAGTGGGCATGAACGGACTTTCGCCCCCTGAGGCGGCATCCGAAAGGCCTGCGACGGCAACCGAAAAGGGCCCCGCACCTGAGGTGCGGGGCCCTGATTCAGAACGGCTTTGGACTGAGCCGGACGGTTCAGAATCAGGAGACGAGCTCCGGCTCCTTCTCCCCCTCCTCCTCCGCCGACGTCACAGCTTCGGCCTCGCCGCCCTCCACGTGCTGCGCCGGCCGCTTCGGCAGCGCGAACATCAGCAGGAAGATGGCGGCCATCACCGCAGCGACCCAGACCAGCGCGTACTGGAAGGCGTTCACGAAGGCGGGGCCCACCTGGTCCCGAGTGAGCCGGTCGCCGATCTGGCCGAAGAAGACCACGGAGACCAGCCCGAGCCCGAGGGCATTGCCCATCTGCTGCACGGTGTTGATGAGCCCGGAAGCCGAACCGGCGTGCTCGCGCGGGACCTCCGACAGCACCGCGTCCGTCAGCGGGGCCACGATGAAGCCCATGCCCGCGCCCATGACCACCAGCGGGAGCGCCATCTGCCAGGAGGCGATGTCCATGCCGTACCGGTCGGACTCCCAGATGTAGAGCAGCACGCCGACCGCCATGATCAGGGCGCCCGCCTGGAGCACCTTGCGTCCGAAGCGCGGGACCAGCAGCTGCACCGACATGCCCGCCGCAGCCGACACGGCGATCGAGAACGGCACCCCGGTCAGACCGGCCCGCAGCAGGCTCCAGCCCAGCCCGATCTGCATGTACATCGTCCAGACCAGGAAGAAGATGCCGAGCGCGATTCCGAAGACGGTCTGTACGGCGATGCCCGCCGCGAAGCTCTTCACCTTGAACAGCGACAGCTCGACCAGCGGCGAACCGTCCCGCGCCGCCTTCCGCCGCTCGTACGCCACCAGCGCCGCGAACACACCGAGCGCACCGGCCATCGACACGTACCCCCACAGCGGCCAGCCCAGCTCGCGGCCGCGGGTGAGCGGGTAGAGCAGCATCAGCAGGCCGAGGGTGACCAGCGCGACGCCGACGAGGTCGAGCTTGAGCGCCTTCGGCGCCTTGGACTCGGTGATGAACTTCCGGCCCAGGATCAGCGCGGCCACGCCCACCGGCAGGTTGATGAGGAAGATCGGCCGCCATTCGAGGCCGAAGAGGTTCCACTGGGTGAGCAGGGCGCCGAGCAGCGGGCCGGACACGGCGCCGAGCCCGACGACCGCGCCGAACATCCCGAAGACCTTGCCGCGTTCGTGCGCCGGGAACGTGGCGTGCACGATCGACAGCACCTGCGGCACCATCATCGCGGCCATGCCGCCCTGCAGGATGCGCGAGGCGACGAGCATCTCCGGGTTCGCGGCGAAGCCGCAGAGCGCGGAGGCGATCGTGAATCCGCCGACGCCGATGAGGAAGAGCCGCTTGCGGCCGTGGATGTCACCGAGCCGTCCACCGGTGATCAGCCCGGCGGCGAAGGCCAGCGCGTAGCCCGCGGTTATCCACTGGATCTGGCTGAACGACGCGCCCGCGTCGCGCTGGATGGACGGAATCGCGATGTTGACGATCGTGACGTCGACCAGGTCCATGAAGGCCGCGGTCATCACGATGGCGAGTGCGAGCCAGCGGCGCCGGTCGGCCGTGTCTGCTGCGGCGGCCTCGGCGGCCGGGCTGCTCAGAGGGGTGTCGGTGGAGGTCATGCATCGAAGATAGAACCCTATTAGGTCAGATCATGTCCTAGTTCTACGGGACCCTGGAACTCGTGACCACAAGAACCGATCCGGACCGTCTGACGCCGAGCACCGACCCGAACCGCCCGACCCCGAGCACCGACCCGAACCGTCCGACCCGAAGCACCAACCCGAACCGTCCGACCCGAAGCACCAACCCGAACCGTCCGACCCGAAGCTTCGATCCGACCGAGGAGACACCATGACGACCGACACCCCGGCGCGGCTGCTCCAGCTTCTCTCCCTCCTCCAGACCCCCCGCGAGTGGCCCGGTGGCGAGCTCTCCGAGCGGCTCGGGGTGTCCCGTCGTACGGTCCGCCGCGACGTCGACCGGCTGCGTGAGCTGGGCTATCCGGTGCAGGCCAGCAAGGGTGCCGACGGCGGGTACCGGCTGGTGGCCGGGAAGGCGATGCCGCCGCTCGTGCTGGACGACGAGGAGGCGGTGGCGATCGCGGTGGGGCTGCGAGCCGGCGCCGGGCACGCCGTCGAGGGCGTGGACGAGGCCTCCGTACGGGCCCTCGCCAAGCTGGAGCAGGTGCTGCCGAGCCGACTGCGGCACCGCGTGTCCACCCTCCAGGCCGCCACCACCCCGCTGACCAGCGGCGACGGCGCGAGCATCGCCCCCGAGACGCTGACCGTGATGGCCTCGACGGTGGCCGGGCAGGAGCGGCTGCGGTTCGCGTACCGCTCCGGGGACGGGACGCCGTCGCGGCGCCTGACCGAGCCGTACCGGCTGGTGTCGACCGGCCGCCGCTGGTACCTCGTCGCCTACGACCTCGATCGCGAGGACTGGCGTACGTTCCGCGTCGACCGGGTCGCCGAGCCCTTCGCGACGGGGGCCCGCTTCACCCCGCGTGAGCTGCCCACGGGCAACGCGGCGGAGTTTCTGCGGCAGTCGATGTTCGGGCGGCAGGAGACGTACGAGTTCGACGTCACCTTCGCCGCGCCCGCCGACTTCATCGCCGCGCGCCTGCCCAAGTGGGTCGGCGCGCCGGAGCCGATCGACGACCACAGCTGCCGGCTGCGCGCCTCCTCCGGCGACTCCCTGGAGTGGCTGGCGGTGCGGATCGCGATGGTCGACTGCGAGTTCACGGTCCATGAGCCGCCGGAACTGGTCGGCTATCTACGGGAGTTGGGCGCCCGGCTGACCCGGGCGGCGGGCGGCCGCCCATGAACGCACCCCGCGTCGCCCACCGCGCATCGCCCACCACGCACAGCGCATCGCCCACCACGCACCCGCCGTAGCTCAGCGCCACGCCACACGGCACCACCCGCCGTGGCTCAGCGTTACGCCGTACGACACCCCCTACGCCGCCGTACGGCACCTCATGCGGCACTCCACGGAAAGTCCCGCAGCGCCCCGAGGTGACGCAGCGCCAGCTCGGCCGGGCTGTCCGGGCCGTCCGACGCGGCGTCCCCGGCGGCCCAGGCCTCCACCGCCACGCGAACCGCCGCGCTCGCCACGGCGGCACTGAAGCGGAGCTCGGGCGACACAGCCACGGCGGCGACCTCGGCCTGCCCGGCGGAATCGGCGACCACTCGCTCAGCCTGCCCGGCGGAGTCGACCTGCGCCCGCGCCCCCAACACCCCCGCCAGCGTCCGCTCCCCCAACTGGCACGCCTCGCCCCACACGCGCAGCAGGGCCGGACTGCCCTCCGCCAGTCGGAGCAGGGAGCGGACCCACTCCAGGGATTCCCTCCGCACGCCGATGCCGGGTGTCAGGGTCTGTACGACGGCGTGCCGCAGCGCTTCGGGGACGGGCAGGTCGGCCGGGGCGTCGCGTACGGCCTCCGCCCATTTCTGTGCGCCCGCGGCGAAGAGGGGGCCGAGGGCCTCCTCCTTGCTCGCGAAGTAGCGGTAGAACGTGCGCGGGGCGATGCCGGCGGCGCGGGCGATGTCCTCCGCGCGGGTGGCCCGCAGACCGTTTCGCATGAAGAGCGCGGCAGCGGAGCGGGCGATCTCCATGCGGGTGGCTGCTTTGCGTCGTTCGATCAGCGAGGGGCCCGACCACGGCGCCCCTCCGCCAGGGTTGGTACCGGTCACGGACGGCAGGTTATGCCGCTGTGGCAGAATCTGCCATCCGGGTCACCCCGGGGTTCAGGTTCGGGGTGGCCCGTCGACCTGCCCGAAAACCGCCGTACCGCGTACGCCGGCGCAGCCCCGCGACGTACGCCGGAGCCGCCTCACCGCGTACGGACCCGCGGCATCCACGGACCCCCGGCATCCACGTCCCCGCGACAATCCCATCCCACCATCCCGGCGCCCCGCCGTCCCGGCACCCCAGAAACGAACCGTCCCGGCACCCCCGAAACAAAATGGAGCCGAGCCCCGGCGCCAGGGGGGGGTGAGGCGCCGGAGCTCGGCTCGGAGGAGTTCCGACGCGAGGGGGGAGTGCGTCGGAACTCGGTTCTGGGGGACCTGGGCGTGGCGCCCGGGCCCTGAGGGTCGGTCCGTGGAGCTTGGGCCCTGAAGTCTTGTGCCCAGCGCTCAGCGGGTTGAAGCGGCTTTACATGGCCATGTCCGGTCGATTTTCGCTACCAACACGTCCGTTTACGTCATCTCGTGTCATCACGCGTCATCGAAGGTCACCCCTGCCCGCCTTTCGGCTCCCCATGCCTCTCTCCATGACCCACGCACGCTCTACGCCGCGGCGTCGAACCCCGTGCTGCGTGCGAGCTTCTTCAGCTCCAGCAGGGCGTGCTTCTCGATCTGGCGGATGCGCTCGCGCGTGAGGCCGTGCTCCTTGCCGACCTCGGTGAGCGTGCGCTCCCGGCCGTCCTCGATGCCGTACCTCATCTTGATGATCGAGGCCGTGCGCTGGTCGAGGCGGCCGATCAGGTCGTCCAGCTCCTCGCTGCGCAGCAGGGTCAGGACCGACTGCTCCGGCGAGACCGCGGACGTGTCCTCCAGGAGGTCGCCGAACTGGGTGTCACCGTCGTCGTCCACCGCCATGTTCAGCGAGACCGGGTCGCGGGCCCAGTCCAGGACGTCGCCCACGCGCGCCTCGGTCGTGTCCAGCTCGGCGGCGATCTCCGCGTGCTCGGGGTCCCGCCCGTTCTTACGGTTGAACTCGCGCTGCACCCGGCGGATCCGGCCCAGTTCCTCGACCAGGTGGACGGGGAGGCGGATCGTGCGCGACTGGTCGGCGATGGAGCGGGTGATGGCCTGGCGGATCCACCACGTGGCGTACGTCGAGAACTTGAAGCCCTTGCGGTAGTCGAACTTCTCGACCGCGCGCACCAGGCCGGCGTTGCCCTCCTGGATCAGGTCCAGCAGCGGCAGTCCGCTACGGGGGTAGCGGCGCGCCACGGCGACGACCAGCCGGAGGTTCGAGCGGATGAAGACGTCCTTGGCCCGCTCGCTCTCGGCGACGAGCTCTTCGAGTTCCTCGCGGGACGCGTCCGCCTTGGCGTCGCTCACCTCGCCGTCGAGGATCTGCTGGGCGAACACACCCGCCTCGATGATCTGGGACAGCTCGACTTCCTTGGCGGCGTCGAGCAGAGGCGTACGCGCTATCTCGTCGAGGTACATGCCGACCAGGTCGCGGTCGGCGATCTCGCCGCTCGAGGCGCGAACGCTGTTTCGCGTGTCGGTTCCGCGGGTGGCGGACGTACGACGCGCGGCGACGGCACGGGTTGCCATGCGTGCTCCCTTGCGATGGTGGGCTAGCGGGTGGTCCAGGACACTCGGTTCACCCTCGTCGGGTGCCCGGCATCTGAAGGAAACAACGACTGGAATCCGGACAGAATTCCCAACGCACCCCCCTGTTTTTCTGATCATGCAGTACCCTGTGCCGCCACATGGGGAGGCCGAATGCCGTCGGAACGTACAGAGGTGCAGGTCAGGCCAGGAGTCGAAGAGGACCTCGACGCCCTCACTGACATATACAACCACTACGTACGTGAGACGCCGATCACATTCGATACCGCTGCCTTCACGTCGGAAGAGCGCCGCCCCTGGCTGCTCTCCCACCCTGAAGACGGCCCGCATCGGCTAATGGTTGCCACCGATGTGAACTCACAGACGATTCTTGGCTACGCCACATCCAGCGCGTTTCGCCCCAAGCCCGCGTACGCCACCTCCGTAGAGGTCACCATTTACCTCGCGCCCGATGCGGGCGGTCACGGCATCGGCACACTCCTTTACAAGTCCCTCTTCGAGGCGCTCGCCAAAGAAGACCTGCATCGCGCCTACGCGGGCATCGCACAGCCGAACGAAGCGTCCGTGCGGCTGCACGAACGCTTCGGGTTCCGGCACGTGGGGACCTACCGCGAGGTGGGCCGCAAGTTCGGCCGCTACTGGGATGTCGCCTGGTACGAGAAGGAGTTGTAGGCCGGGAGAGCCGCCGCCACGACCGGGAGAGCCGCCTCTACGACCGGGAGAGCCGCCTCTACGACGGGAACGGCCCGCGTCAGCCGAACTGCACCGACCGCTTCGCCAGCCCCAACCAGAACCCGTCGATCACCGACCGGGGCCCGTCCAGTTCGCCCGTCGCGTCCGCCGCGCCCATCGCCACGAAGAGCGGGGCGAAGTGCTCGGTGCGGGGGTGGGCCAGCTGCCCGGACGGGGACTTGCGAGTGAAGTCGAGCAGCGCGTCCCAGTCGTGGGCGTCCAGAGCCCGGTGGCCCCAGTCGTCGAACTCGACGGACCAGGACGGGATGCCGCCCTGCCGCAGCGCCGCCAGGTTGTGCGTGAAGAACCCGGAACCCATGATCAGGACGCCCTCGTCGCGCAGCGGCGCCAGCCTGCGGCCGATCTCCATCAGCCGGACCGGGTCGAGGGTCGGCATGGAGATCTGCAGCACCGGGATGTCGGCGTCCGGGAACATCTCGACGAGCGGGACGTACGCCCCGTGGTCGAGCCCGCGGTCCGGGATGTCCTGCACCGGCGTACCGGGCGCGCGCAGCAACTTCCTGACGGACTCGGCGAGTTCAGGGGCGCCGGGGGCGCCGTACGTCACCTGGTAGTAGTGCTCGGGGAAGCCCCAGAAGTCGTAGACGAGGGGCACGGTGTGCACCGCGCCGAGGGCGAGCGGGGCCTCCTCCCAGTGGGCGGAGACGACGAGGATCGCCTTGGGGCGGGGCAGCTCGGCCGACCAGGCGGCGAGTTGGCCGGGCCAGATCGGGTCGTCCGCGAGCGGCGGTGCGCCGTGGCTGAGATAGAGGGCGGGCATGCGCTCCTGAGTGGCGGCGGACATGACGGCTACTCCCTCCAAGGGTTCACGTACTACTGGGCGCGTACCCGCTGCACAGCACTTACGGCCTGTACAGCGTTTACCGCACTTACTTTAATCCTCAAGCTTTCTCCGGCACAGCTTACCCTCAGGTTGTTTAACATTCAAGGAGGAGGCTCGTACAGTGGAGTACATGAACACGGCACCGGCATCCGCACGCGCAGAAGAGCCTCGCTGGCTCACCGACGAGGAGCAGCGCATCTGGCGCTCCTACATGCACGCCACCACCCTCCTCGAGGACCACCTCGACCGCCAGTTGCAGCGCGACGCGGGGATGCCGCACATCTACTACGGGCTCCTCGTCGCGCTCGCCGAGGCCCCGGGCCGGCGGCTGCGGATGACCGAGCTGGCCATGAAGGCGAAGATCACCCGCTCCCGGCTCTCGCACGCGATCGCCCGCCTGGAGAAGAACGGCTGGGTGCGCCGCGAGGACTGTCCCTCCGACAAGCGGGGCCAGTTCGCGGTGCTGACCGACGAGGGCTTCGAGGTGCTCGGCCGGACCGCGCCGGGCCATGTGTCCGCCGTACGGCAGGCGATGTTCGAGCGGCTCTCCCCCGAACAGCAGAAGGCCCTCGGCGAGATCATGGAGATCGTCGCCGAGGGACTTCAGCCGAACGAAGCGGGTGCGGACCTGCCGTGGCTGCGCTAGCCGCCGGGCAGGCACCGGACGCGGACGTCCGCCCCGGTCCCGCCGGGCAGGCACCGGACGCGGACGTGGGTCCGCCCCGGTCCCGCTGAGCTCGGAACCGGGGCGGACCCTGGGATTCGTAAGTACGAGGCGTCCCCACCCCTCGTACGTACGCGAAGTACCCGGTGGGAAGCGGCTCAGCCGATGAGGCCGGCCGGTGCGGGGTGGCCGGTCAGTGGGCTATCACCGGCACCTTGAGCTCGTCCTCGACACCGTCGCCCTCGGCCGAGCCGGAGGCCGGGGTCAGGTCCGGGCGGCCGGCGTTGACGAAGGTGAAGGCGATCGCCGAGGCGACGACCAGGATGCCGACGGCGAACCAGATGGCGCTGGTGTAGCCCTTCACCATGCCCTCGAGCTGGACCAGCTGCTGCTGCGGCTTGGAGGCCGCACCGGCGATGTGGTCCTTGATGTACGAGGTGGTGGCCGAGGCTGCGATCGTGTTCAGCAGCGCCGTACCGATCGCGCCGCCCACCTGCTGCGAGGTGTTGACCATGGCCGAGGCGACACCGGCGTCACGCGGCTGCACGCCGATGGTGGCGAGGGACATCGCCGGCATGAACGCCGTACCCATACCGAGGCCGAGCAGCAGCATGGCCGGCAGCAGCAGAGCGGCGTAGGAGGAGCCGATCTCCATCTGCGTCAGCAGCAGCATGCCGATCGCGGCGGTCAGGAAGCCGGGCCCCATCAGCAGCCGTGCCGGGACGCGGGTCATCAGGCGGGCGCCGATCTGCGTGGAGCCCGTGATCATGCCCACGATCATCGGCAGGAAGGCGAAGCCGGTCTTGACCGGCGAGTAGCCCTTCACGATCTGCAGGTAGTAGGTCAGGAAGAGGAACAGGCCGAACATCGCGATGATCGCGAGGCCGAGCGAGAGGTACACGCCGCCGCGGTTGCGGTCGGTGATGACGCGCAGCGGCAGCAGCGGCGCCTTGACCCGGGACTCGACGAACACGAAGGACGCGAGGAGCACGGCGGACGCGACGAACATGCCGATCGTCACGGAGTCGCTCCAGCCCTCGGACTCGGCGCGCGTGAAGCCGTAGACCAGGGAGACCAGACCGAGGGTCGAGAGGATGACGCCCGGGATGTCGAGCGGCGAGCGGTTGCGGCCGCCGGCCGGCTCACGGATGACGAAGTACGCGCCCGCGGCCGCGACGATCGCGAACGGGATGTTGACGAAGAACGTCCAGCGCCAGTTCAGGTACTCGGTGAGGAAGCCGCCGAGGATCAGGCCGACGGCGCCACCACCACCGGCGATCGCACCGTAGATGCCGAACGCCTTCGCGCGCTCCTTGGCGTCGGTGAACATCACCGCGAGGAGGGAGAGCGCGGCGGGCGCGAGCAGTGCGCCGAAGGCACCCTGCAAGGCACGGGAGCCCAGCAGCATGGCCTCGCTCTGAGCGGCGCCGCCGAGGGCGGACGCGGCGGCGAAGCCGACCAGGCCGGTGACAAAGGTGCGCTTGCGGCCCCAGATGTCGGCGATACGGCCGCCGAAGAGCAGCAGTCCGCCGAAGGCGAGGGCGTAGGCCGTGATGACCCACTGCCGGTTGCCGTCCGAGATCCCCAGGTCGGTCTGGGCGGAGGGCAGTGCGATGTTCACGATCGTCGCGTCGAGGACGACCATCAGCTGGGCGAGCGCGATGAACGCGAGCGCCTTCCAGCGGTTGCTGTGCGCGGCCCGCTCCTCCAAGGAGGCAGTGGCCTTTGCTGTTTCAGACATGGGGGTACCCACTCCGGGACTTCGTTTCGAAAAAATGAGGGATATGAGGGAAGGGTCGGCCTGTCGGCGCTGACGGCCGGAAACTCTGGTGCCAGTGGAGACCGGTGACGGGCGCCGAACTAATCGGCCGTGTCGGTCTGGTCCTGATCGGTCGTGGAACTGGCCAAGGGCGATGGGGCGGTTGCGGGAATGCTCAGGACACGGCTCGTCGCAGCTCCTCCACGGATGCGGCCACGCCCGGCAGCACGGAGCGGGCGGGTGCCCGCAGGCCGTCCAGGAACAGCTGCAGATGGCGGTGTACGAAGCGGTCCATGCCCTGGCACGCGGTGCCGGGCAGCGGCCGGGTGAGCTGGGTGAGAGCCGTCATCAGGTCGCCGAACTCGACGTCGGGGCGTAGTTGCCCTGCCGCACGGGCGCGCTCCATCAGCTCCTCGGTCCGCTCCGTGGCCCGGTCGCGCGCGGCGAGCAGGTCCGGGTGGTTCTTGTCGAAGCTCTCGGAGAGCATGGGGCACAACGCGCCGATGCGGTCCTCGGCGGAGGCATGCACGAAGCGGCTGAGCGCCTCGAAGGCGTCACCGTCCTCGGCCAGCGCCGTCTCGATCCGCTCCGACATGCGGTCCATGACCGAGCAGACGACCTCGCGGGTCAGCGCTTCGCGGTCCGGGAAGTTGCGGTACACCGTGGCGTTACCCACGCCGGCCCGGCGGGCGATCTCGTCGAACGGCACCTCTTGGCCGAACTCGACGAACATCTCCACGGCGGCGGCGACGATCCGCTCCCGGTTGCGCAGGGCGTCGGCCCGAGGCCGGGGCACTCGGCGCTTCACGGGGGTGGCGGTCTCCACGGCGTACTCCTCAGTTGAGCCAGTGATCCAGGTGACCTTCACGATCCGGGGAGCAGATCCCCGTTTCGCTCGGACACATGGCTAAACGGGGAAACGATCCCCGGTTATTTCCCACTCTTCGATTGATTTGCTGTGACCTGGGTCACATGCACATCGGGGTCCGTGGACGGAAACCCCTCGATCGGTCGACTCCAGCGCGCGCACCCGCATCCCTCGACACAGGGTGATCGAAAGGGTGCAGTCGGCGACCGGCGGCTGCCGTGGAGCGAAGGGCCCCGCGTATGCAGCCGACCAGCCGTCGCGTGCAGCCCGCCAGACGTCGGATACGCCCGCGCCGCGTGGTCGCGCTCGCCTCGGTGACCGTCCTGACACTGGCGGTCAGCACCTCCGCCGGTACCGGGCACCTGAGCGCGGGCTCCGCCACGGCGGGCTCCATCGCGCTGGCCCGCACCACGGCGCTCGGCCCCTGCATGATCAACGGCTCGACGGACATCCAGATGTCCGAGGGCCTGCCGACCCAGACCGGCTACTCCCGCTCCACCGGCACCGTCCGGGCCCTCAACCTCATGGTCGACTTCTCCGACGCGCCCGGTCAGGGCAGCGCGCTCGACCGGTTCCACGAGTTCTTCCCGCAGACCCAGAAGTGGTTCGCCACCAGTTCGTACGGCCGCCTCGACTACCGCCCCCAGGCCCCGATCCCCCACTGGCTGCGCATGCCCAAGCCCTTCAGGGCCTACGGCATAGAGCGCGGCGCCCCCTTCGACCCCGGCTACCGCGATCTGGTCCAGGACATCGTGGCCGCCGCCGATCCCACGGTCGACTTCCGCTCGTACGACCTCGTGAACGTCCTGATGACCCCGAACGCGGGCCCCTCCGCCCTGGACACCGTCCTGTCCGTGACCTTCGCCGGGAACACCGAGGCGCCGGTCGCCGACGGCGTCCCCGTCGCCAACGCGTCCTTCGTCTACAGCCGCCAGGACGACGGCTCCGGCTCCTACGGGGACACCGGCTACCGGGTGCTGCCGCACGAGAACGGCCACACCTTCGGCCTGCCCGACCTCTACACGGCGGACGGCGGCTCCGCCGTGGGGCACTGGGACATCATGAGCGAGGACTGGGGCGCCGACAACGACCTGCTCGGCTGGCACAAGTGGAAGCTCGGCTGGCTCGACGAGTCCCAGGTCAGCTGCGCGGCGGCGCCCGGGACCACCGAGTACACGCTCACGCCGCTGGCCCGGCCCGGCGGCGCCAAGCTCGTCTTCGTCCCGATCAGCAGGAAGAGCGGGTACGCCCTCGAACTGCGCACCCGCGAGGGCAACGACTCCGCGGTCTGCCGCCCCGGCATCCTCATCTACAAGGTCGAGGCGAACGTCGACACCGGCAACGGCCCGGTCACCGTCTACGACTCCCGGCGCGACAGCGGCGGCTGCACTCGCAGCCCCAACGTCCAGGCGGAACTCTCCGACGCGCCCTTCGAGCCGGGCGAGTCCTTCAAGGACCCCCGCACGGGCATCACCATCACGGTGGCGGGGGCGGATCCCGCCGGGGACTACCGGGTGCATGTGACGCGGCGCTGAGCCCGTCGGGTGTGCCGTCCGACCTGCTCGAAGGACCGGGTACGCACTACGGTGTCTCTTCTGAGAGATCCGCAACGGAGAGCCAGCCCATGTCACCGAACGCCGTGCCGGCCCCCACCCCGGAGAGTGCGGTGCCTGCCTCCTCGCCGAGCGCGGTGCCTGCCACTTCGGAGAGTGCGGTACCCGCCGAGGCCGTCGCCCCCCTCATGCGCGGGATCGCCGTCCTGCGGCGGCTGACCGAGGCCGACGGAGTGTCCAGCCTGAGCGGTCTTGAGCGGGCCACCGGCCTCGCCCGTTCCACCGTCGACCGGATCACCGCGACCCTCGCCCGCATGGGATACGTGCGCCTCGACGGCCGGGACGCCGTGCTCGCCCCGCGCTTGATGGAACTCGGCAACGCCTACCTCGCCGCCCTGCGCCTCCCCCGCCTGCTGGACGCGCACGCCGACGCCCTCGCCGACGAACTGGACGAGTCGGTGTCCCTGGCGGTCGGCGACCGGGACGGGATCCGCTTCATCCACCAGGCGACCCGGCGCCGCGCCATGTCGCTGAGCTTCCGCATCGGCGACCTGCTGCCCGCCGAACGCACCGCCCCCGGACCGCTGTTCGCCACCGAGTGGGGCGAGACGGAGTGGGCGCGCTGGCACGAACGCCGGGCGGCCGACCCGGAGGACCGGGGGTTCCCGACGGTACCGGCGCGCAGCCGGCCGATCGACGAAGCAGGGGACGAGGACGATCCCGTACGGCGTCAACAGCCCACCTCCGGCGACGACTTCGAGGAGCGTACGGCCGAGGCGCGGGAGGCCGGGTGGGCGCTCGACGACCAGTTGATCGAGCCGGGCCTCGTCGCCCTCTCCGTACCGGTGCGGGACGCGGGCAGCGGTCGTATCGCCTGCGTGGTGAGCGTGGTGAGCCACACCAGCCGGCACAGCGCGGCCGATCTGCGGGACACGCTGCTGCCTCGACTGCGCGCGGCCGTCGCCGCGATGGAGCGCGAGCTGCGCGAGGCGCCGCCCGCCGAACCGGCCGCCCCCTCGGGGCTCGCCGGCTGGACCGGCGCCTCCAAGCAGGAGCTGGGCCGGGAGTTCATCGAGTCGCTGGCCCGCGGGCTGACCGTGATCACGTCCTTCGGCGACGGCCGCGCCGAACTGACGCTCACCGAGGTCGCCCAGGCCACCGGACTCGCCCGTGCGACCGCCCGGCGCGCCCTCATCACCCTGGAGCACCTCGGATACGTCACCGCGCACGGCCGCGTCTTCCGGCTCACACCCCGCGTCCTGGGCCTCGGCTTCCCGCCGCTGTCCCGTACATCGCTCCCCCAGATCGCGACCCCGCACCTGACCCAACTCTCGCAGCGGCTGCGGGACTCGGCGTCGCTCGCGATCCTGACGGGCGACGAGATCCAGTACACGGCGCGCGTCGCCACCAGCGGCGTCATGAGCGTCAACGTCACGGTCGGTTCGCGACTGCCCGCGTACGCCACCTCGCTGGGCCGGGTGATCCTGGCCGATCTCCCGCCCACGGAACGGAAGTTGGGGGAACTGCGGCCCCTGACCCGGTACACGGTCACGGATCCGGAGCGGCTGACGGCTCTCCTCGACCGCGTACGGGAGGACGGATTCGCCCTGGTCGACGGGGAGTTGGAGGAGGGGCTGCGCTCCATCGCCGTACCGGTGCGCGAGCGTGGCGGCCGAGTGGTGGCCGCCGTCAACGTCGCCATGCACAGCAGCCGCCGTACGCCCGAGGAGTGCGCCGACAAGGTGCTGCCCGAACTGCACGCGGCGGCCACCCGGATCGAGGCGGATCTGCGGGTGGCGGGGCGGTTCCGGCGGGTGCCGAACGCGTGAGTGAGGCCGGTGCCTTGGGGCACCGGCCTCGACTGGTGGTGTCGGCAGGGGGTCAAGTGCTGCTGTCGGCGGAGGTCAGACGGCGAGCTCCTCCGCCGGGGCCGGGGCTTCAGTGGCCTGCTCTCCCTTGCTGTCCTTGCTGTCCTTGCTGTCTCGCATGACCAGGGTGGCGAGGACGGCGGCGGTGAGGACGCCGATCGCGCTGACGGTGAAGGTGGTCGACATCGAGTCGGTGAAGGCCTGCCGGGCGGCGTGCACCAGGCCCGAGTCGCCGTGGGCGACGGCCAGCGCACCGGCGATGGACTGCTTGGCCTGCGCGGGGGCGTCGGCGGGCATCTCGTCGGCGTAGCCGCTGGACAGGAGCGAGCCGAGGATCGCGATACCGAGCGCGGTGCCGGCCTGCTGGATGGTGTCGTTGAGGGCGGAGCCGACGCCCGCCTTGTCCGCCGGGATGGTGCCCATCAGCGCACCCACCGCGGCCGGCATGGCGAGACCGGCGCCAAGGCCGAGCAGACCGAGCGCGACCGCCGGGACGGTGAAGCCGGAGTCGACGGAGACCGTGGTCAGCAGGGCGAAGGAGGCGACCATCAGCAGCATTCCGGCGAGGATCACGAAGCGGTGGCCGATCTTCGCGGTGAGCTGGGCACCGGCCGTGTTGCCGGCCAGCGCGGCGACGGCCAGCGGCACGAAGGCGAGGCCCGCCTTGACCGGCGAATAGCCGAGCACGAACTGCAGGTACTGGGTGAGGACCAGCAGCAGGCCGCCGTTGCCGATCTGGACCAGCGAGAGCGAGAGCGAACCGCCGCTGAAGTTGCGGTGCTTGAAGAGAACGAGCGGGACCATCGGCGCGGCGGTGACGTTCTCCCAGACCACGAACCCGACGAGGGCGAGGACCGCGACGGCCAGGGTGATGCCGGCGTGGCCGCCGAGGGCGCCGTGCTGCGGGAGCTCGATGATCCACCAGACCAGGGCGGTCATGCCGACCGCGGAGAGCACCGCGCCGAGCGGGTCGGCCTTCTGCCAGGGCGCCTTCGACTCGGGCATGAGGGTGAGGCCCGCGAGGACGGCCAGGGCGACGACCGGGACGTTGATGAAGAAGATCGAGTGCCAGGAGAAGTGGTCGATCAGTACGCCGCCGAGCACCGGGCTGCCGACGAGGCCGAGCATCGAGACCGAGCCCCAGGCCGCCATCGCCTTGCCGCGCTCCTCCTCGTCGAAGACGGTGATGAGGATCGACAGCGTCGAGGGCATGATCAGCGCCCCGCCGACGCCCATCGCGGTCCGTACGGCGATGACCTCGCCGGGGTTGGTGCAGAAGGTGGCGGCGAGCGAGGCCGCCCCGAAGAGCAGCAACCCGATGATCATTATCTTCCGCCGGCCGAACCGGTCACCGAGGCTTCCTGAAGTCAGCAGGAGCCCGGCGAAGACCAGGATGTAGGAGTCGAGGATCCACTGGGTGTCCTGGGCACTCGCGCCGATGTCCTCGGTCATGGAGGGCACCGCCACGGTGAGCGCCATGCTGTCGACGACCAGGACCAGCGTGCTGAGGCAGAGCACGATGAGGATCCACCAGCGACGGGGGTTACGGGTTTCCATGAGCTTCCCTTTCGGCTTGCGCACGCTGTTCCTTCGTTGCGAACACTGTACGCAGCCCGGAACAGTGTGCGCAACCCCCTATCGATGTACGCTCTTTGCGAACGCCGTACGCAGTACTGGTCCCAGAGGAGCGCGCCATGGCCGCCGCCAAGACGAACCGGAAGCCGGACGGGAAGCCGGACGGGAAGCCCGACGGGAACGGGAACGGAACCGATCCGCGGCTCCCGCAGCACGCGAACCCGGCCCCTCCTGCCTCGACCCCCTCCGCCTCGACTCCCTCCGCCTCGCCTCCTTCCGCCCCGATCCCCTCCGTATGGACGCGGCAGCAGAAGGAGCCCGACCAGCCGGCGCTCAGTCGGGCGGCGATCGTCCGCGAGGCGATCGTCATGCTGGACGCGGACGGCATCGAGGCGCTCAGCATGCGCAAGCTCGGCGCCCGCCTGAACGCCGGCGCGACCTCTCTCTACCGGCACGTCGCCACCAAGGACGAGCTGATGGAACTCGCGGTGGACGAGGTCTTCGCCGAGATCACGGTCCCGCCCGCCGACACCCCCGACTGGCGCGCCTCCGCCACGGGGGCCGCCCAGTCCTTCCGCGCGACGGCCCTGCGCCACCGCTGGCTGTCCTCGGTCCTGGGCCAGGCGGGCCTCGCCTATCTGGGCCCCAACCTCATGTCGTACTCGGAACGCCTGGCCGCCCTGTTCACGGCCGCCGGCTTCCCCGAGCCGAGTCGCGCCATCGACACGGTGCTCTCGTACGTCATCGGCATGAGCACCACGGAGGCAGCCTGGCTCACCACGGTCGCCCGCTCCGGCGAGACGGAGGCCGACTTCATCGCCCGCCTGATGCCCGCCGCCCAGCAGGCCGCCGCCGACCACGACCACCTGTCCGACGCCTACGCCACGGCTGCGCCGGTCGACCCGGCCGCCCTCCGCGACACCAAATTCGCCTATGGCCTGGAGGTAGTCCTCGACGGCCTACAGCTCCGTCTCCCCCACTGACGCCCCCTCCCCCTGCCCCGCAACCAACGCTCCCTCCCCCTGACCTGCGAAAACCGAAACCTTGCCGCCCGCAACCCCACATCCGCTACGCTAGTCGCCGGGTCTCCCAGAAATCCACACGCCTTCGTAGCTCAGGGGATAGAGCACCGCTCTCCTAAAGCGGGTGTCGCAGGTTCGAATCCTGCCGGGGGCACCAGGGCAAAGGCCCCGGACCGATCTTGGTCCGGGGCCTTTGACATCTACTTTTGACATCAACGAGGGCGGTCACTGACGACCGGGGCGCTTCCTGAGCAGTCGGTCCATGTGGCTCATGGCCTCGCGCTGCGTGTCCTGCACGACGTGCGTGTACACGTCCATGGTGATGCTGATCTGACTGTGCCCGAGGATCTCCATCACGACGCGGGGCGCGACTCCGGCGGCCGTGAGGAGGGTGGCCGTGCCGTGCCGGGCGTCGTGCAGCCGGATGGCCCGGAGGCCGGCCGAGCTGGCGACGCGGGTGAAGGAGCGGTAGAGGTTCCGCGGTTCAACCTGGCGACCGGTGCGGGTGGTGAAGACGTAGCCGGACTCCCTCCACTGGTCCCCTGCCTTGGCACGGGCAGTTGCCTGCCGCATGCGGTGCCAGCGGAGGGGCGCGATGCAGAGCGCGGGCAGGGGAACGGCCCGACGGCGGCGGCTCTTCGGATCGTCGTCGTACAGGACGCCCCGGCGGCGTTGAGTCTGCTGGCGGACGTAGAGGACGCGGTTGTCGAGGTCGAGGTCGGACCAGCGGAGGCCGATGATCTCGCCCCGGCGAAGGCCCATCGCGATGGCGAGCACGAAGGCCGCGTACAGCGGATCTCCGCGGGATGCGGCGAGGAAGTCGAGCGTCTCTTCCAGGCTCCAGGGATTGAGTTCCGGATTGGCCGAGCGAGGCGGCTCGACGAGCTTCGCGACGTTGCGCGTGATCAGTTCCTCGCGGCATGCGGAGGTCAGCGCGGAACGCAGAACACGATGGGACTCCTTGGCTGTGGCTGCGGTGGCCTCTTTCTCCAGCCGGACGAGGAAGCGGCGCACGTCGGCCACGCCGAGGCCTTCGAGCCGCTTCGCGCCGATCCGGGGCACCAGGTAGAGCCGAACGTGCGCCTCGTACTTGTCGTACGTGCTGAGCTTCCGCCGAGGCTTGATCACGTTGTCCAGCCAGTACGGCAGCCACTCGGAGAGCTTGGCCGAGCGGGTTGGGACGGGGATGCCGGAGGCGACCTTGGCGAGGAGAACGCGACGCTTGGCGTCGCATTCCTCCCAGGTATTGCCGTAGGCGTACTTGCGGGCGGTGGTGCCATCGGGCTGAAGCACGTAGACCGCGCACTGATAGCGGCCGTCCTTGCGCTTGGTGATCGTGCCCGCGCCGTTGGGGTTGCGCTTGCGTTGCTTGGCCATCAGGCGGCTGCCTCCAGTTCGTTGGTGATGTACTCGCGGACCGCCCGTGCCGGAATCCGACGGCACCGGCCGATGGTGATCGAGGGCAAGCGACGAGAGCGGATCAGGTCATAGACCGTGGACCGCCCGAGCTTGAGGCGCGCCATGACGTCGGGCACGGTCAACAGCTCGTCGTCACGCATGAGTTGGCTCTCCTTCTGTTCCGGGGGCGGGTTCGAGGGATGCGGCGAGCCAGGCTTCGGCCGAGGAGAGACCGGTTCCGGCGAAGGCCCAGTGCGAGAGGACGTATGTCGTGTCGGTCTCGTGCTCGGTGGTCGTTGCTGCGGTGGCTTGTGCGCGGCGCCATTCGGCGCGTGCGGTGCGGAGGGCGCCGAGGGTGGTGGAGTAGCGGCGGGACTTGGTGGAGAAGTGGCCGCGGAAGCCGAGCATGTGGGCCCAGGCGCGGAGGCGGAGGTGTTCGAGGTCCTTGCGTGCGCCGAGGGTCCAGGCGGTGCGGATCAGTCGGCGGGCGTGGTCGCTGATGTCGAGCTGGGCCAGTTCGGCGACGAACTTGAGCGGGCGGTCGAGGGCTCCCGTGGCGGTCTCGGCGCCCTTGGTTGCGTACTTGGCGATGTACGCCGCGACCGCACGTTCGGTGAGTTCTTGGCCGCCGGTGAAGTCGGCGCTGCGGATGGTGCGGACGTCGAGTTGGCGGCCGAAGGTGAACGTGTGCGCGCGGTCGTCGAGGACCGGGCCGTCGACGCGGGTCTTGGTGGTGGCGGTGCGGATGGCGTCGGTCAGCAGGTCGGCCGTTGCCCAGGGCGGGGGCGGGGTGTCACCCCCGCCGGGGCCGTCGATCCGGATGACCGCATGGAAGTGGACGGCCCCGCGCTTCTGGTACTCGGCGACCTTGGCGAAGGACACGCGCGCGTGCTCACGGAAGCGGCGTTGCGACAGGCCTGCTCGCTTCGCGACCTCTCGGCGCAGGTAGGTGGAGAAGCGCCGCCAGAGCGGTCCGGCGTGGGCGTTCCAGAGGACTGCAGATTCGTAGTCGTAGGTCTCCGGGTTGAGCGGAGTGCCGAGTACGTCGTCGTCCTGGTCGTGGTGGACGCCGCAGCGGCAGGCACGTCCGTTGGAGGGGCGGTTGTGGACGGGGCCGAAGCTCGGGGCGGTGAAGGTGGCGAAGACGCGGGGGTGGGCGGCGACGTGTTCCGGGGTGCCCTTGCCGCCGCGCAAGCCCGCGCTGATCAGGTGGAAGGTGTCGCGGCGGTAGACCTCGGCGCAGGCCTCGCAGCGGGTGGTGCGGCGGTTGTTGCAGCGGACGAGGAGTTGCCCGGCCGGGAGGGTGGACGAGTTGAGGTAGTGGAGGACAGAGCCGATTTCACCGGTTCGCGTGTTGACGTCGTACTCGGTGCGGTGGCCGTCGAGGCGGATCGGGTGGGTGCAGCCGCCGAGGCCGGAGAGCTGTTGCATCAGGCCCGGCAGGCTGCCGGAGGAGGCGAGTTGGCCGAGTTCAGGGAGCGGGGGCGGGGTGGTGCGGGTGAAGATGGCTGTCTCCTTCTGGCTGGCTTGGTCAGACGGGAGAGGCCCCGGGGCGGCGGATGCTTGGCGGTATCGAGGCCGCCCCGGAGGCTGCATGCCGGTCAGCGACGGTGGTGGTCGCGGAGCATCGAGCGCAGGACCACGGCGGCTACGGCGACAGAGATGGCCGTGACGGCGACGGCGGCCAGGAGCGCGGTCAGCACGACGCCACCGACGAGGACGGCCGCAACCGTTCCGGTGTTGATGGAGAGCGGCGGGAGCGAGCGGCGTACGGGCGCCGGATCGGCCGGGGCGTGAGTGTGTGCGGGTGGTGGGGTCGGGTTGTCGGGGTACTTGGGCAGGAACACGGCGAAGCTCTCCTTGCCTACTCGTCTAGTTATGTGAGCCGTTTATGACGTCCACGCCGGAGCGCGTGCCGGACTCGATGGCCGGAGCCATGAAGGTGTGCGAGAGCCAGAAGCCGAACAGAGCGATCAGGACGACGATCCAGGTGCGGACGCCGAGGAACTTGACCGCTCCCCAGGCGAAGAAGCCGAGAACGAAGACGAGCGGCAGGCTGACGGTCACGGGGGTCAGGTCCTTTCAGCGGACGGGGCAGCGGTGGGTGCGGGCGGCCAGCTCGGCGGCGGCGCGGCTGTCGTAGTCGGCGGAGAAACCGCAGCGCGGGGCGATGCAGGCGGCGGTGTGCTTCTCGCGGCCCCGGCCGTCGTAGGACGTGCCGACCTGGACGGGGCCGATGCGGGTGACGGAGCGGAAGCGGCGGTTGGCGGTCACCGGATCTCCTTTCAGAGGTGGGCGGCAATGGCCTCGGCCATGGGCGCCGGGATGCCGAGGCGTGCGCGGAGAGTGGGGGTGTCGATGGGCGTGCCGGTGCGGGTGTGGTGTTCGGCGGCGACTTTGCGGGCGTGGTCGATGAGGGCGGTTGGGACGGATACGGCTGCCGGAGCCGGGTCGAGCGCGGGTGTCGGATCGGGGGCGGGTTCGGCGGCGTCCTCCTGGTCCTCGGTGTCCTCGTCGACCACCGTTGGCGTCGAGTGCGCGAGGAGCGTGCCGCCGAGGAAGGCGACCGCGGGCCAGCCCGCGACGAGGATGCGGAGCCAGGCCGGCACGGCGTCCATGTCGAGGAGTCCGGCGGTGGCGACGTTTGCCCCGAGGGACGCCGTGAGGGCGATGACGAACCAGCACCAGCCAGCGGCTTTCGCGTCGCCGGAGCGCAGTCGGCGCCAGGCGGCGACGAGCAGCAGGTCGACCGAGATCGGATAGGCCCAGGCCTTCCATCCGTCCTGTCCGGCCGCCGAGGCGACGTCGTGCAGGTGGGCGAAGGACAGCGCTGCCGCGATGACCGCTTGGACGAGTACCGCGTCGACGCGGGCCAGTTGGGCGCGCATGCTGCGGCTCCTTCCGGGTTTCAGGCATGGCAGGGGTAGGGAGTTGGCGCGAGGCGGTCACGCCGACCGGGGGGGGAGACAGGGCGCGGCTCAGTCGGTCAGCGGGTGCGGCTGGACGGTCGGGGCCGGGGACTCGATGGGTCGTACGGCCACGTCGGGCCGGAAGGGCTTGAGCGCGGGCAGGTCGGGGACCAGGTGGGCCGACTGGTGGCAGATCTCGGCGGCGTCGCCGAGGGAGAGGTACGGCGTGCGGATGCGGGACCAGCCGCCGGAGGTGTCGCCCGCAACGGCGAGGCCGGGCCGTTCGGCGGCGATGGCGCAGGCGGCAGAGACGGCCTCGGGGGCGATGTCGCCGAGCGCCATCTTGGCGGAGGCTTCGTCGTTGACGCGGTGGCAGACGCGGCCGGTGAGTTGGGCCCGGAGCATGGTCGCGCCCTTGCCCAGTTCGGCGCCGAAGCGCTGCCCGCAGACCTCCAGGTAGATACCGGCGGCCCGGCCGAGCTGGGCGAGCCGGATGAGTTGGGTGACCATCTCGTCGCGTCGTTCCTCGTCCTTCTTCGTGGCGACGAGGAAGAGTTCGGCCACCTCGTCGACGAACAGCACGATCGGTACGGGACGTTCGTGGTCGGGCAGGCCCCAGATGTCCGAGGTGATCTCCTCGTCGGGGATGCCCGGTGCGATGCCCTGCCGGGCTTTGATCAGGTCGTATCGGTCCTCCATTTCCTTGATGAGCACGGGCAGCAGCTCAGCCGCCTGTTCGGAATCGGTGGCCAGCGCGGAGAGTCGCGGGGCGAACGGTGCCAGCTCCACCCCGCGCTTGCAGTCGACGCCGACCAGGGCGACGGGCTGCGAGGCGAGTCCGGCGACGAGGTGGCGCAGGTACATAGACTTGCCGGACAGGGTTGCGCCGAGGGTGAGTTGGTGCGGGACGGTGCGGTAGTCGCGTACGAAGGCTGTGGCGTCCTCCCGCAGGGCTACGGGCACTTTGAGGAACCCAGTCTCGATCTTGCGAGGCATGCGCACCCGCCGTAGGACGTCGAAGCCGACGAGTCGCAGTTCAACCACGCCGGGCTTGACGGTCGTGACGTAGACAGCGTGAACTCCCCAGGCGTGCCGCAGGCGTTCGGCCGAGGCGGCGACGTCGGCGGGTTCCTGTCCCGGGGCGAGCCGGAGTCGAAGCCGTAACCCGGTCGAGGTGGGCCGGATGATGCCCCGGCGCGGCGGCACGGGCCGGACCTCACGGCGGGTGGTGGCCTTGACCGCCAGGACCCGCAGCCGGGAGGGAGCGACGGTCAGGCCGCACGCCTCCATGACCGAGCCGTAGGAGCTGAGCAGCCGGGCCGTGGATATCGGCAGGCCGACCGTGGACCAGTAGACGCCGGGGTGTCGATCCCGGGCGTAGGCAGCCCCGCCGCCGAGCGCGGCGACAGGACCACCCACCTCCAGAAGCGTTGCCAGATCGGTCATCAGGCCGTGGCCCCCATGGCGGCCGGGAACGCGGCCGGAGTGACGGCGGCGGCGCGGAACGCGATGCCGTGCCGCTGCTGCCCGTTGAACACGCTCTCCCACGGCCGGGCGACGAGCCCCGGCAGCGAGACCGGCGCCCCGAGCGCGAGCCCGTCGGAGACACCGCCCTCCGGAACGGTGACCTTGATCAGGGACGACTCCCCCTCCTCGATGTACACGACGCCGAGCGTCATCAGCGGCTCACCGCTGACGGCGTCCGTCGCCCTCTCGCCGGTCTGACGGTCGCGGACCTTGGGCTCAGGGGCCTCGGTGAGCAGGATCGTCGCGGCGGAGGTCTCCACACGGATGGTGCGCAAGATTTCTTCCTATCTACTCGTCTATACAAGATGCAGCCTTCGAACCCGATCTCTCCGGGAACATGGACCACCCTGCCACACAACTTGCCCACTCGTCTATACGAGTATGCCTGTTGGGCTGTACGAGTTCGGGAAGTCGGCCCCGCGCACCGCTCGAACCCACACGAACTCACCCGAAGGAACCGTCCTCCCGGATGGCGAAGAGCTCGCAACCGTCATGCTCGAAACGGGCTCGCCCGTCGAACGCGGAGCCAGGATGAGTGCAGACTCCCCAATCCCGCCCCAGCTCCCCACTCAGCGCGACCCAGAACCGGCAACCGCCGCATTGCGCGTCGTACCAGTCATCCCGGTATCCGGACTGGTGAGTGGGCCTGTTCTGCACCTGCGACCAGCGGTCGTGACAGGCGTCGTTGTGTTCGCGGTCGTCACCTGTCCACGCTCCGCCGGGCACGGCGCGGTCCGCGTTCACGTCGCCGGGAGCTGGTAGGACAGCACGTACGCGTCTGCCGCCATGACCGTGTCGCAGACCTCGACGGCGCGCCCCTCGGTGTCGTACGCGGTGCGGATGAGGTGGATGACGGGCACGCCGGAGGCCAGCCGGAGCGTCTTGACCTCGGTGGGCGAGGGCATCCTGGCGCGGATCTCCTCCTCGAAATGGTCGAGGTGATGGCCCAGCTCTTCGAGGCGGGCGTAGATGCCGCCGGGACCGGGGTTGGGCTCGGCGATCTGCGTGCCGCGGGCGATGTCGAGCGGCAGGTACGACGTCGCGAACTCCACGGGCCGGCCATCCAGCAGATACCGACGCCGACGAGCGAGCACCCGCCGTACGGAGCCGAGCCGGGTGGAGATGTCCTGGCTGGCCTTCTCCTCCTTGACCTCCAGGCTGTCCACCTGGGGGTGACTGCCCGCAGCGTCTGCCTCGACGATGAACGCGGACTTGCCCTGTTCGCGGTGGCGCCGGGCGAAGCGGTCGGAGGCGAGCCGCCGCACGGGCGGGCGCGGCCGGACGAAGACGCCCTTGCCGTGCTCGGCGGCGACCAGGCCCTCGCCCTGGAGGACGGAGAAGGAGTTGCGGACGGTCATCCGGGAAACGCCGTAGTGCTCGACGAGTTCGGCCTCGGAGGGGAGCTTTTCGCCCTCCTTGAAGCGCCCACGGTCGATGGCCTCGCGCAGCTGGTCGGCGATCTGCCGGAACACCGCACGATCGCTCGTGGGGTCGAGATCTCCGAGCACGCTCGGGAGTGACGTCACGAGTACTCCTTTAGGTATCTAGACGAGTGGGCGAGTGTTGTTGCTACGGTGGAGAGCCTAGCCAGCCGAGAGGGCCGAGGAACGTGAGCACTGACCGTCCGCACTCCGTGAGCGTTGCCGGAGTCATCGTCGACGACCAGGACCGCGCCCTCTTGATCCAGCGGCGCGACAACGGCCAGTGGGAACCCCCGGGGGGCATCGTCGAGCGCGGGGAAACCCTCCCCGAGGCCCTTCAGCGGGAAGTCCTCGAAGAGACCGGCGTCAAGATCGCGCTTCCCGCGACCCTCACCGGCGTCTACAAGAACATGACGGGCCTGATCGTCTCGCTGGTCTTCCGCTGCGAGGCCGCCGACGGCTCCCCCACCACCGGGGACGAGACCCGGGCACTGCGCTGGGCCACCCGTGAAGAAGTCACCGACCTCGCCGACGAGGCGTACGCGATCCGCGTCCTGGACGCTCTCGACGCGGCGTCCCCGCCGGCCATCCGCGCCCACGACGGCGTGAAACTCGTCTAGCCCGAACCCGCTGCACATGGCGGCCTACCAGCACGAAGGAACTTGTATGCACGAGTATACGAGCACCGCCCGGGTCTGGGGCCTCACTTGCCCAGGTTTTCCGGAAGAGGTCAGCCGGGCCCGCCGCTGGACGCGGGACATCCTGCGCGGATCGCCGTTCGCCGAGGACGCCGAACTGATCGTCAGCGAGCTGAGCGCGAACGCAATCCTGCACACCGCCAGCGGCCATGAATCGGGCAGCTTCCATCTGGCGCTCGCGGTCTCTTCGCAGGTGGTGGCCGTGTCCGTCACGGACGACGGCGGCACCGGGACCGCCCCAAAGGTCGAGCAACCCGACCAGGAGGCGGTGCACGGAAGAGGCCTCGGCATGGTCAGCGCCCTCGCCCACCGGGTCGTGGTCCACGACTCCCAGGTCGGCCACACGGTCACCGCGGAACTCTTCACGGACACCCGCCCGGGAGGCCACACGTGCTGACGCCGACGGCCACGGAGGACTTAGCTGCGGAGGGACAGAGCAGCTCGTACCGCTGCTGGGCTGTGGCCTATCCCGTCCATGAGAACCATTCAATCCTCCTGGGATCACACAACGCAGCGAGCCCCCGCCTGGCACTGCGCTGGCTGCGCGAGCGCACGAGAAACGTCACTGACCAGCTCGACACGGCGTACGCCCAGCCGGGCCGCCACTGGCTGACGGACGAGCCCGAGCACGAACGAGCCCTCTCCTACCTGACCACCGGCACGGCCTACCAACTCACTCTGCACGACGAGAGCACCCGCTACGTGATCGTGGCCTACCCGCCAGGAGCAATCACGTGAACGACCTCACCCCCGGCTACTGGTGCGAATGCTGGACCGAAGACCTCGCCCAGACCCGACGACCGGCCCTCCTCGGCTGCTTCGACGCCTACTCCGCCGCACAGGCAGACCGCTGGATCGCCATCGCACTCCGCTCGATCACGTCCGCACTCGAACCGGCAGAAGCCGAAGCCGCCTGGGACTGGCTGTACGACGGCCGCATCACAACCCGTGAAGCCCTACTCCGCTCCGAGCCCTGCACCGTGTCGGTCAACAACGCCACCACACGCATCACATGGACCGCCCGACCCGTGCTCTTCCTGCCCCTCGCACACCGCCAGAACACCGAACTGCCAGCCTGCGCAGAACAGTTCAGACCCCACGCCAGTGATCCAGAGCCCGACTGAGTTACAACTTTCTCTACTGGTTCAAGTGCCCGCGCGAGGCGCGGGCTGGCCCCTGGGGCCCGACCCCTCTGCGCCTACGGCGCCGGGGTCGGCCCCTGGGGCCGCAAGCGAGTTACGGCCCTGAGTAGAAACCTAAACGGGCAGGCCACGGTCAGAACGATGCCTCCGGCGGGGATCGGCCGGCACCGGGATGGAGGGGGCGCCGTTCGCGACTGCGGGCCCGTAGTGGCGTGCGCGGAGTGCTCCCATCCCGTCCACCATCGACCCAGGCAGAGCCGAGCAGACGCGGCCCATGGCGTCCAGGTCGTTCGTACAGTGGCGCGCTCCACCTGGACGCCATGAACCACGCCCGCTCCACGGTGTGTGGGTCGACGGCGGACGGGATGGGAGCTGAGGCGAGTGACGGGCTGAGGTGTAGCTCGACAGCAGGCGGCGTCCAAGAGCTTCCGGATGCCTGAGGCGAGGTCGGGATTTATGGTCATAGGTAGGGACTGACGGCCGTCTTATCCCAGGCAAATGCCGATGAGAGGGAGTTCGGCATGGCGACTCGCGGCGGTGGCGAGGACGTGCTGGATGACACTTTGGCACGCGTTCTGATCTGGACCGGCACTGTCACTGTGATCGGCCTAGCAGTACTTCAGTTACCTGTCTTGATGGGTAACAAGACTGCAGTCCACGCCATCATCAGTCCTGAGCTTGCACTAACAGGCTTCTTGATCGGGATTGGCGGCCTCGGTGACCTTGCGTACGCGATCTTCAACACGCTGTGTGGGGACAAAAAGCGGACCCGCAAGGCTGCGGGCGCATACATCGCCAACATGATCACATGTGCGCTAGCCCTGGCAGTTACCCTGATGGCATATGGCGTGCTACAAGATGCAGATAAGCACGCCGTGACCGGCGAGACGGTCGCTTGGGCTGTTGCTCCTGCCAGTCTCGCCATAGTCTCTGGTACCTCAGCGGTCTGGCTCGCAGCGATCAGGTGATGATCATGGACCCCACACTTCCGATAGCCGTGGCGGCAGTAAGTACCGTTGCGGCCTGGGCGAGTGCAGTCGTCGCTGCGAAGCAGCGTCGCCAAGTCAAGGAGCGCGAGCAGGAACGCGCCGAAAAAGAGGCGCAACTCCTCGCATCTCACGCCGAAGCTGTGTCCGAAGATGCCAGGAGAACCCTGCGGAGTGTATTTGAGGGACTGTCCGCGCACGTTGAGGAAGCCCATGGTGCGCAGCCTGTTTCCGCGCGTCTCAACCGAGACATAGCAGAGGACTTGCTAGGCATTCGAGCCCCGGTCGAGATCGTAGCGCTGGGCTGGGAAGAGGAAGCGCAGAGCCGGGGCCGATGAACCATCGTTGCCGCTGACTATGGTGATGTTGAATTTGATCCAGTCATTGGTCCGGCTTCGATCTCGTTGAGCACCCTCTCGACGAGGTACTTGAGGTGCTCCTTACTCTCTGTCGGGCGAACAGTCTGACACGGCCCGGCTGTGGCCTTACAGGTACACGGGCCCGTGATGATCGACCTGATAAGCAGAGACGAGCCGCGGAGCACCAGCCCCCTTCACCTGCACATCCCTCCGGGACCGACAGGCCATCCGAGACCGTGCCACTTCCGTGCCAGAACGGACGGGCACTCACGGGGACTCGGGGTGTCTAGGAGCACTCGCCGCCAGACTCCGGCAAGGGTAAGGAATCCTCAGGTCACGCTCGTGATCGCCCAACCTCGCTCCTAAAGCGGTGGTCCGCACCTGGCGGGTGAGATCATCCGAGGATGGCAGACGCGCAACTCCCCCCAGGCTGGACCCTCCAGCGGATCCGCGACGTATCCGGAGACCGGGAGGCTATCGCGCTGGATCCAAACCGGGCAGTGCAGTGGGTGGCCGGCGCCGGAGCCCCGGAGGGCTGCACCCAGAGATCATTCTCGGGTTCCACAGTCTGTGCCTCGTGAAGCCCGTTCAAGACGACGACTGGTACATGGGAAGCCTGTACGACGACGGCAGTATCGACTGTTGGACAGCCTACGACGATCTGTACGAGGCACTACGCGGTCTGTAGCGGCATGCGGGCTGGGCACCCGGCGCCATGACTCATGACGGCCGGGGCCGTCTCCGGGCCGTCCGAGGGTGCTCAACGACGACCAACACTGACAACTATCGACGGCTAAGCCGCAGGTAGCAGCGTTGATCGATTGCAGGGGCGCAGGTCAGAGGCCCGGTCCCTCACTTCTTCGGCAGTGGTCAGAGCCGAACCCGCTGTTCACGGCTCTTCCTGAAGGACGTCGACATGATGTTCGTCAAGACCGCTTGCCGCTGATGACATCAGCGGCTGACACCAACAAGCACGAACAGCGGCGGTCGAGGCCGGACCCCAGAGGCTGATCGGCCAAGGCGCACGGGCGGTTGGCCGACGTTGGTAGACCCCTGTGATCGACCTGATAAGGATGAGGCCAGACCGCAAAGCCGCTGCACCGCAAGGGCGCCGTCCTCAACCCCTGGACGGCGCCCCGCTTGCCTGACTCAGTCATTGAGACTCCGTAAGTTGTTTGGCGGTCCGCTCATAGCGCGGGCGGGCCAGTCAACGTTCGCCTTGCTACGGCCGGCCATGCTGATCGTGACCGCCGCGGCGCAGCACCAACGCCGCCTTCCTGGCGAACTGCACCTCGCTCAGCCCGCAGAACGGCTCGGTCTGCTTCAAATCACCCAACCCATCCCAGTCAAGTACCAACCACCTCACCGGTTCAGGAGCAGACTCAGGGCATATTGCCCTATTCTGTGCAGAGCCCACGTCGTCACACTGCAGCTGCATTAGCGCGACGACGTGGATGTTCTGGCAGCATTTCTGTTGGCCTCACGGAAGGCTAATTGTGGTAAAGCTATTTATGGATGAGTCAGGGAACGGAAACGCTACTCAACCACTGATCGTAGGCGCCGTTGAGCTTGGTGAAGATGCAGACGAAATAGAGAAGAAAATTCGAGATTTGCACAGAGACCTATGTGCAAGGAGAAGCTTGGCCGGACTTCCCAGCTTCGAGAAATTTCGCGAGAACGGTTTTCACAGCTCGACCGATCCACTAGAGGTCTCCGGTCCATTCACAGAGCTCATGCGGAAAATCTTCTTCAGGACATATATGGTTACAACCAATCGAAAGAGTTTTCCAAACGTCGAGGAATCCGAGCTAATCGAGTTCATGTACGTGAAATTGCTGAGTGATCTATCGATCCGGCATGGCCGTGAAGCTGAATTGCTTTGCTACATAGAGCAAAGCGAAGAAATGAAGTCAATCCTGAGCCGACTTCCCGATAGTGTCACCAGGCAGGCACGCAAAACGGCCGGGCAATCTGTTTCGCTGCCACGACTAAACACTACGATGGTCGGCAAACGTGATTACATGTCTACGGCCATCATCGACTATGTCATGGCAGCCGTAAGCAGATGGCTTAAAGCGGACCGCACGACGAGCGCGGAATCCTACTTTTATAGAGCGTTCAGTAACATTGAACCGTCTATCTCCATGCTCTATTCGTTCGAGGACGGTCGAATCTCCAGTCGAAAGGACCCCCTTCACTGATGTATGGTAAAATCCCGGCGAAGGTAGGGTCGCGGTCATCTTTGTGCGCGAGTTCGCGTGCGTTGCAGGATAGCTCTTGCATGGGAGTGCGGCCCTACCTTCTTACGTCCCAGCAGGGAGGGGTCAGTGCCATACTCGGTTGAAGACTTGGCGCAGCAAGCTGGCGTATCGGCTGAAATTCTAGAGTGGCTGAGTTCGGAGATCCCTGCCGGTGATGGCCGACTCTACGAGCAGCGAATATACCGCAAGAAGCACGGCGGAGTGCGCGAAGTATTCAAGCCGAAGCAGCCATTCGATACCGTTAGTAAGAATTTGTATCGGAGCTTCACAAGGCAATTCTCATATGCGGCTCCCGATCATGTTCACGGATTCGTTCGCGAACGTTCTACGATCACGAATGCCAGTCACCACTTGGCCAAAAAGTGCGTATTGCGTATGGATCTAGAGGATTTCTTTCCGTCGATTAGCGCCGCAACAATAAAGGCCCTCTTGCGAGAGCAAGGTTACGAAGGGAAGGCCGCAGACTTTGCTGTCAGTCTCGTCACTATCGGCGGCAAGCTGCCTATCGGACTCAGCACGTCGCCCCTCTTGTCTAATCTGGCCTTCCTGAGCACGGACCACACCCTTGCCGAGTATGCGCAGTCGGAGGGGTTGTCGTTTACGCGCTATGTGGACGATCTCACATTTTCCGGCGACGTTACTGACCGCCACTCAACGGATATCGCTCGAATTCTCGACGAGGCTGGCTGGTCGGTGAACACGCGTAAAACCGTTTTCATGCGCCGCGGCGGTCCACAATACGTTACCGGCCTGTACGTGGGAGAATCGGACGGGCCTCGGATTCCACGCAAGCTCAAGCGTAAAATGCGGTGGGTCTTGCACATCATATCGAAATTTGGTTACGACATATATATGGCAGAGTTCGGCGGCAGGGAAGAGGGGATGCGTCGGCGTCGCCTCTTGGGCTGGGCATGCTATATCGCCGCAGTCGAGCCAGACGTGGGGTTCCCGCTGCTACGAAAATTCGATGAACTGGTGTCAGAGGGGGATGAAGAGTATTGGGATGAAGAGTATCCATACGACCTGCTCTGAGGTTTTCCCGGCAGCCCGGAAGTGATGGCGGTTGACCGGGACGCGTGGCTGGTCTCAGCCGGGGTCTCGGGCAGATCGAGCCGTTCTACGGGCTGAGCAACGTGCAGTTCGCCAGGCTGATGGCGTTGGTGTGGTTGCGCGGCCATGAGGTTCAGCGTGGCCGGCGCCTCTAACTCCCGGTTGAACGGTCAACCCTGGGCTAGGGCGCGCGTTCCGCCTCGGCTACCGCCTCCGGTGTCGCAGGCGGCGGCAAGGTCCTGCCCCGAGCCACGGATCTCAACACCTCGACAACCTCATCCTCGGTCACCGGCTCAGCCTCTCAACCCGGAGCGGTGCAGGCCATGCCTTGGAGGCGTGGGGTTGATCAATTACTCGCCGCCGTCGGCAGGCACCCCGTCGCTACGCTGTCCCTGGGCCGTCCGACAGTGACCAACGTCGACAGGTGGTGCGCACATCGAACGCAGGTCAGCCCAGCTCAAGCCAGCACCAGCCGAGTTGAGCACCCATTGAAGCCAGTTCTCCGTGATCTGACAAACCATCGGCGGCGGACGCTAGCGTCGGTATAGTTAATGCTCCTTCCCTCGGCGCGCATGCTGACGGATCGCTAACTCTGTTGGAGCATGCAGATTGGCCGACTACGACTTCCGCACCCTCTCGCCTAACGACTTCGAATTATTGATTCGTGATCTTCTCGAAGCCGAGTATCGCTGGCGCTTGGAGGCGTTCGGTCGTGGTCGCGACGGAGGCATCGACTTACGGGCGAGCACGGCAGCAGGGAAGGTCGTCGTCCAGTGCAAGCACTACCTCGGCTCGTCGTTCTCGGACCTTCGCGCGTCGGCACGTCGGGAAGTTCCAAAGATGGACAAAGAGAAGCCCGACCGCTATCTCTTCGTCACGTCCCAAGATCTAAACAGGACACAGAAAGACACCCTCGCTGGTGACCTCCAGCCGTGGCTTTCTGACACCGCTGACCTACTGACCCAAGCTGATATCAATGGCCTAATCACGCGGCATCCAATAGTAGAGCAACAACATTTTAAGCTTTGGCTCGCCTCGACAACCATTTTGGAACGCATTGTCCAGAGCGGCATCTGGGAGCGTAGCGAGGCGCTGCTTGAGGACATTAGGGATCGTGTGAAGCTGTATGTTCCAACTAGCAGCTTCAAAGCGGCATACGAACTAATCGACGATAAGCATGTGGTCGTCCTAACGGGTTCGCCGGGAGTCGGTAAGAGCATGCTCGCCGAAATGCTCGCTCTAAGGTACTGGCACGAAAACTGGCAGATCGTATCGGTGGGAACCGACGTTGACGACGCATGGGAGGCATACAAGTCGGGGCGCAAGCAGGTGTTCCTGTACGACGATTTCCTCGGACAAACGGACCTCAGCGAAAGGCGCGCGAAGGACAGTTCGGTAATACGCCTAATGGACCGCGTGGCGCGGAACCCAGACAAACGGCTTGTCATGACTACGAGATCGCAAATTCTTCAACAAGCTCGACTAATCAGCGAGCCGATCGCTCATGCAGACTTACGAGTTGTCGAGTTCGTAATAAAGATCGCCGAGTACGGGGCGATTCAACGAGCCCGCATACTGTACAATCATCTCTACTTTTCTGCCCTGTCACGAGAAGTCGTCAGGGAGTACGTAGAGAATTCTTCCTACTGGACAGTCGTTAGGCATGAAAACTTCTCCCCGCGGATCCTGGAATTGGTCATCAAGCGGCCTCACGCGTCGGCGGATAAACTCGCGCGCACTCTCAACCACACGCTTGACCATCCACTGGACCTTTGGAGAATTGTATTCAACAATGGATTGTCGGATCTTGCGCAACGGCTAACGCTTACACTTGCCTCATTTCCTGTTCATGGCGCCAGCTCCAGGGACCTTAAGGATTTGGTTAAAAAAGAGGCGAAGCCAACGGAGTATACGAGCGCACTTCGAGTACTAGAAGGCACCTTTGTCAGCCTGGAAACACGGGGTGACGGGGACGCGATGATCGCCTACGCAAATCCAAGCGTGCGTGACTTCACTCTCGCTTTCCTTGACGAAGAGCCGGACTACCTGATGGCCATCATCTGGGACGCAATGCATCTGGCTCAAGTGGGCACGCTCCTGGTATACGCGGTATCTGAGCTTGACGGTAAGCTCCGCTTCCCGAACTGCGCCGAAACAGTTACTCGCCACACAAGCTCCATTCTCAGGAAGATGATAGAGCTCATCGCCAAAGAAAAGGAGGCCAGTAAATCCGATCCACGCGGACTGGCTAGGATCTACCAGCGAACGATTAAACCCCTTCTCAACTCTCTGCAGCCAGCGCATCGGCTTCTAGGGAAATCATTCAATGAACTCCTTGCAGTGACAACCGAACTTCTTAAGGGCTCAGCCTCGGGGTATATGGAGCCGGACGATTGGAGGCCCTTCAATGTGGCCTTGATGATGCGCTACGCAGAAGATCCGGATCCTGTTCGAGATGATCTGCGATGGGCCTTCGAAAGCTGGGGCGAATCGCTGTACACGCTAGATGACGTGACGGCATTCAGGGATTTCTTTGAGTCGTACGGCTCAGTTCTAAAGCAACACTTCGACCCTAGTGAAAAGTTTTACGAGAGCGTCTGGTCTGGGTTGCGGCAGGAGCTGGAGAACTTGTCCGGCAATGAGCAGGATCGTGATTCCGATCATCAGTGGGTTGACGACGTTGAAACAATGGCGATTAGAGTCGGCGTCATCGACGACATGAGATCAGACATTGAATCTGCTCGAGATTCGATTGAACAACGTTACGCATACGACGAGTATCCCCGCGATCGGCCCCCATCTGGGATGGGCTACGGATTCCCAGGCACCTCCGTATCGCCTTCCGAGCGTAGGACGATCGAAGGCATGTTTCGCGAGCTTTCATAGCGCCCGGAGACCGCAGCCGTCTGCATCGCCGGCATCTTCGGGTTGGCCACGGCGGCAATCCCTTCTTGCTGCTCGTTGGTGGTTATCGGGCTCGTGGTCTTCGGCTTGGGCATCTTCATGGCTCTCGTGGAAGCCCTCAGCGAATGACCCTGCTGAGGTACAGCAGCGAGGTACAGCAACCCCAGCAACCGGCGGCGCCCCACGCCGCCCATGACCTTCAATGACCGAGCTCTGTAGAGCTACGGATCAGAAGGTTCTGACATCCGTGGCTGACATCAACGACGGCGGACGGGGGTGCACGTCAGCGACTCTGCCCGGCCGCCGCACCAGTCGACGACACCAGCAGGATCAGGCGCGGATCGAACTCCTAAAGCGGGTGTCGCAGGTTCGAATCCTGCCGGGGGCACAGAGAAGCACCAGGTCAGGGGCCCTCCCGTCCAGCGGACGGGAGGGCCCTGCGCTTGTGGCACACATAGGGCACGCCCGCCGTCGGTCGGGATGCGAGGTGATTCCCCCCGTTGGATGGTGGAGTCATGAACCAGCACCACCAGTCCCATCGGACGATCGAGATCGACACCCGGCTCGTCATGACCGGTGCCCTGCTGACCGCGGCCGGTGCCGTAGTGGCATGCGCCGGCATGGCCATCGGGGCTTTCGCCGTGTTCACGGCAGGTCGGCAAATGATCCGCGACATGGACGTGCCCCCGGCCCAGCAGGCGGCCATGAAGTGGCAGCAGGCCAAGGACGCGTCTCGAGCGGGTATGCAGGCGTGGCAGTCCGCGTCCGACGCTCAGAACGGATCGCGCGCGAGGTAGTCCGGCGAAGCCGTTCACCCACCGGGTCCCGGGCACGGTGCGAGACGGACGCCCGAATCACGGGCCCCGGACAGGCCCCGATGCCGGGCTGGCCGCCCTTCACCCGCTCCGCTCGCACGCGCTCGGGCAACGGTTGGGATCGCCACTGGACGCGGTGCCGCGCACAGTGGCGTCGGCTGTGCCCCGACCGGCAGGAGGATCCATGCACAGGGGCTCCGGGGGACGCGGTCGCCTCGCACAGCGTTGGTCCGCACGGCTTGCCCTCGTCGCCGTGCTCGCTGCGGTGGTGATCCTTCTCGTGTTCGCGGGAATCAAGAGCCTGGCGCTCCTGGGCGCCGGGCTGGCCGCGCTGGCCATAGCGGCAGCGAGCCTGTGGTGGGCACTGACCCAGCATGGAATCGGCAGACTGCTCGCTTTCACCCTGGCCGCCGTCGCCCCGCTTGCGGTGCTGGCGCTCTACGCATGGGCGGAGCTGCTGTGGGTCGTACTCGTTTCCCTTGCCTTGTGGGCCGTCGGAGTTACCGTCGGCGGAGCGGCACTCAGCAGGGACATCGAGCAAACCGGCCCCCCGGAGATGCGGACTGCTCCCCCCAAGCACCCCTTCCTCATCATGAACGCACTATCAGGCGGTGGAAAGGTGGGGAAGTTCCACCTCAGGGAGAAGGCCGTGGCGCTCGACGCCGACGTCCTCCTGCTCGACACAGCTCATCGGCAGGACGTGGTCGCGCTCGCCGACAAGGCGGTCGAAGACGGCGCCGACCTTCTCGGAGTCGCAGGCGGTGACGGCACACAGGCCCTGGTCGCCGGAGTCGCCGCCAGGCACGGCATTCCCTTCATGGTGATCCCGGCCGGAACCCGCAACCACTTCGCCCTCGACCTCGGCCTGGACCGGGACGACCCGTCGACCTGCCTGGACGCGCTCACCGACGGCGTCGAACTCCGCGTCGACCTCGGTTTCATCGGTGAGCGAGCCTTCGTCAACAACGCGTCCTTCGGCACCTACGCATCCGTGGTGCAAAGTCCCGCCTACCGCGACGACAAGGTCCGCACCATCCTCCAGACCCTTCCCGACCTGCTTACCCACCGACGCGGTCCCCGGCTGGCCGTCCGCACCACGGACATGGCCATCGACGGACCCCAGGCCGTGCTCATCAGCAACAACCCCTACCGGATGGGCGACCTCGCCGGCCTCGGACGCCGTGAGGTCCTGGATTCAGGTGCCCTCGGCGTCCTGGGCGTCAACGTCGACAACGCCGCGCAGGCAGCCGAGTTGCTCGCGGGGAGGCACGCGCCCGGCCTCACCACCCTGACCGCCCAGGAGGTCGTCATCGATGCGGACGAGCCCGAGATCGAAGCCGGGGTCGACGGCGAGGCACTGACCTTGCCGACGCCCGTACGATGCACGATCCGTCCCCGGGCCCTGCGCGTACGGGTACCGCGGCACCGCCCCGGCGTGCCCCGGACGAGGGCCCCCATGAACTGGCGGCGGCTAGGGAAGCTGGCGCTGAGCTGAGAAGCCGTCGTCCTTCTGGACCTCATTGATGGGGTTCCGCTGGTCAGGCGTGAAAAGAGCGGTGTCCAGAACGCGGTGTCCAGAACGAGGTCCTCGGCACGGCTCAGCGCGCTTTCGTAGCGGACCGCTTCGCGCCTTTGCTCCTGTTGGTGCTCGTACTGCTGCGCCCTGCCTTTGCGGGCACGCTCTTTGGCGTTGCGGCCTTCTTCGTGCCCGAGACCGTCCGCGATGGCGCTTTCCGGGTCGGCGCGGTCGGCCACTTGAATTCGATCTCCAGCTCGATCTCCCCATTACCGATCTCGACCTCGATCTCGCTGCGAAGGTCGTCGGGGATCCGCAGGCTCAGCGTTCCGGGGCTGAGTTCCAGTTCGGCCTCCCCACCTTCCCGTAGCGCGGCTGCGAGTGCCGTGAGCTGGTCAGCCGCCTCAAGGCGTGACAGCGAGCGCTTCTGCTCGAACTTGAGGTCCTTCATGGGTGTCTCCCATCCGGATACGGCGCAAAGCGCCCAGATCCCACAACCGCACGTCGCGTTCGATCGGTCGGGCTACTTCCAATCTCGTCCTCTGGGGTTCACTGCGCACCTCGGGTGCCCCCGCGCCGGCGGAACCGAGCGTGGTCGAGCAGCGTTGTCACGCACTCTTGGCGGAGCGCCCGTGCAAGCCGGGCATCGTCCTGTCAAGTGACTCCGCTGACCTCAGTCCGCCAACCGGTTGACCTCCGGGGCGGGTCGCGGATCGCCCTCCGGGGCGGCTGGGACGATGCGCGCATGGCGCCCAGAGCAGACTCTGCTGAGAGTTCGGCAACGACACGCATCGTCCTGCTGGCACTCACGGCCGGTCAGTTCCTGATGGCGCTCGACAGCTCCGTCATGAACGTCTCGATCGCGACGGTGGCCGAAGACGTGGGCACGACGGTGACGGGTATCCAAGGCGCCATCACGGCCTACACCCTCGTGATGGCGATGTTCATGATCCCCGGCGGCAAGGTGGGGGCGCTGATCGGCCGCAAACGCGCGTTCATGATCGGCTGCGGCATCTACGGCTGCGGCTCCCTCACCACTGCACTCGCGCCGAACCTGCCCGTGCTGCTGCTCGGCTGGTCGTTCCTGGAGGGGATCGGGGCGGCACTCATCCTGCCCGCGATCGTGGCGCTCGTGGCGAGCAACTTCGCCGTTGAACGCCGTCCCGCCGCCTACGGTCTCGTCGCGGCCGCAGGGGCCGTGGCGATCGCGGTCGGGCCGATCATCGGGGGTGTCGCGACGACGTACTTCTCCTGGCGGTGGGTCTTCGCCGGTGAGGTCGTGATGGTGGTCGGCATCCTGGTGCTCGCCGGCCGCATCGCCGACGCGCCGATCGGCGAACGCCCTCGCATCGATCTCGTCGGCGCCGTGCTGTCCGCGCTCGGGCTCGGGATCTTCGTCTACGGCGTACTCCGCTCGGACGAATGGGGCTGGTTCCAGCCGAAGCCCGACGCGCCTTCGTGGCTCGGGGTCTCGCTGGTCGTGTGGCTGATGCTGGCCGGTCTGCTGCTGGTCTGGCTCTTCCTCCGCTGGGAGGCCCGCATGGTCGAGCGGCGCAGGGAGCCACTCGTCGACCCGGGCATGCTGCACAACAAGCAGCTCACCGGCGGACTGACGATGTTCTTCTTCCAGTACCTCGTTCAGATGGGCGTGTTCTTCGTCGTACCGCTCTATCTGTCGGTCGCCCTGGGCCTGTCCGCGCTCAAGACCGGTGCCCGCATCCTGCCGCTCTCCGTGACGCTGCTGGCGGCCGCCATCCTGATCCCCCGCTACTTGCCGGACGTGTCGCCGCGGCGGGTGGTGCGGCTCGGGATCCTCGCGTTGTTCGCGGGCGCGGTGGTCCTGATGGCCGCGCTCGACGCGGACGCCGGCGCGGAGATCGTCACCATCCCCCTCCTGCTGATCGGGCTCGGCATGGGCGCGCTGGCGTCCCAGCTCGGGTCGGTCACCGTGTCCGCCGTGCCCGAAGCACAGAGCGCGGAAGTCGGCGGAGTCCAGAACGCCGTCACCAACCTCGGCGCCTCGATCGGTACGGCACTCGCCGGGTCGATCATGATCGCCGCGCTGACGACTTCCTTCCTCACCAGCGTGGACCGGAATCCGGCGATCCCGGCCGAGGTCAAGAGCCGGTCGGCCGTCGAACTCCAAAGCGGCGCACCGTTCTTGTCGGACGCCCAGCTCAAGTCCGCCCTCGACGAAGCGGGCACCAGCACGGAGGTGACGCAAGCGGCACTCGACGCGAACGCCGACGCCAGGATCGACGGTCTGCGCGCCGCCCTCGCCATCCTCGCCTTCACCGCTCTCCTCGCGATGTTCTTCACCTCACGGATCCCGAAGACCCAGCCCGGTTCGACGGGCCCATAGCCGCGGGACGCCCTTGCACTCGCGACCTGCCCAAGGCGCACCGGCCGGGCATGCCACTCGGCGGGAAAAGCCCCGTCCCAGACAACGTAGGTGGCTCCCCTACGGCGGTGCGTTCGCCGTGGCCGCCCAGTCGTTTCGCGGAGGTGATCACGGCGGAACCGGCGGCGGTCACGGCGAGGCCGCCCAGTACACCGGTGCCAGCAAGGTCAGCACCAGGCCGATCACCTGCCATGCCGCGTACGGGCCGGTCGTCGTGCCGTCCGGCTGTACGTCACGATGCTGGTCCCAGCCCAGCCAGGCGGCCCACGTCGCGAGCGACAGCGCCGCCAGCGCGAGGATCGGCAGCAGTTGGGATACGGGTTTCATGAGTCCTTGACGCATGTCCCCAGCGTCGGCGGCTCACCCCGGCACCGCCCAGAGCGCAGCTACTCAGCTCCGCACGAGTACACCCGAGTACGAGGAGACGGGTGTCGCATTGTCCTGAAAGCCGGGCGGACGCGATGGTTCCGGCCGGATCTTGTCACCGGGGTGTCACAGGTGTTCGGGCGAGCGAACCGGCTGTGCGGTGGCTGTGTCTCGTTCGGCACAGGGGGCGGCGAGGGCCGGGATCCTCTGCGATCCGCATCGGGGGAGATCATGCAGTACAGGAACGGCATCCGTAGAAGCGTGTTGATGGCCATGGCCGCAGCCTCGGCCGCCCTGGTGATGACCGCGTGCCAGCCCGATGACGGCGGAGCGGGCACGGACGACTCGTCCTCCGGCGCGCCGAGCGCCTCGGCCTCCAAGTCGTCCTCCACTTCGCCCACTTCCGGTGCCACCGATCCCAGCACCACGGATCCCAGTGCCACGGATCCCGCCACGGACGATCCTTCCTCGACGCCATCCTCGGAGCCGTCCTCTGAGCCGTCGACGGCTCCTTCGACGAGCGACTCCTCCGGCACCACGTGTGCGGACACCAGCCTGGAGCTGTCCGCTTATCAGGCCGCCGATCGCCCGGTCGGGACGGGGACCGGAGCGGCGATCATCGAGATCACCAACACCTCCGGCCAGGAGTGCGTCCTGAACGGGCACCCGACGGTTGCAGGGGCCGGCAACGGATCCCCCGACCACAACACCCCGTTGACGGTGACGCCCACCGGATCGGCGTCGCCCGTTCACGTCGCCCCGGGCGGCAAGGCCTGGGTGAAGCTGACGTTCGTCCAGGTCCAGGGCGAGGGCGACGGCTACTGCAAGTCCGGCGCGGACCCGTCCTCGTTCCCGACCCTGGTGATCGGCCTGCCCGGTTCCGGAGCGCACCAGGTCGCCCTGGACGACGGCGTGTTCGCGGAGTGCGACAACACGGTGAGCGCCACCGCGGTCACCGCGACCAAGCCTTCCTGACCCGCGAGGCCGAGGGCCCCGGACCGATCACGGTCCGGGGCCCTCGTCATCCCATGCCTCCCATTGGCCACATCAGGCGACATCTCCTGCAAAAGGAGCTCCGAACAGCGCTGACCACGGCATTCTGAGCCCACGAAGGGGGGACGTATGCGGGACTTACGGGTGTGGGGTGCGGGAGCGGCCCTGGTGGGATGTGCGCTGCTGGCCGCGTGCGGAGGCAGTGCCGGTACAGGTGGGGGGAACGATTCAGCCGGGCGGTACACCGCCGGTCCCGACGGTGGCGGCCGGTACACCGCGGGTCCCAGCGACGGCGTCGAGCCGAGCGGCGGGCAGACCAGGACGGCCACCGGCACCGAGGATCCCTATCCCGGAGCGTCGGGGAAGCGGCACAAGCAAGGGGTCGGCTGGGTGTCGCTCTATCCGGTCGACAGCGAGAGTCCCTCGGGGAGTGAGACGCCGAGCCCTCCCGGGATTTCGTCCCCCGACGACTCGCCCACTGCGGAGGACTCCTCCTCCGCCACGCTCCAGGCCGCACCGGCGTATCCGAGCGTTCTCTACCTCTGGTTCGACGCCCTGGCCCACAAGGACTGCCCCAACGTCCTTACAGGAGAAGGCGGTTCGGAAGGAACGCTGGTGAGCGGCCTGCACGCCGTCTGCCCTGCCGTGCTGCCGGACGGCCACGCCGACTGGGGCACCGGCGAAGCCGCGTACGACGAACTGGCGACGGCCGGCGGGGTTCCCGACGGCGACTGCGCGGACCAGTCCGCCTACCGGCTGCTCAAGACCCTCGTCGAGCTGCACCGCACGTACCCGAACGCGGACTTCTACGTCGACGACGCCGACAGTGGCGGACTCAGCTGCCCGGACCAGCCGTGACCGCCGTATCCCAGCCACGGCGCGCCGACGACGAACCGCCACCCAGCCCGAGCGCCCCACCGGAACCGGAGCCACCGCCACAACCAGAGCCACCATCACCACCACAACCAGAGCCACAACCGGCACCACCTCCCACCCCCGTCCGCGCCGCCCTCCTCCAGGCCGGTGCCCTCGTCGGTGCCCATCTCTCCCTGATCGCGGCCCTGTTGTTCTACTTCGGCTGGATACGCAGCAAGGCGCAGGCGGAGTATCTGGGGTTTGCCGAGGCGCATCTCGACGCTTCTCTGACGTTGTACGTACTCGGCAGTGTTCCGGCCCTCTTCGAGCCGCTCCTCTACGCCACCGCGGTGGCTCTTCTCTGGCGTATCGGTGATCCCCGGCTGGTGCTCGCGCTGAAGGCGCGTCCGCGGGTGCGCGGGCGGGTGTGTCTGGCGCTCGCGGCGTCGCCGGTGATCGTGCCGGTCGTCGCCTGGGGGCTGGTCCTGGTCACCTCGCGCGGCTGGTGGGAACTGATGCAGCCGCTGTCCCTCACGGCAGGGGTGCTGCTCGGCTGCTACGGGGGTTCCCTCTGGTCCCGCACCGGTGCCGAGGAGTCCGGGACCGAGCAGCCGGGGCGCCGGCTGTGGACGAGTTCGGCCTCGCTCTACGCGGGGGCCCTGGTCGTCGTCCTGGTCTTCTGGACCGTGGGGCGGTTCGCCACCGTCGAGGGCCGGGGAGCCGCCGAGCAGTTCGTGAAGGGAATGGGCGACCAGCCGGACGTCGTGGTCTACAGCGCGAAGGATCTCCGGATCAACGCACCGGGGGTGCGGACCACCGTGTACCGGAGCACCGGCGAGTACCGCTACCGGTATCAGGGGCTGAAGTTGTACGCGTACTCGGGAGGCAAGCTCTTCCTGCTTCCGGCCGGCTGGACCTACGACCGGTCACGGGTCATCGTGCTGGCGGAGGGCGACGGCATCCGCGTCGAGTACGCGGCTCCCTGACGGTGCGACAGCAACAGGGGTGCGAGCGTGCATCCCGCGACCGCGCAGGACACGACCGCCACGATCATCAGGCCAAGGGCCAGGCTCACCCCGAAGCCGACCACGCCGAGCGTGGCGACGACGCACGCGGTGCGGCGCAGAGCGCCGTGCGGAGAGCTGTCACCCTCGCTCCAGGCCGAGTTGAGGAGCCCGCGCGGGCGCCAGTACATCACCATCGCGCCTACGACGCCGAGGCTCATGACGACGATCACGGGCACCGGCATGTGGCCTTCGCGGAAGGCGCCCAGCCTGCCGTCGGCCGCCTGTCCGACGCCGATGACCAGAAAGATCAGCCCCACCAGGGCGAAGAGCCCACCGCCGGCGCGGAAGACCTTCATGTTGGGCACCCGGCTGCGGCGTTCGGCCTGCCAGAGGGCCAGGCGGTAGGCCGCGCCGCGGAAGTCGGTGAGGATCACCGAACCGAAGACCGTGGCGGTCAGGCCCCAGACGACGTCGAAGGCCCCCGAATCACCGCTCTCCCTGCCACCGTCGGCCAGAAAGTCGCGCCCGCCGGCCAACAGGCCACCCCCGTCGGCCAACAGGCCACCTCCGGACAGCAACGCGTACATCCGTGTCTCCCCGCCCCTCACTCGTCCCCGGGCGGCGATGTTAGACCCATGTTCGAGCGCCCGACCCGCGGTGTTCGGGCTACGGCCGCTCGCCGGACGTTTCTTGACGAATTCCTGACGCGGCCCACGCATCCAGCCGCCCCCGTACGCGGTCATCATCTGTGTCTCAATCGGCACCCCGTAGGGGAAGTCTTGACAAGGGAAGTGAAGTGCCCATGGAAGGCACCGTGTTCGCGGTCGTGGCTGTGGTCGGCCTGGCCCTGCTCGTGCTGCGCAGTGGGATGCGGGTCGTCAATCAGGTGGACCGCGGGGTCGTGTTCCGGCTGGGGAAGGCGCAGCCGGACTACCGGCAGCCCGGCGTCACCTTCCTGATCCCGTTCGTCGACCGGATGCGCAAGGTGAACGTGCAGGTCGCGACCCTGCTGATCCCCACTCAGGAAGGGATCACCCGGGACAACGTCTCGGTGAAGGTGGACGCCGTCGTGTACTTCCGCGTCACCGACCCCGTCCAGGCCGCGATCGAGGTCCAGGACTACGTCTTCGCCGTCGGCCAGGTCGCCCAGTCCTCGCTGCGCTCGATCATCGGCAAGAGCGACCTGGACGACCTGCTCTCGGACCGCGAACGGCTGCACGAGGGGCTGGCGTTGATGATCGACAGCCCGGCGGCGGGCTGGGGTGTCCACATCGACCGCGTCGAGATCAAGGACGTACAACTGCCGGAGTCCCTCAAGCGGTCCATGTCCCGGCAGGCCGAGGCCGAGCGGGAGCGGCGGGCCCGGGTCATCACCGCGGACGGCGAGTTCCAGGCCGCGCAGCAGCTCGCCAACGCCTCGCGGATCATGTCCGACACCCCGGAGGCGATGCAGCTGCGGCTCCTGCAGACCGTGGTCGAGGTCGCCGCCGAGAAGAACTCCACCCTCGTCATGCCGTTCCCGGTGGAGCTTCTGCGCTACTTCGACCGGGCCGCCCGCAGTTTCGGCAACGGTGACGAGGCGAGCGGCGGCAAGGACGTGCGGACACCGGAGGTTCCGGCACAGGCGGTCGAGGCGTCCGAAGTGCCCGAAGCGCTGGAACCGGCGGCGGTCGCGGAGCCGGAAGCGCCCGGCACCGCCGCCTGAATCCTGACGCCTCTGAACCCTGACGCCCCTGACCTCTGACACGCCTGACCCCGGACCCCATCTGGTCCGGGGTCGTGCCGTGCCCCTCTTCGCCCTCTTCCGGCAACCTCTGCCCTCACCTCTCCCTAGGTGATACCTTCGCGAAGGAATTTTTTACGACGGCATCAACTCACCGCCACCCAAGGAGAGTTCTCATGACCGCATCCGCCCGGACAGCGGAGGTCAGCCATCCCCACCCGCCAATGGTCGACCCGCCCCGGAGCCCGCACACCGTCCTCGCCGCCGCGCTGCTCGCCTTCTTCGTCATCTCCCTCGACGGCTCGGTCGTCAACGTGGCGCTCCCCGCCGTCTCCGGCAGCCTGCGCGGTTCGATGGCGGACCTGCAGTGGATCGTCGACGGCTACACGCTGATGTTCGCGGCCTTCATGCTGTCCGCCGGTACGTTCTCCGACCGGGTCGGTGCCGGGCGGGCGTACGCCTGGGGACTCGCGGTGTTCACGGTGGCCTCGTTGGCGTGCGGTGTGGCGCCCGACCTGGGCACGCTGATCGGGGCCCGGATGGTGCAGGGCGGTGCCGCCGCGCTGATGGTGCCCGCGTCGCTCGCACTGATCCGGCAGAACTACGCCGACCCCGGCAAGCGGGCGCGGGCCATCGCGATCTGGACGGCGGCCGGCTCCGTCGCCGTGGCCATCGGTCCGGTCGTCGGCGGCCTGCTCACCAGCGGTCTGAGCTGGCGCGCCGTGTTCTACCTGAACCTCCCGGTGGGCGCGGTCGGCCTCGCCCTGCTGACCCGGATCGCCCCGTCCCCGCGCCGCCCGGCCCCGGTCGACCTGCTCGGGCAGTTCTCCGTGGTGCTGGGCCTGGCCGGGCTGACGTACGCCGTGATCGAGGGCGGCCGGGCGGGCTGGGGCAGTGCGGGGGTGCTGGGCACGCTGGTGGTGGCCGCGGCCGCTGCCGCGCTCTTCGTCACCACGCAGTCGCGCCGCGAGCAGCCGATGGTTCCACTGAGCCTCTTCAAGTCCCGTACGGTGCTGGTCTGTCTGGCGGCCGGCTTCACCATGAACGCGGTGTTCTACGGCGCGATCTTCCTGCTCGGCATGTACTTCCAGCAGGTGCGGGGCGCGTCCCCGGTCGGCGCCGGCGCGATGTTCATCCCGATGTGCGCGCTGATCTCCGTCGTCAACATGGCGGGCGTCAGGCTGGCCGCCCGCAAGGGCGCCCGGGTGCCGATGGCGATCGGTCAACTGATCATGGCGGGCGGAGCGTTGCTGATGCTCACGGTCACCCCGCACACCTCGCTCGTCGTCCCGGTGCTCCTCCTCGTTCCGATCGGCCTGGGCGGCGGCCTCGCCGTGCCGTCGCTGACCGCCGCGATCCTGGAGAACGTCGACGCCGCACGGGCGGGCACCGCGGCCGCGGTCCTCAACACCTCGCGCCAGGTGGGCAGTTGCCTCGCGGTGGCGGCGTTCGGCGCGCTGATCGCCGACACCTCCCGCTTCCGGCACGGCATGGACACCAGCTTCGTGATCAGCGTCGCGATGCTGCTCGTGACGGCCACCGCCACGGCACTGCTGCTGCCACGGGCGCCCCGTAAGACGGTCGGTCAGAACCCGTCCGGCGGATGACGGGACAGGGCCGGGGGAAGAAAAGCACAGGGCAGGACAGCACAGGGCAGGACAGGGCAGGACCGGCCCGCGGATCGCGCGGGCCGGAGCCAGTCCTGAAGTCAACGCTCCCGTAGTCAGTGCTACCGGGAGTCGGTCCCACCCGTAGTCGGACCTACCGGGACAGCACGCCCGCGAGAACCGTCCGGCAGACCGCGTGCAGTTCGGTCTCCAGGTCCATCTGCGCGCCCGGCTGAGCCCACCGGTAGAGCGTGCCGAGGTACACGTCGCGCAGGATGTAGCCGGCGAGGCGCGGCTCCACGGCGTCGAGGACCTCGCCGCGCTTGCGGCCCGCGTCGACGAACTCGGCGAACATCGTGCTGACGTAGGGCTGCTCGTACAGCGGGAAGCCCGCCTTGACCCAGGCCGCGAGCATGGCCCGCGTCCGGGCGCTGTCGCGCTGGCTGATCTCCGCGAGGAGGCTCATGCAGTGCAGCAGGGTCTGCTGGGTGCCGTCCCCGGGGGCGAGCGCCGCGGCGGCGAGACCTCCGCGCAGCTGGTCGCGACGGTCCTCCCCCCAGGCCGCGATGAGGTCTTCCTTGCGCTGGAAGTGGTTGAAGAAGGTGCCTCGCGCCACGTCCGCCGCTTCAGTGATCTCGTCCACCGTGGTCTGGTCGTAGCCCTGGCGCGTGAAGAGCTCCAGTGCGGCGTCGTAGATGCGGTTGCGCACCCTCAGCTTGTTGCGTTCGCGCCGTCCCGTTGGGGGTGGCGCCGTGGTGGTCTGTGTGTCGCCCATGTCCTGACTCCTGTCGCCCACGATGCCGTACCTGCCGGTTCCTGAACCCTGGCGGCATCGGCGTTCGACGTCGTGGGACGGGGCGGAGCCCGTGTCGTCCCCGGGTGGGCAAAGGTGGACCGAAAGTGTCGGCATTCCCTACACGTGTATCACGATCTATCAATGAGTGGTAGTTCACCTTTAGTCTTCCGCGAGGGCCGGGCGGACAGAAGCGGATCAATCCGTTCCGCCCGGCCCCACGCAGGTCAGCTGCTTGCGGGTGCGTCAACCAAGGACGCGGCAAGCGTCTTCAAATTGTCCTTCCCGAGGAGCCGGGACAGCGGTATGTCACGGCCCAGCTCACCGCGGACCCGCCCCCGCAGCTGTACGGCGGAGAGGGAGTCGAATCCGTAGTCCCCCAGTCGTCTGCGTACGTCGATACGCGCGGCGTCCATGCCCAGCAGCTCGGCGACGATCTGGAGGAACCTCGGGGTGAGGTCGTCGAGGTCGTCCTCAGCCGTGCCGCCGACAGGCTGGGCCGCCGGGGCCACCGGCTCCTGGGCGGGCACCACGGCCGCCTCCCGTTCCTGGGCGGGCACGGTGGCCGCCACCGCCTCCCGCGGTGCCGGAACGACCACCACCTGCGGCTCCAGGGCCTTGCGCAGCCCGCCCAGGAGCCGCCCGGGTATGTGCGGTATCTGGGATATCAGCGGCAGCTGATCGCGTATCCGGGAGATCTGCGTCAGGACCGAGCGCACGGACGCGCCACCGATGCCGCCGCCGAACCCGGTGCTGCCGCTGCCGCCGCCGAGCCGCTCCAGTCGTATGCCTTCGAACTGCGCGAGCACGCTCCCCTGTCGGTCGATGACGGCGGCGTCGACGATGGCCGCCGCGCCGGCCTCCTCGATGTCCAGGATGGTGTGCAGCCAGAACTCCTCCGGCAGGTCGCCATGGAAGCTCACCCGGCCGAACTCCGCCGCCCGGTAGGCCGATTCGCCCGGAAGCGAGGCGGGCAGCGCCGCGAAGAGCGAGAGCAGTGCGGCCTCCCACCCGGCCTGTGCCGAGACGTCCGGGCGGTGCAGGAGGGCGACGGACTCGCCGTCCCGGCGCCAGATGTGGCGGACGGCGCGCATCGCGGGGCTCGGCTCGTAGCCGCGCCGGCCCAGTCCCTCGAAGAACTCCTCCGGGGTCTGGTGGGCGACGCACCGGCCCAGCGCCGCGTCGAGCCGGTCGCGGCCGGACGGCAGGGGCTCCGGCGGCGCGGTGCGCACGGTCGCCGTAAGGCAGGGGGTGCCCGGCGTGTCCGGTCCGGCGCCCACGGTGTGGACCTCGGCCGAGTGCACGGCGGTCTGCTCCGACGCGCCCGCCGCCGCCCCCTCCTTCTCCTCCGTCCGCACCCGCAGGGTCAGTCGGCCACCCGGCGGGATCTCCACCAGCTCGTCCGCGAGACGGATGTCCTCAATGGTCACGGTGGCGGCGTCGGCCGTGCGGAACACCTCGCGCAGCGTGGCGAGTTGGACGGCCGGCGGCACCGGGGTCAGCCCCCGCAGCCGTACGGCCGCCCCGTTCAGGTCGGTGACGAGGTCCACGGTGCGGTGGCGCGCGGCGGACCGGACGAGGGGCCTCGTACGGCGCAGCGGCTCCGTCTCCCACGGGTAGGCGGGCAGTCGGACGCGGCGGGCCGGGCCACGGAACCAGCGCTGCCAGTCGACGGAGCCGCCGAGGGTGAAGAAGGCGCCGAGGGAGCGGGCGAGGGTCAGCGCCTCGTCGGGACGGCGCCGGTCGGTGGAGGCGACGACGGCCGTCGGGCAGCCCGCGTCGGCGAGGGTGTCCTCGATCGCGCCCACCAGCACGGGGTGCGGGCTCATCTCGACGAAGACGTTCTCCGCCTCCTTCACCAGGTAGCGGACGCTGTCGAGGAACCGTACGGGCCTGCGCAGGTTGTCCATCCAGTACTGGGCGTCGAGTTCGGGGCCTTCCAGGAAGGTGCCCAGCACGCTGGAGAGCATCGCAACGGCGCCGGTCGCCGGTCGCAGGTCGGAGAGCCGCTTCAGCAGGTCGTCGCGCAGCGGGTCCATGAAGGGGGAGTGCGAGGCGACGTTGACCTGGACGAGGCGGTGGAAGACGCCCTCGCGCTCGAGCCGTCGGCCGACGCGCCGCAGGGCGTCCGTCTCGCCTGCCAGGATCGAGGAGGTGGGCGCGTTCTGCGCGGCCACGCACACGCCGCCGCCCTCCTGGGCCGCGACGTCCTCGGCCTGCTCGGCGGAGAGCTCCACGACCATCATCGCGCCCTGGCCTGCGACGCGTTGCATGAGAGCGCTGCGGCGGCAGATCACCGCGGCGGCGTCCGCGTGGGTGAGTGTGCCCGCCACGGCGGCGGCCGCTGTCTCCCCCATGCTGTGGCCGAGGCACACGTCGGGGTCGACGCCCATGTCGCGCCACACCGCCGCCAGTGCCACCTCGGCCGCCCAGAGCACGGGCTGTACGGTGCCGACCTGGTCGGGGAAGGGGTCTTCTGCGGCGGCCAGTACGTCCTCGACGGACCAGCCGGTCTCCTCGCGCACGAGGGTGTCGCAGGCGGCCAGCGCCCGGGCGTAGGCGGGGGACGCGGCCTTCAGGGACCGGCCCATGCCGGACCACTGCGAGCCCTGCCCGGGGAAGACGAACACCGCCCGGCGCGGGCCGTCGAACCCGGCCTCGCCCAGCCCGCCGTTGTCCGTCGGCCGGTCCTCCGCGAGCGCGCGCAGGGCTTCGGTCAGCTCGTCGTGGTCGGCTCCGGTGGCCCACAGCCGATACGGGTGGGCCTCCCGGTTCTGGGCCGCGGCGGCGCAGACGTCCCACAGCGCGAGGTCGCGGCCCGGGGCGCCCGGCGCGAGGAAGTCCGCGTACGCGCCCGCGAGCCGGTGCAGGGCGGCGCTGCTGTGGGCGCTGAGGACGAGCAGGTGGGCGGGGCGGCCCTCGGGCAGTTCGGTGCGGCCCCGGGCCGGTTCGGCGGGCCGGGCCGGGGGCGCGGCGACCACCACGTGGGCGTTGGTGCCGGAGAGCCCGAAGGAGCTGACGCCGACCAGGGCGCCCTCGCGTGCGGGGTCCAACTCCTCGTTGCGGGTGACCACTTCGAGGGGGCTCGCCTCGTCCGCGAGCAGCGGCTGCGGGTCGGTCAGGTGCAGGGACGCCGGTATGAGCCGGTGCCGGGTGACGAGTACGGCCTTGATGAGCCCGGCGATACCGGCCGCCGCCTCGGCGTGGCCGATGTTGGACTTCACCGAGCCGATCTTCAGCCGCCCGCGGGTGGGCCGGTTGCCCCGCACCACCTCGGCGAGGGCCTCCAGTTCGACCCCGTCGCCCACCGGGGTGCCGGTGCCGTGGGCCTCGACGTAGTCCATCTCGTCGGGGTGCACTCCGGCGTTGCGCCAGGCCTCGCTGATCATCATCTTCTGGCCGTCGACCGCGGGCTTGATCAGGGAGCCGCTGCCGCGTCCGTCGTTGGTGACGGAGCTGCCGGGCAGTAAGGCGAGGATCTCGTCGCCGGCCTCCTCGGCGTCGCGCAGCCGCTTGAGGACGACGACTCCCACGCCCTCGCTGCGGACGAAGCCGTTGGCCTTGGTGTCACCGAACGCGCAGCGTCCGTCCGGGGACAGCATGTCCGCGGAGGAGAAGGCGATGGCGTCCTGCGGCGAGAGGATGACGTTGGCCCCGCCCGCGATGGCCAGGTCGGTCTCCCCCGCCAGCAGGCTCTGGCGTGCCATGTGGACGGCCACCAGCGAGGAGGAGCACGCGGTGTCGACCATCACGCTCGGGCCGCGCAGGTCGAGGTCGTAGGAGACGCGGCCCGACGCCATCGCCCGGAAGTGGCTGCCGGTCGCGTCCCGCAGCGAGTGCTTGTCCAGTTCGGCGCCGTGCGCGTAGTCGGCGGTGGCCTGGCCCATGAAGACACCCGCGTTGCTGCCCGCGATGGCGGGGGCCGGGATGCCCGCCGCGTCGAGTGCCTCGCGCACGACCAGCAGCAGAAGCCTGTGCTGCGGGTCGATGCTGGCGCCCTCGGCCGGCGAGATGCCGAAGAAGGCGGTGTCGAAGGAGAAGGCGTCCGGCAGGAAGCCGCCGTGCCGTGACGCCGTACGTCCGGGCGTCTTCGGTGTTCCCGAGTAGTGCGGCGTGATGTCGAAGCGCTCGGGTGGTACCGGAGTCACCGAGTCGACGTTCCCCACCAGGTTGGACCAGTACTCCTCGACGTTTCCGGCCTGCGGAAACCTGCACGCCATCGCTACGACCGCGATCGACGTGTCCTCCCCGAGTCCTGCACCCATACGAATGAGCCCCCCTCTGAGGTCTGGGTTCAACGTTTCAACGCGTAAGCGAGCCTAGTCTAAAAATAAACTGGAGGACAAGTATGCCCTGGAGTTACATACACATCCTGAACGCTGGTACGAATCTTGGCCCGCGATTTAAAGTCGTACTCTGGACCAAGAAGGTACTACGGTACTAGTCTGCTTCCACGCCCCGGCTTCCGCCGAGGCCGTGCACGAGCTGGAGGGGTGAGCTCTGATGGTTCCGCTGGTTCCGCACACGTCCGAGGTGAGACGGCCGACAGGACAGGGGGCCGCCGCGCTGTCGCTGCTGCCCGAGCTGGTGCGGCGTGCGGCGCGCGTCCCCTCGCTGGCCGCCAAGTACGCGCCTCATGCCGCCGGGGACTTACCGGTGCTCACCGACCTTCCGGTGCTGACCCAGCCGGAACTGGCCCTTGCCACGAAGGAGGTTCTGACCCTCGGGCACCCGAGCGGCTCGGCCCAGCTGTGGGCCGACGGCGGCACCCTCGACTCGCCCGCGCTGACCCTGCTGCCGGAGGGGATGTTCGCCCCGCAGATCCGCCGGGCCTGGCGCCCGCTGGGTCCCACGGACGTCCTCGCCAATCTGCATCCGCCCGGCAAGCTGCGGCCCGACCACTACTTCTACAACCGGTTCGCCGTCGAGTCGGGAGCGACGACGCTCGCCTTCGGACGGCTGCCGGACGGATCGCACGACGACTGGCTGGACTTCTTCGCCCGGCACAACGTCACCGCGCTGGCGGCGCCTCCGGAGACGCTGCGCCGATTGCTGGGCAGTACGGCGGCCGGCCGGCCGGTGCCGTGGCTGCGCACCCTGCTGCTGGGCGGGGCGACGCACGACACCACCGCGGACGCGCAGATCGCCGAGTGCTTCCCGTACACGGAGGTCTGGCGCCTCTACGGGTCACCGAGTGCCTGGGTGACCGGGCATCGCGGGCCGCAGTGCCTGGCGGACGTCTATCACCCGCTGCCGCACCAGCATGTGGAGATCGTCGACGGCCGGCTGCGGGTGACGACGCTCGACCTGTCCAGGAACCCGCCGCTGATCCGCTACCAGACAGAGGACCGGGGCGAGTTCGCGTACTGCACCTGCGGGCTGCCCGGGCCGGCGGTCCGGGTGTTCGGCCCCTCGTCGCCGTTCTTCCGCTTCCACGGCCGTGCCGTCTCCGCCAGGGAACTGGTCGAGCTGGCCACCGCCGTCGAGGGGGTCGCCGCCGCGCAGGTGGTGGTGAGCGGGGAGCAGCGGATCCAGCTGAGGGTGCGGCTGGCCGCCGGGGTGCCCGACGACCACCACACCCACGCCTGGATCAGGTTCCGGGTGCTGGAGAGCCATCTCTCCCTCGCGGCCTGCGTCATCGAACAGCCGGATCTGTTCGAGGTGGTCGCGGTGGACGACGTGGACGCCACCGAGGCCGTCCTGGTGTCCGAGGAGTACTGAACGCCCCTGAAGCACCGGGTCACGGCCGCACCCATCTGCCGAGCCCCACTGAGCCACCTGAGGAAACAACCGTAGGTACGAGAGGAATTGTCATGTCCGAGCAGCTCACTTCCCGACAGGACGCGGTCACCGCACAGGCCGAGGACGAGATCCTCGTCGCGGTGCGTGCGGTGGCGCCCGAACTCGACGAGATGATCAAGGCCGAACCGCTCCCGGAGGGCTGGCTGCCGGGATGGGACGTGGCCGGGGTGGTGCTCCGGGGCGCCCCCGAGGGATTCAGCCCGATGCCGGGAGACCGGATCGTGGGGGTGGCGACGGGCCGGCAGTGGTCCTCGTGCATGGCGCTGCCCTCCGAGTACGCCGTGGTCCTTCCCGACCACGTGAGCTTCGAGCAGGCGGCGGCACTGCGGGTGGCGGTGCTGACCGCGCTGCGGCTGGTGCGCAGCGCCGGGCCGCTCTCCGGTCGCCGGGTCATGGTCACCGGCGCCGACCAGGGCATAGGCCGGCTGCTGGTGGAGCTGGCCGGGGCGCTGGGCGCCGAGGTGACCGCGGTGGTGCGGGAGGCGGCGCAGGTCGCGCTGGTCGAGCGCCTGGGCGCGGCCCGCGTGGTCACGGAACTCGACGGCGTCACCGACTCCTTCGACGTCATCTACGAAGCAGCCGCGGGCGACCTGATCGCGGCCGGGATGGGTCTGGCGGCGGACAGCGCGACGGTGTTCCTCTACGAGAGCTTCGCCCCGCACGCCGCCGACATCAGCTTCTTCCGGTTCTTCGGCGGCCCGGAGCAGGCCGGTCTGCGGCACTTCGTCTTCCGTACGGCCACCCCGGAGGACCGCGAACTCGCGCAGCTGCTCGACCTGTTGACCACGGGCGAGCTGTCTCTGGGCGCCGTCGCCACGGCGGCGCCTACCGCGGCCTGACCTCGGCCTGACCTCGGTCTTCGAAGCCCCGGCGCAATGAAAGAGGGGGTGCGGCCCACGGGCCGCACCCCCTCTTCGCCGTCTCCCGGATCATCCGGCGGCGGTCACCGGCCCCAGCCACTCGGTGAGTTCGGCGCGCAGCAGGGCCAGGTCGCCCTGGTGACCGTGCGCGGCGATGTGGCCGTCCGGCCTGACCAGGTAGTAGCCCTGCTGCCGGCACCCCGTCTCGGAGCGGGCGGAACCGGCGGACAGATGCACGGTCCGCACCTCGGGCCATGCCTCGGTCAACCCGCGCACCTGCTCGCGCCAGGCGGCCGCCTCGCCCCGGCACACCACGGCGAGGGTCCAGCCGAGCGGCTCGGCGCGCGGCCCGGCGAACCCGTTGGGGGCGGCCAGTTCGCGCGGGAAGACCGCGCCGACGCTCAGGCCGCCGGGCAGCCGCGAGCGGAGCCGGCACGCGGAGCGGTCGCCCGGCAGCTGGCTGGCGCGGACGGCCGGATACGCCAGGCGGCGGCCCGCCATGACGGGGGCGTACAGCCGGAAGAGGCCGGTGCGTTCGGCCGTACGGAACGCGGCGTCGCGGGCCTTGACCGCCAGCGAGCCGCGCACCATCCAGCCGCGGGTCTGGATGTCGGTGTCGCGGACCACGCGCCGGGCCACGGCGGCCCGTTCGGGTCCGTAGGTGAGCAACAGCCGGGAAGGAGCCCTGCCTTGGAGTACGGCGGCGATCTTCCACGCCAGGTTGTGGGCGTCCTGCATGCCCGTGTTGAGCCCCTGGCCGCCCGCGGGACTGTGCACGTGCGCCGCGTCGCCGGCTATGAAGACCCGGCCGAGCTGGAAGTCGCTGGCGTGCCGGGCGTGGATGCGGAACTCCGACTCCCAGACCGGGTTGGTGAGCGTGACACCACGGGGGCCCCGCTCGTCGACGATCTTCTGCATCTTCTCGACGCTGACCTTCTCCCCCGGGGCCATGCTGGAGAAGAACCGGTAGATGCCGCCCGGCAGCGCGACCACGACCAGCGCGCCCGCGGCCGACTGGTAGTACAGCGCCTGGTCCGGCGGCAGGTACCCCTTGATCTCCGCGTCGACCAGGGCGAACGCACTCTCGTAGGTGCTGCCGGAGAAGCCGCTGCCCAGCTGGCCGCGGACCGCGCTGCCCGCCCCGTCGGTGCCGATGACGAAGGCCGCCCGGGTGCGCTCGACGCGGCCGTCGGAGTGCTCCAGTACGGCGGTCACCCCGTCGACGCCGTCGATGCGCCCGGAGAAGTCCAGCCCGTCGAAGGTGAGCAGCCGTACTCCGCGCTCCACCTTGCCGCCCAGTGCGCGCAGCCGGTCGCGCAGGATGCGCTCGGTCTCGTTCTGCGGCAGGCACAGCGGGCTGAGCGACTGCGGGAAGTCGAAGCTCGCCAGCCGCCGCCGCTCGGTGAAGTAGCTGAACGCGTTGATCTGGACGCCGGTGCCGCGCAGTTCGGAGAGGACTCCGAGGTCTTCGAAGAGGTCGATGCTGCGCGGCCAGACCAGCAGCGCCTTGGGGAAGGGCGAGGGTTCGGGGGCGCGGTCGACGATGCGCACGCGCACGCCCCGTCGCAGCAGTTCGCAGGCCGCCATCATCCCGGTCGGCCCCGCTCCCACGATCAGTACGTCGTACGGATTCGCCAGAGCCTTTTCCTGTGCCGGTTGCGCGGTGTTCGGCATGGAGCTCCTCCATCTCTCATGGACGCTCGGTGACTTGACGCTCATTGACGACAGCCATCAGATGTCTTACGGTACTTCGAGATCTTACATTAGGTCGCACGCCGAGAACAGCGGAAGAAAGAGGGGTCATGACCACCCAGACCGAGACCCGGACGACAGCGCCCGAGCGCCGGGAGGACACGGGCTCGCTCAGCGTGATGATCGCGGTCGCGCTGGCCAGCGTGCTGCTCCCCCTTGCCATCACCGCCCCCGCGGTGGCCATGCCCGACCTCACCATCGACCTCGACTCCACGGTGGCCGGCGGCCAGTGGGTGCAGAACGCGTACGGGGTGACGTTCGCGGCCTGCATGCTGGCGGCCGGCACCCTCGCCGACCAGTTCGGCCGCCGCCGCATCCTGGCGATCGGCACCGTCGTCTTCATGGCCATGTCGGTCGTCGCCGCGCTGTCCACCGACATCCTGGTCCTCGACATCGCGCGCGCCCTGCAGGGCATCGGCGCGGCCGGCGTGCTCACCAGCGGCGCCGCGATCCTGGCCGCCTCCTTCACCGGACGCAGGCGCACCCAGGCCTTCGGCGTCCTCGGCACCGCCTTCGGGGCCGGGCTGGCGCTCGGGCCCGTGCTCGGCGGGGCGCTCGTCGGCCTGGCCGGCTGGCGCGGGGTGTTCTGGATCAACGTCCTCGTGGGCGCCGTGGCCCTCGTTCTGATGCCGCGCATCAAGGAGTCGCGCGACCCGAACGCCACCCGGGTGGACTGGCCCGGTCTCGCCACCTTCAGCGCCGGCCTCTTCCTGCTCGCGCTCGGTTTCGTCGAGGGCGGCGAACGCGGCTGGGGGCACCCGGCGACCCTCGGCTCACTCGTGGGCTTCGTGCTGTTCATGGCGGCGTTCGTGGTGATCGAACAGCGGGTGGAGCGGCCCATGTTCGACCTGTCGCTGTTCCGCAACGCCACCTTCGTGGTGGTGGTCTGCCAGCCGTTCACCATCACCTTCGGCTTCGTGGTGCTGCTGAACTTCCTGCCGCCGTACTTCAAGGGCGTCGGAGGCTACTCCAGCACCGAGTCGGGGCTGCTGCTGATGCCGCTGATGCTGCCGATCTTCGTGCTGCCGCTGCTGATCGGCAAGCTCGTCGCGGACCGGGTCACCCCGCGCATGCTGCTGACGGTCAGCTCGCTGCTGATCGCCGTCGGCTCGCTGTGGATGGTCGTCCTGGAGCCCGGTCAGTCCTGGACCACCGTGGTGGCGCCGCTGCTGATCTTCGGCCTCGGGGTCGGCTCGGCGTTCGGGGCGATGGACAACGCCGCCGTCAGCGTCGTACCCGTCGAACGGGCGGGCATGGCGTCGGGCATCTTCAACACCATGCGGATCGCGGGCGAGACCGTGGCCGTCGCCGCGGCGGGCGGATTCCTGTCCTCCTACACCCGCGGTGAACTCCTCGACCGCGCACCGCAGTTCGTGGACCAGGCGCCCCGTCTCGCCGGCGAGGCCACCCAGGGCCGGGTCGACGCCGCGCTCGCCACCGTCTCCCCGGCGCGGCGGCCCGAGGCGCTGGACGCGGTGGCGCACAGCCTGACCTCCAGCCTGCACGTGTCGTTCATCGCGCTGGCCGTGCTCGCGGCGGCCGGCGCCATCACCACGTTCCTCGTCGTCAAGGACAAGGAACTGGCGGACGCGGCGAACTGACGCCCGCCGCCCCACAGCGGGGAGCGCCCGGTCATCCCCCCGTCCCGGGCGCTCCCTCTTCCCCCTTCTCCCCTCGCTCCCCCGATCCCCCGATCCCCTCGATCCCCCTCCCCCCACTCCCTCTGCACCCCCTCAACTCCCCCACGCAGCAAGCCAGTTCAACACCCAACCCCAACCGAAAGCAGGAGAAGATGCGTTACCGCTACCTCGGCGACACCGGCCTGTCCGTCTCCGAACTGTGCTTCGGCGCCATGACGTTCGGCGGCGGCGCCAGCTTCCTCGGAAACGCCGAGCGCAACTGGTCGGAGTTCGGCACGGTCGACGACCAGAACGTGCTGCGGATGATGGACCAGGCCCTCGACGCCGGCATCAACTTCTTCGACACCGCCGACGTCTACAAGAACGGCATGGGCGAGGAGTTCTTCGGCCGGACCCTGCAGAAGGTGCGCGACCGCGTCATCATCGGCACCAAGGGCCGTTGGAGGATCACCGACGACCCCAACGACATCGGTGCCACCCGCCACCACCTGAACGCGGCGGTCAACGACAGCCTGCGGCGCCTGAACACCGACTACATCGACATCTACCACATCCACGGTTTCGACCCGCGTACGTCCCTGGACGAGACCCTGCGCACGCTCGACGACCTGATCCGGTCCGGCAAGATCCGCTACATCGGCGTCTCCAACTTCGCCGGCTGGCAGCTGATGAAGGCGCTCTCCGTCTCCGAGCGCCGCAACCTCAACCGCTTCGTCTGCTACCAGGGTTACTACAACATCGGCGCCCGCGACCTGGAGCACGAGATCATCCCGCTCGCCGTCGACCAGAAGGTCGGCGTCACCGCCTGGTCCCCGCTCGCCGGCGGCTTCCTCACCGGCAAGTACCGGCGCGGCGAGGGCCGCCCCGAGGGCAGCCGCCTCTCGCAGCTCACGCCCGCCGAGTCGGCTCCGCTGACCAACGAGGACCAGGCGTACGACATCGTCGACGAGATGGCCCGGGTCGCCGAGGAGCGCGGTGCGACCATCGCGCAGGTCGCCCTGAACTGGGTGCTCGCCAAGCCCGGCATCACCTCCGCCGTGGTCGGCGCGACCAAGCCGCACCAGCTCGACGACAACCTCAAGGCCATGGAGTGGACGCTCTCCGCCGACGAGCTGGCCCGGCTGGACAAGGTCAGCGAGACCGAGGCGCCGTACCCGTACTGGCACATCGGCACCGTGGGCGCCGACCGCAAGGAGCCGGGCGACGTGTACCCCGCCTGACCTCGCCCGACCTCTTTCCGGTATGGCAGCCCGTAGCGCCCCAGGACAGCGGCGGAGGGACGACGCTCCCGTGTCGTCCCTCCGCCCGTCTGTCGTGCCCTCCGCCCGTCCTGCCCTCTCCGCACCGACCACGAGCAGGAAATCACCACCACCACGACAGAAAGCCAGGCCATCCATGACCACTGCACCCCATGCCGCCCCCGCGGCGGTACCGCCGCTGGACTACACGCGCACCGTGGACCGTCTGCTCGTCCATCGGGACGCGCTGGGCGAAGTGTTCCTGACGGACCTGCAGCCCATCGACGAGGACCACTACGCCGCGGCCTCGCAGCTGCCCAGGTCGCACGCCTACTACGGCGACCACCTGCTGCGTCCGGGCTGCTACGACCCGCTGCTGATCCTGGAGGCGTGCCGGCAGGCCGCCCTCGCGGGCGCGCACAGCTTCTACGGTGTGCCGTCCGACAACAAGTTCATCCTCACCCACCTCAGCCTCCGCCTCGACCACCCGCAGATGGTCGTCGTGGGCTCCTCGCCGATCTCGCTCGCCTTCCGTGTGAACATCGTCAGCCGCAAGGAACGCGAGGGCCGGGTCACCGGCCTCGACTACGAGATGGACCTGATCACCGACGGCACCGTGATCGGACAGGCGTCCGTCGGGCTCCGCTTCAAGACGCCGACGGGGTATCTGACCCTGCGGCTCAACAACCGCGACGGGTTCGCGCTGCCGTCGTCCGCGACGTACCCGACCAGTACGCCCGGGACGCCCGTCGCCCCGCATCTGGTCGGCCGCGCCAACCCGGAGAACGTCGTGCTGGTCGACGCGGCGGTCACCGACAACACCGCGCAGGCGCTGCTGCGCATACCCGCCCGGCACGCCAGCCTCTTCGACCACCCGCAGGACCATCTGCCCGGCATGGTCATCGCCGAGGGCGCCCGGCAGCTCGCGCTGCTGGCCGCGCTGGACGTCCAGGGCCTGGCGACCTTCAAGACCCTCGTCACCGAGATGCGGGTGCGCTTCACGCGCTTCGGCGAGCTGGAGGACGACACGGTGCTGACCGCGTGGGTCGACAGCCCGCGGGAGACGGCCGGCGCCGTGACGCTCTACACCCTCGGCGGGACGCTCCCCGCCGAGCGGGAGTCCGGGCTGTCGACGCAGCTTCCGGTGCGCGTCGAGGCCTCGCAGAAGGGCGAGCCGCTGTGCGTGTTCGACTTCGTCCTCGCCCGGATGGCGGCGTGAGCGCCGGGGCGGCTTCGCAGGCCGTCTTCTCGGACGTGGACGAGACACTGATCCGCGTCAAGAGCATGTTCCGGTTCCTGGAGTTCTACCTGCGCTCCCGTGGCGAACCCCCGGCCACCTACGACCGGTTGACGAGTGAACTGCGGGACGCGGCGCTGCGGGGGGCGCCGCGCGGCGAGATCAACCGCAGGTACTACCGCCTCTACCGGGGCGAGGAGGCGAAACACCTCTCGCACGCCGGGCGCCGGTGGTTCACCACGGAGTGGCAGGAGCGGGCGGACGGCCTGTACGTCCCCGAGGTCGAGGAGGCGCTGGCCGCACACCAGAAGGCCGGGCAGCCCGTGGTGCTGGTCTCCGGTTCGTTCTTCGCCTGCCTCGACCCGATCGCCGAGGACGTCCGCGCCGACCAGGTGCTCGGCACCCGTCCGGTCGTCCGGCGGGGCGAGCTCACCGGGGAGGTCCTGGTGCCCATGATCGGCGCGACCAAGGGGCGGGCGGTCCGCATCGCGGCGGCCCTGCGCGGCTTCGACCTGGCCCGCAGTTCCGCGTACGGCGACCACATCAGCGACGTCCCGATGCTGGAGGCCGTGGGCCGCCCGGTGGCGGTCGGCGACGACGAGGAACTCACCGCCCACGCCCGACGCTCGGGCTGGTCCCGCATGCTGACCCGGGCCCCCCGCGGATGACCGGGCTCCGGTTGTCCACGCGCAGCGCGGTCGTGGCCGGGCTCGTGCTGCGGCGGCGTGCGGTCCGTGTCGTCCGGGGGGTCGGGCGGCGGTCGGAAACATCTGCGGGTCGCGTCCGGCGGCCCGCCTTGGAAGGGGAGGTTCTTTCATGACTCGTATCGGCATTCTGGCCACCGGCTCCTACCTGCCCAGCACGGTCGTCACTAATGAGGAGATCGCGCGCGGGGCGGGCGTGACCGACGAATGGATCGTGCGCAAGACCGGCATACGGGAACGTCGGCGCGCCGACGACCGTGACGCCACCTCGGACCTGGCCGCCCGCGCCGCCCGTGCGGCGCTGGAACAGGCCGGGGTCCGGGCCGAGGACGTGGCGTACATCGTGCTCGCCACCTCCACGCCCGACCACCCGCAGCCGGCGACGGCGAGCATCGTCCAGCACCTGATCGGCGCGGTGAACGCCGCGGCGTTCGACATCAACGCGGTGTGCAGCGGTTTCGTGTACGCCACCACGGTGGCCGAGCGCCTGCTGAGGGCGGCCGGCGAGGGAAGGTACGCACTGGTCATCGGCGCCGACATCTACTCCCGCATCCTCGACTACTCCGACCGCAAGACCGCCATCCTCTTCGGCGACGGTGCGGGCGCGGTCCTGCTGGGCGGCGTCCCGGACACCTGCGGGATCCGGGAGACCAGCCTGCTCACCCGCGGCGACCAGTACCGGCTCATCAGCGTGCCGGCCGGCGGCAGCCGGATGCCCGCCACCGAGCACACCCTCGACGAGGGCGCGCACTACTTCCGGATGGACGGGCGCGGTGTGCGCTCCTTCGTGCAGGAGAACCTCCCCGAGGCGCTGCACGAACTGCTCGACCGGGCCGGCGTGGACCGTGATCACGTACAGCACTTCGTGCCGCACCAGGCCAACGGCGTGATGCTCGGCGAGGTGTGGCCGGCCCTCGGTATGCCCTCGGCGACGATGCACCTGGCGCTGGAGCTGTACGGGAACACGGGCTCGGCGTCGGTGCCGGTGACCCTCGACATCGCGCATCGGCAGGGCGAGTTCGCCGACGGGGACACCGTGCTGATGGCGGGCTTCGGCGGCGGGATGACGGTGGGCGCGATCCTGACGCAGTGGGCCCCGACGGCGTACGCCCGGGACGGCGAGCAGGACGAGCAGCGCGTGCTGGCGGCCCGGTGAACGGCCACGAGATGAGTGGCGGGGACGATCCGGAACTGGCGGCACTCATCCGCAGGCATGTGGCGGCCCGCCGCCGCACCAACCTCCGCCGGGCGACGGAACGTTCCCTCCAGTCCTGGCTGCTGGGCACCGCCCCGGCCGAGTCGGCACCGCCGCGCACCCCCGGCCGACGCGGCTGAGGCCGACAGCGCGACGACCGACGTAGAAGAGCCGGTGTCCCCCCTGAGGCAACAGGGGGGACACCGGCTTTTCCGAGCCGAGCAGGTAACTCAGTAGATGCCGAACATCCGCACCGGGCCCGCGAAGCCGCCCTTGTGCTTCATCAGGCCGATGACGGCCATCGCGCCGGATTCCGGCAGCTGGTCCACGTTCGCCATCCACTCGATGCCGTAGTGGCCGGTGGGCAGCAGGTACTTGTGGGCCCGCGGGTCGATGTAGTTGTTGGCCCCCGAGTCGAGGCTCGGGCTGTCGGTGGCCACGCCCACGATGTTGCGGCTGGAGGCGAGGAACTCGGCGGCGTCCCAGCCGATGCCGGGGAAGTGGGGCTTGCCGTCCGCGTCCCGGTTGAAGATGCGCTCCGGGTCGTTGATGCGCGAGGACCAGCCGCAGTCCATCGCGACCACGGCGCCGTCCGGGATACGGCCGTGGCGGCTCTCCCACTTGCGCAGGTCGTCGTAGGTGAGCAGGGCGTCGAGGTCCTTCTCCGTGCGGTCGGTGATACGGACGACCACGAGCGGCGCTATCAGGCTCTCGGCGGGGATCTCGTCGGTGGCGAGCTGGCCGTTGTCGAAGTGCTTCGGGCCGTCCATGTGCGTGCCGCTGTGCTCGTCCATCGTGATGATGAGGGTGTTGTAGCCCTCCTTCTCGACGGACGCGACCTGCGTGAACTTCGGCGGCTCGACGAAGGGGCGGAAGACCGGGAAGTCCTCGCCCCAGGCGTGGCTCATGTCCACGATGCGGCGGCCGGCGCCGAACAGCTTCTTCGCTCCGGCGACGGGTGAGGAGGCGGAGGCCGGCTTGGCGTCCAGCAGGCCCATGCCGGTCACCGCGGCGCCCAGCGCCCCGGCGAGACCGAACATCCGGCGTCGGCTGGGCCCGGCCGCCGCCGCCGCGCGGCGCACCTCACCGACGGACTGCACGCTCTCCTCGGGGTTGCACGCCTTGTGGGCGTGGATCAGGTCGTGGTCCTCCGTGTACGTGTCGCCGTACACGGCCTTCATCACCCAGGTTCCGCACACGTTGCTCTCCTTCGGCGGGGTTGGCGGGATCGGCTGCGCCGGGCTGGGCCCGGCTGTACGATCTCATGTAATCATAAGAGATCTGATAGACATAAGGCATCGTTGAAATTGGGAGGGTTGCCATGACCGACGTCCTTGCCCCGCCGAGCACCTCACGACCGGCCGTACGCGCCGCGACCAGGGCTTCACTGGGCTTCGGCCCGGCCCTGGTGACCGCCGTCGCCTATGTCGATCCGGGAAACGTCGCGATCAACTTCAGCGCCGGTTCCGGGTACGGATACGCGCTGCTGTGGGTCGTCGTCGCGGCGGGCGCGTCCGCCGGAGTGATCCAGTACCTGTCGGCCAAGCTCGGCGCCTGCACCGGGCGTTCGCTCACCCAGTCCGTGGGAGCGGCGCTCGGCCGGCGCGCCCGGCTCGCCTACTGGGCCCAGGCGGAGCTCGTGGCCGCCGCCACCGACGTCGCCGAGGTGGTCGGCGGGGCGGTCGCCCTGCACCTGCTGTTCGGCCTGCCCCTGTGGATCGGGGCGGTCGCCACCGCCGTGGCCTCCTCGGTCCTGCTCCGGCTGCGCACCGCACGCGGCGGCAACGCGTTCGCCGTGGCCGTCACCGCCGCCCTGGCGCTGATCGCCTGCGGGTTCATCGGCTGCATGGTCGCCGCCGGACCCTCGGCGACCGGCATGGCCTCGGGGCTGCGCCCCCTGCTGCCGGACGGCCAGGCCCTGCTCCTCGCGTCCGGCATCTTCGGCGCGACCGTCATGCCGCACGCGGTCTACGTCCACTCGGCGCTGAGCCGCGACAGCGCGGACACCCTGGGCGGGCCGGCGGGCGGACTGCCCGGAGACCTGATCAGCGGCACGGGCCGAATCCGGGAGACGCTGTCGGTGACCCGCTCCGGCGTGGTCTTCGCGATGCTGCTCGCCGGAACCGTCAACGCCGCCCTGCTGATCATGGCGGCGGCCCTGCCGCACGGCGGACCCCAGGAGCTGGAGGAGATCCACGGCACCGTCGGCACCCTGCTCGGTGCCGCTCCCGCGCTCGCGCTGGCCCTCGCCCTGCTGTTCTCCGGGCTCGCGTCCACGGCGGTCGGCACGCACGCGGGCGACATCGCCATGAAGGATCTCCTGCGCCGCCGCGTACCGGCGTGGGTGCGGCGGCTGGCGGCGCTGGCACCCGCGGTGCTTCTGCTCGTCGTCGGCGTGGACACCACGCGGCTGCTGGTGCTCTCCCAGGTGGGACTGTCCGTGGGCATCCCGTTCGCACTCGTCCCGCTCATCGTCTTCACCTCCCGCCGCTCCCTGATGGGCTCGGCGGTCAACCATCGCGCCACCACCGTCGCGGCCTCGGCCGTCGCGGCGACCGCGATCGTGATCAACGGCGTACTGCTGGTCCAACTGGCGTTCTGAGAGCGGAACTTGACAGGCGGAAGGGGGCGGCGGGCAGATGCCCACCGCCCCCTTCCGCCTGTCTGTCACACAGTGGCGGGGTCCGCGACGCGCGTGCCGCGCAGCAGCCAGGTGGGGCCCTCCGCCCAGCCGCCGACGGCCTCGAAGAACTTGGCGAAGTGCTCGCCCTCGCAGTGGGCGTCGAACGCGGCCTCGTCGTCGTAGGCCTCGTACAGGTAGAAGCGGTTGGGGTCCTCGGCGTCGGTGATCAGGTCGAAGGCGCGGGTGCCCGGCTCGTCGGCGGTCGAGCGGCGCCCGTCCTCCAGAGCGGCGGCGACGAACTCGTCACGCCGGTCCGCGGGGACGATGAAGGAGACGGCGACGGTGTACACGGGAGACCTACCTCTTCTTGTCGGTTGTTCTTGTCGGTTGTTCTTGCCAGTCGGGTCTTTGAGTACGGCGGTGTACGTCAGTCGCGGGCGACGCCGTCGCGGCGGGCACGGTCGGCGACGGCCGCAGCCACCGCCGGGGCGACGCGGGCGTCGAACGGGCTGGGCACGACGAGGTCGGCGCTGAGGTCGTCGCCGACGACGGCGGCGATGGCGTCCGCGGCGGCGAGCTTCATGCCCTCGGTGACGGTGGTGGCCCGCACGTCGAGGGCGCCGCGGAAGATGCCGGGGAACGCGAGGACGTTGTTGATCTGGTTGGGGTAGTCGCTGCGCCCGGTGGCCACCACGCGCGCGTGCCGCCCGGCGATCGCGGGGTCCACCTCAGGAGTGGGGTTGGAGAGCGCGAAGACGATCGCGTCCTCGGCCATCCCGGCGAGGGCCGCCTCGCCGATGGTCGCCCCGGACAGGCCGATGAACACGTCGGCGCCGCGCAGCGCCTCCTCCACGGAGCCGGTGTGCCCGGCGCGGTTGCTGTCCCGCGCCATCGCCGCCTTGTACGGGTTCAGGTCGTCGCGGCCGGCGTGCAGCAGTCCCTTGCTGTCGCCGACGGCGAGGTCCTTGATGCCGGCCTCCAGCAGGATCCGGCTGACGGCGAGCCCCGAGGCCCCGGCCCCGGCCACCACGGCACGCAGGTCACCGAGTGAACGCCCGGTCAGGCGGGCCGCGTTGCGCAGCGCCGCCAGCACGACGACCGCGGTGCCGTGCTGGTCGTCGTGGAAGACCGGGATGTCCAGGGCGGCCCGCAGCCGGTCCTCGATCTCGAAGCACCTCGGGGCGCTGATGTCCTCCAGGTTGATGCCGCCGAAGCTGGGCGCGAGCCGTACGACGGTGTCCACCAGGTCGTCGACGTCGGTGGCGGCCAGGCAGACCGGTACGGCGTCGACGTCGGCGAACTCCTTGAACAGCAGCGCCTTGCCCTCCATGACCGGCAGGGCCGCGGCCGGGCCGATGTCGCCGAGGCCGAGCACGGCGGTGCCGTCGGAGACCACGGCGACCGTGTGCGACCGCCAGGTGTAGAGGTCCGCCAGCTCGGGACGTTCCGCGATGGCGGTGCACACCCGGGCCACACCGGGGGTGTAGGCCAGCGAGAGCTGTTCCGCGTCGTCCACCGTGACGGTGGAGCGCACGGCCAGCTTCCCGCCGCGGTGGAGCGCGAAGGCCGGGTCCTGCTCAAGGGAGTTCGGGGTGCTCGGGGTGCTCGGGAAGTTCGGAGCGCTCGCAGACATGGATACCTCGGGGTCGAGTGTGCGCACCCCTGCGGCGCGCATCCCTGATGAGTATTCGACATCAGCATTCCATAAGATGTCTTACATACGCAACGCACTGAACCCGCCCCGAGAACGAGCGAGCGCCCGGGGTCACACGGCTACACGGGGGACTACTTCCCGCCCGCGGGCTTCCAGCCCGACAGCGCCTTCGAGCAGCGGTCGAGCTGCGCCTGGAAGGTCGCCGCCTCGTCCGGCCCGAAGCAGTCGCCCAGCACCTTCTCGACCTCCGCCACCGCCTCGTCGGCGCGCCGGATCAGCGCACCGCCGGTGCGCGTGAGGCGGGCTTCGAGGATGTGGCTGTGGATCGGATGCGGGCGACGCTCGACCAGGCTGCGCCCCTCCAGCGTCGACAGCACCGACGACATGGTCTGCGGGGTGACCATGCCGCGCCGGGCCAGCGCGGCCCCGGAGAGGCCCGGCTCCAGCATGAGTGCGAGCAGTACGTTGTACTGCGGAACATTGATCTTGAACGGGCGCAGCGCCGCGTGCTTGGCAGCAGTGAGTTCCTGCTCCACACGCTTGATGCGCTGTCCCATGCGTTCTTCCACCGACGGCCCCATGCCGGGCAGGTTACCCGCAAATCTCTTATCGGTGTATGGCCTCTGCTGGAGATTCGACAGAAGCGGCCGGAATTATTCCTTCCGCACAGCCGTGGCGGCGGCCCTGACCCGGCGCCAGCCGAGGAAGAGTTCGCCGTCGGAGTCCGCGGAGTCCGCGGAGTCCGGCCCGGCCGCCGGAAGCCGGGCGGCCGGAAACAGCACGATGACGATCACCGCGTCCTGCACCAGCGCGCGCCGCGTCTCGTCGTCGAACTCGTGCTCCCACTGATACAGGGCGTGCTTGAGCGACACGGGCACGCGATGGTGCAGGCCGTATCCCAGCCGGTCGAGCAGTTCCTGTGCGGCGGCCATCCGGGCGAGCGTGTCGGCCGTCCACATCCGCTCCAGGACGGCCCGGCCGACCCGCCGGTCCAGTTCTGCGGCCGGCACCGGGGGTCGGCAGCCGGAGGGGCAGGCATAGACCCCGGCCGCGGCCCCGGCCTCCCGGTGGACGAGCGGCTCGCCGCATCCGCCGCACAGCACGGTCCCCGCCAGCACGGAGGACGACGCACCGCCGGGCGCGGGCATGTCATCAGCTCCGGCGGCGGCGCAGGCCCGCGTCCGCCAGGTGCGGGGGCGCGTAGTCGGCGTCCGACGGGTTGAGGTCGGTGCCGGGCGGGACCAGCTCGTCGATACGGTCGAGGACCGCGTCGTCCAGCGTGATGTCCGCGGCGGCCAGCAGGTCGGTCAGCTGCTCCTCGGTGCGCGGTCCGACGATGGCGCTGTCCACCGCCGGATGGCTGAGCACGAAGGCCAACGCGAGGTGGGTCAGTGAGAGACCGGCGTCGTCGGCGAGCTTGAGAAGCTCCTCCACGACCTCGTACTTGCGGACGTTGCCCGGCAGCGTCTGGTCGAACTTGTGCGAGATCAGGTTCTGCCGGAACGCGTTCAGCTCCAGCGGGTTCTCCCGGCGGTAGCGGCCCGTCAGCCAGCCGCTGGCCAGCGGGCTCCAGGTGAGGACGCCGACGCCGTGGCGCTGCGCGGTGGGCAGCACCCCGCGCTCCACCCCACGCATGAAGATCGAGTACGGCGGCTGCTCGGTGTGGAAGGGCACGTGCCCGCGCCGCTCCGCGGTCCAGCGGGCCTCGACGAGCTGCTCGGCGGGGAAGTCCGAGCTGCCGATGGCCATGACCTTGCCCTCGCGCACCAGGTCGGAGAGGACGGAGAGGGTCTCGTCGAGGTCCGTCGTGGGGTCGGGGCGGTGGATCTGGTAGAGGTCGATCCGGTCGGTGTCCAGGCGGCGGAGGCTGTCCTCGACGGCCTGGCGGATCCAGCGCCGGGAGTTGCCGCGCCGGTTGGCGTCGTCGCCCATCGGGAAGTGCACCTTGGTGGCCAGGACGACGTCGTCCCGGCGCCCCTTGAGGGCCTTGCCGACGATCTGCTCGGACTCTCCGGCCGAGTACATGTCCGCCGTGTCGATGAAGTTGACGCCCGCGTCCAGCGCGGTGTGGATCAGGCGTACGGCTTCCTCGTGGTCCGGGTTTCCCCAGGCCCCGAGCATCATCGTGCCGAGTGCCAGCCGGCTGACCGTGATTCCGGTGCGGCCGAGAGTGGTGTGACGCACGAGGGTTCCCTTCGGTTGGTGCGATTCGGTTGGTGCGGCGAGCTCCGCTCGGTTGATGCGGTGTGCTCCCACTCCATCCTGCGGACCAACCGGGCTCCATCCAGGCCCACTTCGTCCCTGGGCACCGTTTTCCTGGTACTGGCGAACCTAGGCACGACACTGATATATATTCGATCCCTGATAGTAGTGAGGAAACTGATAGTTAGGAATCCGATCCATGCCGTCCGACCTGGGAGACTTCCTCCGCAGTCGGCGGGCCGCCCTGAGCCCGGCCGACCTCGGCTTCGCGCACGGCTCACCGCGGCGGCGCGTGCCGGGCCTGCGCCGCGAGGAGCTCGCCCTCCTGGCGGGCATCAGCGTCGACTACTACGTACGACTGGAGCAGGGCCGCACCCACAACGTGTCCGACAGCGTGCTCGACGCGGTGGCCGATGCTCTGCGCCTGGACCCGGACGAGCGGGCCTACCTGTACGGCCTGGGCCGCCCGCCCCGCCAGGAACCCGACCGGGACACACCCCAACAGGTCCGCCCCGGGCTGCTTCGGCTGCTGGGGTCCCTGCACCAGGTGCCCGCGCTCGTCCTCGGACGCCGTATGGACATCCTGGCCTGGAACGCCCGCGCCGCCGCCGTCCTCACCGACTTCGCCGCACTGCCGCCGGGCGGCCGCAACTTCGCCAAGCTCGTCTTCCTCGGCCGCGGCGCCGGTGGCTCCCCGCACTTCGACCACGCGGCCGCCGAGGAGGTGGTGGGCGCCCTGCGCGCCCACTCCGCCCGGCATCCGGGCGACCCCGGCCTTGCCGAGCTGGTCGACGAACTCGGCCGTCGCAGCGGCCACTTCGGACGGCTCTGGTCGAGCCAGGCGGTCCGCAGACGGCCGTACGGCACCAGGGTGCTCAGGCACCCCAGGAACGGCACCGTCAGGGTCTGCCTCGAAACGTTCGTCCCCGCGGACGACCCCGATCAGATGCTCCTCACCTACACCCCGGCGGACGAGACTCCGCCCCTCCCGAACGAGACAGGTGGCGACATGGCTCCGGACACGACGCTGGACACGTACGAGATCCACGGGACGTACGAGACATACGGGTCCCCGGACGAGCGCGAGGGCTCCTCCGCCCATGACGACGACCACGGCCACGACGCCGCCGCCTACTTCGACGCCGACTTCGACGACCCCGCGGAGACGCACATCGTGCGCGGCCTCGACTGAGCCCGCCCCCCCCAGCCCCAGGCGGAGTTCACCATCGGGCGGCGAATTATCGTACGTTCTCGAAGGTATATTCCTGACCGAACGTGTCGCCGCACGAGGACGGACAACACCATGGCCGCGGACAGCAGTTCCCGAGAGGCCCGGGCCGCCCGGACCACCACCGCTCCCCGGCACAAGGACACCGGCCTCAAGCAGGAGCGCGCCGTACGCACGCGCGGGCAGGTGCTCGGCGCGGCGGCCGAGGCGTTCGCGACGAAGGGGTTCCCCGCGGTCACCGTCATGGACGTGGCCGAACTCGCCGGTGTCACCAAGGGAGCCGTCTACTTCCACTTCGCCAACAAGGAGGCGCTCGCCCAGGCCGTGGCCGAGGAGTTCTACCACCAGCTCGAAGTGATCAAGCAGAACGTGCAGGGGTCCGACCTGTCCCCGCTCGACGCCGTGACCGAACTCCTCGTCCGCACGGCCCTCGCCTTCCGCGACGACATCACGGTCCAGGCGGGCGCCCGGCTGCAGATCGAGCGCGCGCTCATCGGCGCCGACATGCCGATGCCGTACCGGGACTACACCGAGTCGCTCACCGGCCGGTTCCAACAGGCCCGGGAGGAGGGCCAGTTGCCCGCCGACTCCGACCCGGACGTCATCGCGCGGGTCCTGGTCTCCGCCTTCTTCGGCGCCCAGCACATCTCGTGGGTCCTGAACGACCGGGCGGACATCACCGATCGCGTCGAGGAGATCCTGCGGACCGTGGTCCCGCGTGCGTCGGCCCGGAACGCCGAAGGGGCGGCGTACGCCGACGTGGTGTCGGAGTAACGCCGCCCTCGGGCGGGACACGGTGCGGGAGTCGGCCCGCGGTGTCATCGCGACTACTTCGTGTCGCCGGTGAACTTCGCGGTCGACCAGAAGTAGCCGAGTACCGCGAGTCCGATGCACCAGCCGACCGCGAGCCATCCGTTGTGGCCGATCCCGGTGCCCAGCAGCAGGCCGCGCAGGGTCTCGATGGCAGGGGTGAAGGGCTGGTACTCGGCGATGGGCTGGAACCAGCCCGGCATCGCGTCGACCGGGACGAAGGTGCTGGAGATCAGCGGCAGGAAGATCAGCGGCATCGCGTTGTTGCTGGCCGCCTCGGGGTTCGGGCTGACCAGACCCATACCGACGGCGATCCAGGTCAGCGCCGTGGCGAAGAGCACGAGCAGTCCGAACGCCGCGAGCCACTCCAGCGCGGTGGCGTCGGTGGAACGGAAACCGATGGCCACCGCGACCGCGCCGACCAGGACCACGCTCATCACGCACTGCAGCACACTGCCGATGACATGCCCGATCAGGACCGAGGGCCGGTGGATGGCCATCGTCCGGAAACGGGCGATGATGCCCTCGGTCATGTCCATCGACACGGAGACCGCGGTACCGATCGTGGTGGAACCGATGGTCATCAGCAGCAGGCCCGGAACGAGATAGGCGATGTAGACGGACCGGTCGGCGTGACCGCCGTTGAGACCGGCACTGAACGTGTCACCGAAGATGTAGACGAACAGCAACAGCAGCATCACCGGGGTGAGCAGCAGATTCAGCGTCATGGACGGATAGCGCCGGGCGTGCAGCAGGTTGCGGCGCAGCATCGTGTTCGAGTCGCGGACGGCGAGGGAGAGGGCGCTCATCGGACGGTCTCCTTGGACTGGGCGGGGACGTGGGTGTCGGCGGTCAGGGCGAAGAACACGTCGTCGAGGTCGGGGGTGTGCACGGTCAGCTCGTCCGCCTCGACGCCGGCGGCGTCCAGCCGGTCGAGGATCGCGCGCAGCTCGCGCTGGCTGCCGCCACTGGGCAGTTGCAGGGCGAGGGCCTCGTCGTCCCGAGTGACCTCGCGCAGCGCTGCGGCGGCGTGGCGGTAGGCGGCCGGGTCGGTGAAGCGGAGCCGGACATGCCCGCCCGGGATGAGCCGCTTCAGCTCGTCGGCGGTGCCCTCGGCGGCGATCTTCCCGTCGTGCAGCACCGCGATCCGGTCGGCGAGTTCGTCGGCCTCCTCCAGGTACTGCGTGGTGAGGAAGACACTGACGCCGTCGGACACCAGCTCGCGGATGATCTGCCACATGTTGTGCCGGGAGCGCGGGTCCAGGCCGGTGGTCGGCTCGTCGAGGAAGATGATCCGCGGGTCGCCGACCAGCGTCATGGCCAGGTCGAGGCGGCGCTTCATGCCCCCGGAGTAGGTGGAGGCGGGCTTCTTCGCCGCCTCCGCGAGATCGAAACGCTCCAGGAGCTCGGCAGCGGCCCGCCGCCCCTCCCCCCTGGACAGGTGATGCAGATCCGCCATGAGGAACATGTTCTCCTCACCGGTGATCAACCCGTCCACGGCGGAGAACTGACCGGTGACACCGATCGCGGCCCGCACCGCCTGCGGATCGGCGGCCAGGTTGTGGCCGCCGACGTACAGGTCACCGGCGTCGGCGGTGATGAGGGTGGAGAGGATCTTCACGGCCGTGGTCTTGCCGGCGCCGTTCGGACCGAGCAGGGAGAAGATCGTTCCTTCGGGCACGGCCAGGTCGATGCCGTCGAGCACGACCTTGTCGCCGTAGGACTTTCGCAGCCCGTTCGCCGCGATGGCCAGGTTGGTCATGAGGGGTGTCCTTGTCTACAGGCTGCGGGTGATGGTCAGAGGCTGCGGGCGGTGACGTCGCCGTACGAGGTGGTCGCGTGGATGTTCAGGGCGGCGGAGGCGCCTTCGGTGTTCTTGAGCGAGTTGGCGATCCGGCCGTAGGCGGTGCCGGCGTCCAGCGAGGCGGAGACTCCTGCGGCGGCGCCGACCGAGACATCGCCCATCGCCGTGCGCAGGAGGACCGTGCCTCGCACGGCCTCGTCGATCCGGATGTTGCCCTTGGCGGTGCTGATCTCCGCGGGGCCGCCCAGGCGGCCGACGGTGACGTCACCGGCGACGGCGGTGAGGCGGACGCTCGCTGCCTCGTCGATCTTGATCAAGTCGTACGCGCCCTCGAAGGCGATGTCGCCGAACCGTCCCACGGCCCGGAACTCGGCCGCGCCCGCCTTGCCCTCGACACGGGAGCCGGTGGGCACCTGGATGGTCACCTCGACCGATCCGGAGTTGCCGAGGATCCGGTTCTTCGCCGGTGCGGCCGAGACCCGCAGGACGCCGTCGGCGTACTCGACCGTGGTCTGCTCCGCCGCCTTCACGTCGCGGCCCTTCGAGGCTTCCGCGGGGAGGACCTCGACCGTGGTGTCGGTCCGGTCGGCGGCGATGAGCCGGATGCGTCCGGCGGGGATGTCGAGGATGGCGGTGACGGGGGCGGTGGTGTCGAACTTCTGCATGGTGTGCTCCTTGACTGCGTCGTTTTCGATGAGCGAAAAGCTACGTTGCGTTCGCGAGTCTGGCAACAGAGATATTGCAAGCAATCTAAATAACCGCAGCTCAGAGCCAATAAATCGTTGCACTGGCTTGGAATCTAACGCAACACTCCCACTCTTGACGTTGCAATGGAATGGGAGTGAACGCTATGGTGGGGGCATCCGAGAACCACGAAGGAGACCGCGATGCCCGGAGGCAGGCTCACCCAGCAGGAACGCCGGCAGATCGCGTCGGGGCTGGCCGACGGCCTCGCCTACGCCGAGATCGCGAGGGGCCTCGACCGCCCGACCTCGACGATCACGCGCGAGGTGACGCGCAACGGCGGCCCCACCGCCTACCGCGCCGACCTGGCCCATCGCGCCACCGAACAGCGCACCCACCGGCGCCGGCAGGCCTCGCCCCGGGGGGCGGCGGAGCCCCCGCAGGCCTACGGACGCGACGCCGAGGCCGTGCGCCAGTACGAGGAGACGCTCACCACCGTCTTCATACAGTCGGGGACGCCCCAGATGATGGCCCGGGTGCTGGCCGCCCTCTTCATCAGCGACACGGGCAGCCTCACCGCGGCCGAACTCGTCCAGCGTCTCCAGGTCAGCCCGGCGTCCATCTCCAAGGCGATCGCGTTCCTAGACGAGCAGGGTCTCGTCCGCCGGGAACGCGACGACCGCCGCCGGGAGCGCTACATCATCGACGCCGACGTCTGGTACGAGTCGATGATGGCCAGCGCCCGTGGCACCGCTCAGCTCGCCGACACCGCGCGGCAGGGCGTCGGCGTCCTGAAGTCGGGCACCCCGGCCGCCACCCGCCTGGAGAACGCCGCCCGCTTCCTCGACTTCATCTCCGAGACCATCACCCGCGCCGCGGGCCAGGCCCGCGAAGTCCTCCACACGAAACCCGATCCCGGGCCGGACGCCTGACCGCGTCCGGCCCGCGGGGCCCTCAGACCACGAAGAACTCGCACCACACGATCTTTCCGGGGTCCCGCTCCCCCACCCCCCACTTGCCCGCGAGCAGCGACACCAGCAGCAGCCCCCGGCCGCGCTCGTCGCCCGGCGGGGTCACGCGCGGCTCACCGCCGCCGCTGTCGTGCACCTCGACGCGGAGCGTTCCGTCGTACGGGATCAGCCGGAGCTGGAAACCCCGGCCCGGCGGGACGCCGTGCAGCAAGGCGTTCGTGGCCAGTTCGCTGACGCACAGCAGGATGTCGTCGTACGTTCCCGTCGGGACGCCCCAGTCGGACAGCGCCGCGCGCGTGAACTCCCTCGCCGCCGGGACCGATTGACGTTCCCGCGGGTAGAAGCGCTCGCGTGGGGGTGGCGTTTCGCTGTTCATGAGGCGAGAGTGACGCTCTGTGGTCATGATGGAGCAGCGAGCGAACCCGTACAGATTTGTTGTACGGGTTCCCTGCGGTGAACGTACGCCCTGGGGTGGGGAGTTCGACGTCATGAGCAGCGGGACTGGCGCGAAGCGCCGCAAGAACGCGTCGGCGATGAAGATGCTGGGGGCGCAGGTGGCCGCCCTGCGGAGGGCGGCCGGTTACACCCAGCGATCGCTGGCGGAGCGCGCCCTCGTGGACGAGGAGACGATTGCCTCCATCGAGCAGGGGAGGCGTCCACTGAAGGAGGACTTCGCGGCGCTTCTCGATCAACTGCTGGACACCAAAGGGGTGTTGTCGGTCGCGGTGGAGAACATGCCGGAGGTGGATCTGTTTCCTCGGTGGGCCGAGGAGTACGTAGATCTGGAGCGAGAAGCCCTGGCGCTCTCCTGGTACGACAACCAGGTGCTGCCAGGTCTGCTCCAGACCTCGGCGTACGCCCGTGCGGTCTTCCACAACGACGTTCCGGCCCTCACCGAGGACGAGGTGGAGCAGCGCGTGGCGGCTCGCATCGAGCGCCAGGAGATCCTGCATCGCAAGGTGCCGCCGACCATCACCTTCATCGTGTCCGAGGTGGCTCTGATGGACCGCCTCGGCGGAGACGAGGTCTACTACGAGCAGCTAGGCCGCCTACGCGACTGGGCCGATCTCCCGGGCGTCGCCCTTCAGGTCATGCCGGTCGGCCGCGACTTCCACGCCGGACTCGCCGGACTCGCCGGACCCTTCACCCTCATCGAGACCCCCGACCATCAGCGCATCGCCTACACCGAAGCACCCCGCCGAGGTTGGCTGATCGCAGACCCGGACGAGGTGTCTTATCTAGAGCGGAGGTATGCGATGCTGCGGACACAGGCTCTCAACCCCCAAGAAACCAGGAGCCTGTTGGACCGCCTGCTAGGAGAGCAATGAGCAACGCACTTCAGTGGTTCAAGTCGAGCTACAGCAGTGACCAGGGCGGTCAGTGCCTTGAGGTAGCCACCTCACCGCGCGCCATCCACATCCGGGACTCCAAGAACATCGAGGGCCCCGCCCTCACTCTCGCCCCCGCCACCTGGACGGCGTTCCTCACGCTTGCCCGCGGCTGACAACGCGGCCGTCGCCGCAAGTGACGTGACCGCCATGACCGCCATCGCGGCGCCCGGTGACGTCAGTTGGGCCACCGCGCCCGCCAGCGCCGCGCTCACGCCCTGCATGGTGAGCATGCCCGAGGAGTGCAACCCGAGGGCGTGACCGCTGAGTTCTGGCGGAGTCAGGGACATCAGGCGTTCCTGCTGGACCAGGCTCGCGCCGAAGCCGATCGAGGCGACGGCGACGCAGGCCGCCGCGACGCCCACCGCGGGGTGGAGGGCGAAGAGCAGGTAGGGCGTGGCCAGGAGGAGCAGCAGGGGCACGCCCATGCGCCGCCGCACCGGTGGGGTGAGGAGCCGTCCCGTCGTCACGTCGCCGACGAACATCCCGAACGCCGCGAAGGCGAAGAGCAGGCCCGCGCGGTCGGGGGCGTACGAGACGTACAGCGACTCGCAGCCGACGATCAGGCCGTTGGGGACCCACAGGAGCAGGTAGACGTGGCGCCGGGGGACGGAGGACCACAGGACGGCGTTCGTGCGCCAGGTCTGGGCGACGGACGGCCGGCCGGAGGTGCGCGGCGGGCGGCGGCTGAGGCCGAGGCGGGTGGCGAGGGCGCCCGTGAGGTAGAGGGCGGCGGCCGTGAGGAGCGTGGTGCGCGGGGAGAGGACGACGACGAGGACACCGCCCGTCGCGAAGCCCGTGATCTGCATGATGCCGTTCAGCATGTTGAAGACCGAGCGGCCGAGCAGGTAGCCGCCCTCCGGCAGGATCTCGTTCAGCAGGCCCCAGCGGACGCCGCCGCCCAGTGAGGTGACGAGGCCCAGCAGCAGCAGGAGTCCGAAGATCCCGGCGACGGGCAGGCCGGGCAGCGCCATGACCGCCGTACAGACGGCGAAGGCGAGCGAGATGCCGGTCATCGTCGCGCGCGGCGGGAGCCGGTCGGCCGCCGAGAGGAGGGTGGTCGCGCCGAGGACCTGGGCGAGGGACGGGCCGAACATGCTCAGCGCGGACAGCAGCGGTGAGCCGGTCTTCTCGTAGACGAGCGTGCCCAGGGCCAGGCCGCCCACCGTCTGGGCGGCGCCCTGGAGTGCGGAGGCCAGGAAGAACGGGGTGAACTCCCGGGTGCGGAAGAGGTCGGAGTAGCTGCGCATGCGGGGAGTCTCGGGCGGCGTACGCGGCGGCCGTTATTGTTTCGCGCGGACGCGAAACCAAGGGGGCGGTCGGACGATGGGCTGGTGGCAGGTGAACGCCGACACCCTCGCGGGCAGCCGCTTCGTGCTCTCGCCGCTCACCGAGACCTTCGCGGCTTTGAAAGTGCTGCACGCCGGTGCGGCCGGGCACCCCGGTGAACAGGCCTGGCTGGACGCCCACCTCCCCGCGTACCGGGAGCGGCTGGCGGCCGACCCGGTCACGGCGCTGCTCATCCGCTCCGGGCTGGGGAAGGAGTGGATCGCGGACTTCCTCACCCCGACCCCGACGGGCGAGGACGAGGATTTCGGGACGGAGGTCGCGCGCGTCCGGGAGGCGTCCCCGGTCGAGGCGCGCGCCCACCTCGTCCTCTCCCTGCGCGGCCCCCTCCCCGCCCTCCTCGACCGCGACGACCTCCCGCAGCGGGCCGCCGACCTCCTGGAGTACGTCTGGACGGACGCCGTACGCCCCTACTGGGCCCGGCGTCGGCGCGTCCTGGAGGCGGACATCGTGGCCCGCACCGCGCAGCTCAGCCAGGGCGGCTGGGCCGCCGCGCTGGACGCCCTGCGCCCGGGGACCCGCTGGCTCGGCGACAACCGGCTGCAGATCAATCTGCACGAGTACCCACCCCGGGAGATATCCGGTGCCCAGCTGCTCTTCGTGCCGGTCACAGCGCAGCGGCACGGCTGGGTGTCGTGGGACGAGGGCCACCGGTACGCCGTCGTCTACCCCTGCTCGGGCGTCCTCGCCCAGCCGGAGCCGGACGCCGTGCCCGAGAGCCTGGGCGCCCTGCTCGGCCCGGCCCGCGCCGCCGTGCTCGTCCTGCTCGAATCCCCCATGAGCACCAGCCAGTTGGTCGCCGTGACCGGGCAGGGGCTCGGCTCGGTCGGCCGCCATCTGAGAGTGCTGCTGGACGCCCGGCTGGTGCAGAGGCGCCGGGCGGGCCGTTCGGTGCTGTACTCCCGGACAGCGGCGGGGGAAGTCCTGGTCAAGGCGCAGGGCGGTTAGATCCGGGGCGCTCCGGTCACCGACACCACCAGCGAGTACAGCGACGTCGAGGCCGTGATGAACATGCGGTTGTTCTTCGGGCCGCCGAAGGTGATGTTGGAGACCGTCTCGGGGACGACGATCCGGCCGAGGAGGGTGCCGTCGGGGTCGTAGCAGTGCACGCCGTCACCGAGGGCGGCCGCCCAGAGCCGGCCCTCGTCGTCGAAGCGGATGTTGTCGAAGCGGACGCCGTCCCTGCCCTCCGCGAACACCTTGCCGTCCGAGAGGGTGCCGTCGTCACGCACGTCGTAGACGTGGATGCGGCCCGCGCTGGAGTCGGAGACGTAGAGCTGCTGTTCGTCGGCGGAGAAGACGACGCCGTTGGGCCCCATGAAGCCGTCCGCGACCAGCCGCACCTCGGCCGTCACCGGGTCGATCCGGTAGACGTTCCGGGCGCCGATCTCGCTCTCGGCGCGATGGCCCTCGTAGTCGGTCCTGATCCCGAAGTCCGGGTCGGAGAACCAGACCGAGCCGTCGGAGCGGACGACCGAGTCGTTCGGGCTGTTGAGGCGCTTGCCGTCGTAGCGGTCGGCGAGGACGGTGACCGTGCCGTCGTGCTCGGTGCGGGTGACCCGGCGGTTGCCCTGCTCGCAGGTGATCAGGCGGCCCTGCCGGTCCAGCGTGTTGCCGTTGCTGTGGCCCGCCGGGGTGCGGAAGACGCCGACGCTGCCGGTCTGCTCGTCCCAGCGCAGGATGCGGTCGTTGGGGATGTCGCTCCAGATCAGCTGGCGCCAGGCGGGGACGTAGAGCGGCCCCTCGGCCCAGCGGCTGCCGTCGTGCAGCACTTCGAGCCTGCTGTCGCCGATGGCACAGCGGCCGGTGCGGAAACGGTCGTCCAGGATCTCGTACACCCCGTTGTACAACTCGTTGTGCAACCCGTTGCCGATCTGACCGGACACGGTTCCCCCTCATCCATGGATCACGCGAGACAGAATTTCATTCAACGTAACACGCACATGACCGAACGAGATATGGTTTCAGGATGAAGATGGTGGATGACATCGACCGACGGCTGCTGGCCCTCCTGCAACAGGACGCCACGCAGTCCTACGCCGTACTGGGCAAGGCGGTCGGCCTCTCCGCCGGGGCCGCGCACGAGCGGGTGCGCAAGCTGCGCGAGGCCGGGGTCATCCGGGCCACGACCGTCGACGTCGACCCGGCGGCGCTCGACCTCGGCGTCCTCGCCTATGTGATGGTCGACTCGTCGGCCTGGATGGGCGACTCCGCCGAGGCCTTCGCCGCGCTGCCCGAGATCCAAGAGGCGCACGTCATCGCGGGGAACGCGTCCGTCCTGGTCAAGGTGCGCACCGCGACGACCGAGCAGCTCCAGGACGTGCTGCGGCGCCTGTACGCGATCGAGGGCGTCAGCGGAACGCATGCGACCGTCGTACTGGAGACCTTCTTCGAGCGCTCGGTCCACGCTGGTTAGGCTCCATGTCATGACTACTGACAATTCTGTGCTGGACGTCGAGATCAACTCCCTTCAGGGCGGCTCCGCCGACCTCGGCCAGTACCGGGGCAAGGCCGTCCTCCTCGTGAACGTGGCCTCCAAGTGCGGGCTGACCCCGCAGTACGCGGGCCTGGAGCGGCTCCAGGAGCGGTACGCCGCCCAGGGCTTCACCGTGCTCGGGGTGCCCTGCAACCAGTTCCTCGGCCAGGAGCCCGGCACCTCCGAGGAGATCGCGGAGTTCTGCTCGGCGACGTACGGCGTGACGTTTCCCCTCACCGAGAAGGTCGAGGTGAACGGCGACGGCCGGCACGCCCTGTACGAGCGCCTGGTCGGCTTCGCCGACGCCGAGGGCCACACCGGCGACATCCGCTGGAACTTCGAGAAGTTCCTCATCGGCACGGACGGCGAGGTCGTCGCCCGCTTCTCGCCGCAGACCGAGCCGGAGTCGGCGGAGATCGTGACGGCGGTGGAGAAGGCCATCGGCTGACTGCTGCCGACTTCTGCTGATTGACCTTGCCCCTGGGGCAGGGAGCACCGTCCTCCTCACCGGGCGGAAGGCGCCCGGTGACGGAGGATGACCTCGTGGACCAGCACAAGGACCTGCTCACGATCGGCGCGTTCGCCGCCCGCGCACGGCTCTCGCCGAAGGCGCTACGGCTGTACGACCGTCTCGGACTGCTCGCCCCCGCACACGTCGACGAGGCCACCGGCTACCGCTACTACCGCGCCGACCAGGCCGAACGCGCCCGTGTCGTCGCGCTCCTGCGACAGCTCGACATGCCGCTCGCGCGCATCGCCGAGCTGGTCGAGCTGGACGGGGCGACGGCGTCCGACCGGCTCGCCGACTACTGGGCGGGGGCCGAGGCGCGGTTCGCCTCGCAGCGGACGCTGGCCGAGTACCTCCGTGGACGGCTGTCCGGGAGGAGCTGCGAGATGTACGGAAAGTTCGTGATCGAGACGGTGGACGTGCCCGAGCGGGTCGTGCTCACCGAGTCGCGGCACACGCTGGTGGATGAGCTGCCCGTGTGGATTCCCGCCTCGCTGGGGCGGCTGGAGGCGGGCGCGGCGCAGTGCGGCGGTGTCACGGATGCGCCCTTCGTCGTCTACCACGCCGAGGTGTCGACCGAGAGCGACGGGCCCGTGGAGTCGTGTGTGCCCGTCGCCGACGAGGCGCTGGCGCGGGCCTGGGCGGCGTCGCACGGCCGCCCCTGGGAGGCCGGCGTCCGCGTCGAGCCCGCCTGCCGGCTCGCGTACACCCGCATCACCAAGGCCCAGGTCGCCCATCCGCAGATCCTCGCCGCGTTCGAGGCGGTGGAGGTGTGGATGTCCGAGCGGGGGCTCGACGCCGTGGGCCCTTGCCGGGAGGTGTACTTCGCCGACTGGGACTCGGCGGGGCCGGAGGACGCGGTGTGCGACGTGGCGTTTCCGGTGGGGGGTTTCAGCCCGTCGTGGGGGTCCCCCCGCTCGAGCGAAGCCGAGAGTGGGGGAGTTTGAGGACGAGGCCGTTCAGGCCGAAGCGGGGGTCTGGGGGCGGAGCCCCCAGGTCACCTCAGCTCCTCCGGGCACGGGGTCCCCCGGGGCAGTTGATACGGCGCCGCCAGGCGATACGTGCCCTTGGCAGGGGCCAGCAGGACCGTCCACTTGTCGCCCGACGCGTTCTCCTGGTCCTCCATCAGACACCCGTTGACGTTGTCGAACGTCTTCGGCGTGCCGTCCTCCCGGTCCTTCGACGCCTGCGTCTCCTGCGGCGGCTTCAGGCTCTTGCCCTTGGCGTCGACGAGACTGAGCCACGGCGAGTACGGGACCCGGATGAGGATGCGCCCGGGCTTGCCGACCTCGATGGTCAGCTCCCCCTGCTCGGCACTGTCGACGCTGGCGTGCGGCGACGCCATCTGCGTCGGATCGGTCACCTCGAACAGCTGCCAGTTCGCGTCGCCCCAGACCTGCTTCAGGTACGGCATGCCCCGCTGCACGAGCGCCCGCTCGCGCTCGCCGCCGTCCCCGTCGGGCTCCCCCTTCGGGAGTACGACGTAGTGGACGGCCCAGCGCTGAAGCCACTCGTGGTAGTTCGCGGAGTTGAGGGTGTCGTCGTAGAAGAGGGGGTTGCGCTCCATGTCGGCCTGGCGGAGCCAGCCGCGGGCGAGGTTCACGTACGGGGCGAGGGCGGAGGCCTCACGGTGCGAGCGCGCGGGGACGACCTCCACACGGCCCTTCTCGGCGCCCACCACCTGCAACTGGTTGACCAGCGGAGCGAGCTCCCGCGCCCAGGACGCCTCCGGAGTCGTATGGATGATGTCGTCGACCGACTTGAAGCCGATCCACCCGACGAACCCGACGAAGGCGAGGACGATCGTGTACCACTTGCGCGAGCGCGGCACCGTGAACGGCAGCGCCGCCAGCAGCACGACCCCCGCGAAGAGCATCGCGAGGCGCGAGATGTTGGAGCCGATCTGGGAGCTGACCAGCCAGACGCCCATGACGGCGCAGAAGTAGACGGCCGCCGTGATCCGTACCGTCTTCCACTCCTTGGGCACGAGCGCGAAGACCAGACCGGCGTACAGGGCGGGCAGCACCGTCGAGCCGAAGATCATCGGCTGGGTGCCGGTGAAGGGGAACATCCAGGCGCTGACGGCCACCACGACGGTCGGCGCGATTCCGAGGGCGTACGCACCAGGGCGCCGCTTCTGCAGGAAGAGCGCGACCGCGACCAGGCCCACGAACAGCCCGGCGACGGGCGACGCGGCGGTCGCGAGCGCGGCGAGCGGCGCCGCACACAGGGCCTTCGCCCAGCGTTTGTAGCGCCAGCGGTACGGCCAGCAGAAGACGGTGGCCGCCGCGCCCAGCGCGAAGGCCATGCCCAGGCCGTACGTCACCCGCCCCGAGACGGCGTTGCACAGCAGCGCGAAGAGCCCTGCCGCAACAGGCCACCGCAGGCTCCGCACGGACCGGCTGCGGATCAGGATCATCGTCAGCAGGCCCGCCGAGATGGTCCCGGCGATCATCATCGTCGTACGGACGCCGAGAACCGACATCAGATACGGCGACACCACGCTGTACGACACCGGGTGCATGCCGCCGTACCAGGCCAGGTTGTAAGCCGAGTCCGGATGCCGCCCCACGAACTCCGCCCACGCGTCCTGCGCCGCGAGGTCCCCGCCACTGTTGGCGAACGTGAAGAACCAGACGAGGTGCAGTACGCCGGACAGGGCGGTGGCGAGGAGAACGGGGTGCCGGGCGGCGAAGTTCAGGAGGGGGTTGCCGGGGGCGTTCTTGGCAGCCTCCGCGTCCTTGTCGGCGTCCTTGTCGGCGCCCTTGTCAGCCTTGGCATCCTTGACCGACGCCTTGGGCTCGGTGGGGGCTACCGGTGCTGCGGGTGCCTCCGGGGTGCGGGCGCGCAGCGGTATTCGCGAGCCGGGCCCTGGGCCCGGATCGGCGTCGTCGGCGTGTCTCGGCTCCGCTGTAGCCACTGCAAGGCACTCCCCGTGTCCCGTTTTTCGTTCTCGGCCGGGACCCGCGGCCCGCGACCTGCCCCGATCTCGCGACGCTAGCACGCGCCCTGCCGGGGAGCGCCCGGGTGGGTGGCTCCTGACGGACTGAGCGGCGTTTACGGCCCGCCCGCGACGCGTTCGGGGCGTGTTCGCGACGATTCCTGCATATGTGCGGTACAGCGGGTGCGTCTGGTACGTCCGTCGAGTGCGTCTCGTACGTCCGTTGGTACATCCGTCGGGTGCGGTCGGTACGTCGGAGGGGGCGCCCCCTCCGACGTACCGGATACACGATCCGGACCGCGTCGGGTTACCCGGTCAGCTCACGCGGGTGAGCTTCGCTCCGTAGCCCGGCTCGGTGAGGTCCGACTTGAGGGCGACGGGGATCTTGACGGCGTGGTTCGAACCGTCGCCGACCGTCAGCTCGCCGACGACCGTGCCGGCCTTGGCCGAGTGCGGAACCGTCTCTTCACCTGCGCCGATCGAGATGCTGGTCTTCAGGCCGGGCCAGCCGACCGCCTTCATGTTCTTGGTGGCGACGACCGGAGTCCTGCCGCCGAGCCCGTCGTCCACGTACCCGACGACGTCGCCCTTCTTCACCACCGTGGCGGAGGTCAGGCTCTGCTGGATCTTGTTGATCAGCTTCTGGCTGTTGGTGAGGGACAGTTTGAGGCTGTCCCAGACCCGGCCCGTACCGGCGTTCTGGTTCAGCACCGCGCCGTAGATCGTCTGCTCCTCGCCGTCCACGGTCTTGGTGGCCGCCCACACGAGGTTGCCGCCCGCCGGAGTCGACGAACCGGTCTTGAGGCCGATCACGCCGACCTGGGTCGTCAGCAGGTCGTTGGTGGTGTAGATGGGCTTGTCGAGGCCGGGGATCTGGGCGCTGGCCATCCCGACGATGCCGCGGAACACCTTGTCCTGCATGGCGCTCTTCGCCAGCTTGAGCTGGTCGGTCGCCGTGCTCACGGTCGTCTTGTCAAGACCGCTCGGATCCGTGTAAGTCGTCTTGGTCATGCCGAGCTTCTTGGCAGCGGCGTTCATCTTGCCGACGAAGGTGTCGCTGTCGGAGTCCCAACGGGCCAGCAGCCGCGCCGCGTTGTTCCCGGACGGGATCATCAGCATCTGGAGCACCTGCCGCTCGGTGAACTTCTGGCCCTTGGTGATGGCCGCCGTGGACTCGTCCTCGTTCTTCGACTCGTCCTCGGCCTGCTGGTCGACGGTGATCTGCTCGCCGTTCTCGTTCCCCTTGAGCGGGTGCTCCTGGAGGATCACGTATGCCGTCATGATCTTGGCGACGCTCGCGATGGGCATGGGCGTCTGCTTGCCGTCGGTACCGAGGCTGCCGACTCCCTCGACCTCGATCGCGGACTGGCCCTGACCCGGCCAGGGCAGGCCGAGGTTGCCGCCCTCGAAGGTGTACGTCTCGTCGGCGGTGAGCGCGAGGCTCGGTGCCGGCAGCGGACGTACAGCCTGTGCGACTGCAAAGATCACGGCGAGCAGGATGACCAGCGGGGTCCAGATCTTGACCCGGCGCACGATCGTCCGCACCGGGGTCTGCCGAGGCGGCGGCGTGTTCGTCAGCTCGGCCAGCAGGTCCAGCGGCGGCTTCGGCGGCAACGGCTGCTGCGTCGTCCGCTCCGGACCGACCTGCGGCATCGCGGTCGTCGCCGTCACCGACGGCGTCCCGCCCTCGGAGGCCGCCTTCGGCTTCGTCGGCGCGGGCTCGTCGAGCGGCTTCAGCGCGACGAACTTGCTGGTGCGCTCGGCATCGCGTTCGGGGGTGGGCTTGGGGGGCTGGGTGGGCTTGGGCTTGTCGGCCGACTTGGCCTTGTCGGCCGGGGGTTTGACGTCGCCCAGCTTGAGCATGGTGGTGGGCTGGTCCACGGCCGGGGGCCGCATGGCCTTGAAGACTGCGGTGGGCTGGTCGACGGCGGGCTTGGGCGCGGCGGAGTCGTCGGCGTCGTCGTCCGAGTCCGCGTCGGCCTTCGGCTTGTCGGCGGGGGCGGCGTCCTCGGGGGCCTTGTCGCTCTTGTCGCTCTTGGCGTCCTTGGCGTCGGGTTCGGCGTCGGCGGGCTCGTCGGAGACCGGGGGCTCGTCGGCCTTGAGGTCGGCGGTGGGCCGGTCGGCGACGGGCTTGGCGTCGTCGGGGGCGGCCGCGTCGGCGTCCGCATCTGCCTTCGGCTTGTCGGCCGGGTCGGCGTCAGCGACGGGCTTGTCCGCGACCGGGGGCTTCACGGCCTGGAAGACGGCCGTGGACCGGTCGGCGACGGGCTTGGCCGCGGGCCGGTCAGCGGGCTTGGCCTTGTCGCCCTCGGCGTCGGCGTCGGCGGAGGCCACCGCAGCGGCCTTCGGCTCCTCGGCCGCGTCCGCGTCCGGCTTGTCCGCGACCGGAGGCTTCAAGGTCTGGAAGACAGCCGTCGGCCGGTCGGCGGCAGGGTGGGGAGTGGCGTCCTCAGGGGTCTTGTCGTCCCCGGCGTCGGCCGCTTCGGCCTTCGGCTCGTCGGTCGCCTCGGCGTCAGCAGCGGGCTTGGGAGCGGCGTCCTCTGGGCTCGCGGCGTCCTCGGGGCCCTCGTCCGAAGCCTCGTCGGAGTCGGGCGCGTCCGGCTCGGTGTCAGCGGCGGCGGGCTCCTCCGCGACAGCCTTCGGCGCATCGGCCGGCTCGGCGTCGGGCGTGACCTCGTCAGCGGCCTGTACGTCCGTCACGTCGGCGTCGGCGTCGGCGTTCACCGCCTCGTCAGCGGCCTCCGCGTCGTCGCCGTCGTCCCCGGAACCGGTCTCGGAGTCGGCCTTCTCAGGCTCCTCCGAGTCCGCCACCGCCACCCACGCGGCCACGGCGGCCCGCAGCCGGGCGTCGCCCTCGGCGCTCTTGCCGCCCGCCTCGGCCTCCGGCGAACCCTCCGAACCCGAACCCGAACCCGAACCCGAGCCCTCACCCTCGTCCGAGCCGGAATCCGGACCCGAACCCTTCCCCTGCGCTGCAGCAACCGCGCGTGTCGAGAAGACGGCCGTCGCCCGGTCCACCTCCACGCGTTCGACCCGGTCCACCCGGGAGACCGGAGCCATGTCGCGGGCCACCGCCAAGCGGGGGTCGACCGGGGCCGAGGCCGATGCGGACGCGGTGGGCCGGGTCGGGCCCGGAACCGGGACCGGGGTTCCCGACGTCGGTTCTGCCGACGATGTCGACGACTCGTGCTGCTTCGACCTGTCGGGGGACTCGCCCGCCACCGATGCCTCCTCCATGCGCCGGCCACCGGCGCCCAACCGAACCATGAACCCGTAAAAACCCGTGTTACGCCGCCCGGACGCGCTGTCCGAACCATGTACCAGTGTCCTGTGTGCGGGCTTAACCCCTGCGGTAGACGAGAACGACATACCTACCGGTTCCACTACATTCCGGTCACGCACCCTCGACAGACCGATGTGAGAGGGGTCACCCTGTCATTCATCCACGCGGGGAGGCATGGATGGGCAGGAGCCGCAGAACACTTCCGGAGGAGCTTCTGCTGCTGGCGTTGGACCCGACCACGGGTACCACCGCACAGCCGCAGTCGCTCGACCTCGGTCTGGCCGGAGCACAGCTAGTGGAGCTGGCGCTGGCCGGACGGATAGCCCCAGACGGGGATCGTATCGCCGTGGTGGCACCACGGCCGACTGGAGATCCAACACTGGACTGTGCGTTGGAACTGCTTCGCCGACGCGGAGCACCCGTACGCGCAGTGAACTGGATTGGCGGACCCCGGCTGGGGCTGCGCCAGACCTACCTCTCTCATCTGGAGAGATGCGGCATGGTGCATGCCGTGGCCGGCCAGATGTGCGGGGTGCTGCCGACGACTCGCTACCAAGCGACGGACACGGAGATCAGCCGGGAGATCAGAGCCCGGCTGGACAACGCGATCCGCACCGGCGTCCCGCCGGACCCGCGGACCGCTGCGCTCGCCGCACTGGCCCACGCGGTCGGACTCGGCAAGCACCTGTATCCGGGGAACGAGGGACGCTCGTCCCGATCCCGGCTGCGGGACCTGATCAGGCATGACCCCATGGGCGGTCTGGTGGCCCACGCGGTCATGGACGTCCAGAACGGTGTGGCCGCTCAGCCACGCCGCAACCCGGCACCGGCAGGCCGCCCGGCCACCGCCGGCGTCAGGTCCGCACCGGAACCGGCCCGGGGTGTTCCGATGCAACCGCACCGCGGATCCATGGCACGCGCCGTGGCTCACTGAGCCGCAGTCACCACGGCAGCCGCTGCCGGCAGGACCCGCAACACCCGCAGTAACAGCACCGCCAGCACCGCCAGCACCGCCAGTTACGTCATCAGCGCCGCACCGCAGTCCCCAAGACCCGGTTCGGGAGCCGCTGGCTCGCGCGGGGCAGCAACAGCCGTACGTCCGGACGACGACACGGCCCCGCTGCCCCGCGCGGCCGCATCTACGGACGCCCACAGGCGCCCCACGGACACCGCGCCGGCACCACACAGACGCCCCGCCGCGCACTCGTGTGCGCACCCGCGCGGGCGCAAATACCGGCCAGATCCCCGAACTGGCGCCTGTCCAGCGCATATCCGCTGTTTTCCAGCGGTAGAAAGCACCTTGGTGGCAGTCTGCTCAACAGCAGATACGCAAAGTTGCACGTACACATGTACAGGCACGCAGCCGGAGGTGCACGTCCCGTGGCGTCCAATGTAAATCCCACCGTCCGGCGCCGTCGGCTGGGCCAGGAACTGCGCAGGCTCCGCGAGCTCAAGGGCATGACGGCCGAAGAGGTCGCCGAGCGGCTCCTCGTCTCGCAGTCGAAGATCAGCCGCCTGGAGAACGGACGGCGCAGCATCAGCCAGCGCGACGTCCGCGATCTGTGCGGGGTCTATGAAGTCGAGGACGTACGGATCGTCGACTCGCTCATGCAGATGGCCAAGGACTCCCGCCAGCAGGGCTGGTGGCACTCCTTCGGCGACATCCCGTACAGCGTCTACATCGGCCTGGAGACCGACGCGGCGTCCCTGCGGGCGTACGAGCCGCAGATCATCCCCGGTCTGCTCCAGACCCGCCCGTACGCCGAGGCGCTCATCCAGGGCGCGCTGCCCGAGACGTCGACGGCCGACATCGAGAAGCGCGTCCAGGTCCGGCTGCGCCGGCAGGAACGTGTCTCCGCCGAGGAATCCCCGCTGCGGCTGTGGGCCGTACTGGACGAGGCATCCCTGCACCGGGTCGTCGGCAGCCGCCTCGTGATGCGCGAACAGCTGGAGCACCTCGCCGAGATGTCCCAGCTCCCGCACATCACCGTGCAGGTGCTGCCGTACGAGGTGGGGGCGCACCCCGGGCTCAACGGCCAGTACGCGATCCTGGAGTTCCCCGACGCGGCGGATTCCAGCGTGGTCTACATCGAGGGCGTCACCAGCGATCTCTATCTGGAGAAAGCGGCCGATGTCCAGAAATACAGCGTGATGTACGAACACCTCAGGGCGCAGGCCCTGAATGTGGATCAATCACGTCAGTTCATCGCGGACATCGCGAAGGAGTACGCCCGCTGAGACTCCCGGAACTCCGCCCCAGGAGCCCCTCGGGACGAAAGAGCCGCACGATACACCTTCGGTGCGCCAAAGCGTAAGTCCCTATGGAATATGCCATCCAGTCGAGTGAATAGCCGCATCGCACACCGATGTTGGCGAGTAGCGTCGATCACGCCACCAAGCAACAAGGTTGGCGAAAACCGAACCTTGGGTTCCGGTTGGAACCCAAGGTCCGGTGACAGCAACGAAAACTCGACAACTGGCTACCGGAGCAAAAATGGCAATTCTTCAGGGTGCCACGGAAATGTGGACGAAGTCCTCGTATTCCGCTGGCAATGGTGCGTGCGTCGAAGTCAAGTCGCCGGTTCTCTCGGCGCTGGCCGTACGGGACTCCAAAGTCCCCCAGGGGCCCACGCTGGCGTTCCCCGCGGACTCGTGGAACGCCTTCGTGGCCGAGGTCGGCCGGGGAGCATTCGACCTCGCGTGACCCATGACCACCAACAGTTTCACAAGACTCACTGAGTCACTCATCAAGTCACTCACTGAGTCACCGACAGAGCCCTCTCGACTGGCCCGCCGTCCCGGCCGAGGGGGCTTTCCCCTGTCCTCAGCCCTTCTCAACCCTTCTCAGCGCAAGCGATCCACATACCTGTCCGTCCCCGGCACCGTGGGAATGAACGGTGCCACCAACTCCACCTTGCCCAGGCCCCCTTCGGTCACCGCCGCATCGAGGTCCGTGAAGTAGTTCTCCCAGCACTCCCGGGGGTCCGCCTCCAGGAACCACAGCAGGGTCAGGCGGGTGTCGACGCCCTCGACCTGCTTGACGTAGGTCATGCGGTCGCCGGGCAGCGGGGTCGGGCGGAAGAGCGTGACCATGGCGGCCGGGGAACCGGCCAGGCGCTTGGGCAGATGGCGGGACCTCAGCCACTCCAGCAACTGCGCCCGCTGCTCGGCCGATTCGGCGTCGATCACCTCCACCACCAGGCCCGCGTACGGGTGGTCGAGGGCGTGGAAGTCGCGGGGCCCGGCCGCACCGTCGCGGTACACCGTCGCCGCGTGGTCCTGGAACGCCGTGAAGACGTGCGTACGGTCCTGGTAGACCCGGCCGTCGCGGTTGAGCCGCTTGTTGATCCCGACGGTCCACTTCATGTGGTCGTCGTAACGGCCCTCGGTGACCCAGTACGTGGAGATGTAGCAGCCCGCGGTGACGGGCTGGGCGACCGCCGACTTCTCGGGATAGCGCAGGAGTTGGAGGTCGCGGGTCGCCACCCAGCGGCGCCCGGCGTACATCCAGGGCATCGCCATCGCACCGGCGTAGTAGTGGTCGTCCTCGTACCAGCGGTTGTACGCGTACTCGTGGCCCGGGTGCGGTTCGACCATGGTGATCAGGGCATGCCCGGGATGGACGCCGTACGGGCCTACGGCGGCCAACTCGGCGTACGTCTCACTGCGCGTCTCTTCACCCATGACGCTCCCCTTCCTTCCTCTGCCGGTCGCCCATACTCTGACGCCCCGTCAGACAATGCGCCAGATCTGGGGAGGCTGCTGATGTCGTCACTGCTCGCGGGGAAGACCGTCGTCGTGTCGGGGGTCGGCGCCGGGCTCGGTCACCAGGTCGCGGCGGCCGTGGTGCGCGACGGCGGCAACGCCGTGCTCGGCGCGCGCACGGAGGCGAACCTGGCCAAGGCCGCCGCCGAGCTCGACCCGGACGGCGCGCACACGGCGTACCGGGCCACGGACATCACCGACGAGGAGCAGTGCGGGGCGCTGGCCGCGCTAGCGACGGAGCGGTTCGGGCGGCTCGACGCCGTGGTCCATGTCGCCGCCTGGGACAGCTACTTCGGCGGTCTGGAGGACGCCGACTTCGCGTCCTGGCAGCAGGTCCTCGATGTCAACCTGCTCGGCACGCTGCGGATGACCCGCGCCTGCCTGCCCGGACTGAAGGCGGCCGGCGGCTCGGTCGTCATCATCGGCACGCAGTCGTCGGTGGCCGCCCCGACGCAGGTGCGACAGGCGGCGTACGCGGCCTCGAAGGGCGCTCTGACCAGCGCGATGTACTCCCTCGCCCGGGAACTCGGTCCGCATCGCATCCGCGTCAACACCGTGCTCCCGGGCTGGATGTGGGGGCCGCCGGTCCAGGCGTTCGTCCAGTTCACCGCACACACCGAGGGCGTACCGGAGGCGGACGTACTGCACCGGCTCACCGAGCGGATGGCGCTGCCCGACCTGGCCACGGACGGGGACGTGGCGGACGCCGCGGTCTTCCTGGCGTCCGACCGGGCGCGGGCGATCACGGGCCAGTCCCTGCTGGTGAACGCGGGGGAGTTGATGCGATAGCCCGCAGCTCGGCTCGCGCGGGCCCGCAGCACCGCCCGGAAGGAGCCGTTTCGAACGCTTCACCCCTTCAGCTTCGTTCATGTAGCTGAACCAAGGTCAGCAACCAGAACGATTTTACCCCCTCTTGACCATACGGCTCCTTGTTGCCGCCGTGCTGGCGAACTCACGATGAGCGGGCACTTCGCGGCCTTCCTCGCCCTTACCCCGCTCAGGCGAAGTGCCAGCCTGCTGGGCGGAGTTCACAAGGCGGACCCTGGAAGGGGGCACATGAACGGTCTCGACTGGGCCGTCCTGGTCGCGTACTTCGGCGTCATGACCGCGATCGGCTTCTGGTCCCACAAGCGTGTGGAAAGCGTCAGCGACTTCTTCACCGCGGGCGGCAAGATGCCCTGGTGGCTGTCCGGCATCTCGCACCACATGTCGGGATACAGCGCGGTGATGTTCACCGGGTACGCCGGCATCGCGTACACCTACGGCATCACGTCGTACGTCACCTGGGCGCTCCCCATCGCCATCGGCGTCGCGATCGGCGCGAAGTTGTTCGCACCGAGGCTCAACCGACTGCGCTCCCGGCTCCATGTGGCCTCCCCGCTGGAGTACCTGAAGGACCGCTACAACGTGCCCACGCAACAGGCGCTCGCGTGGTCGGGCATCCTGCTGAAGATCGTGGACGTAGGCGCCAAGTGGGCCGCGATCGCGACCCTGTTGAGCGTCTTCACCGGCGTCACGCTCACCCAGGGCATCATCATCACCGGTGGCATCACGGCGGTCTACTGCACGATCGGCGGCCTGTGGGCGGACGCACTGACCGAACTCGGCCAGTTCGTCATCCAGTTGCTCGCCGGCCTCTCCATGCTGATCATCGCGCTGAACAAGATCTCCGACCAGGGCGGCCTGTCCAAGGCGCTCGACTCACCGAAGCTGCACGGTCACGCGAACGGCTTCGCGGGCCCGTACCTCACGGTCTTCTTCATCGCCTACCTCTTCATCAAGCTCTTCGAGTACAACGGCGGCATGTGGAACCAGGCGCAGCGCTACATGGCGACGGGCGACGCGAAGCAGGCCACGCGGTCCGCCTTCCTGTCCGCCGCGCTGTGGTTCGTGTGGCCGGTGATCCTCTTCATCCCGATGTGGCTGGCGCCGCTGCTCGTGACGGCGAAGAAGCCCGACGGGTCGGACGCGTACGGGCTGATGGCCGACCAGCTGCTCCCGCACGGCCTGCTGGGCCTGGTGGTCGTCGGCTTCTTCTCGCACACGATGGCCATGTGCTCCTCCGACGCCAACGCGATCGCGGCGGTGTTCACGCGTGACGTGGCGCCGGTGCTGTCGAAGGCGGCGCGGGCGTGGGACAGCCGGGCGGGCCTGATCGCCGGCCGCGTGACGACCGTCGCCTTCCTCGGCTTCTCCATGGCGGTGGCCACCCAGGTCAACTCCCCCACCTTCAAGGACATCATCACGGTCGTCATCAAGTGGGTGGCGGGTCTGATGGGCCCGATCGCGATCCCGTTCATCCTGGGCCTGCTCCGCCCGTTCCGTAAGTCCGGCCCGACGGCGGCCCTCACCAGCTGGGCCTGCGGCCTCCTCGCCTTCTTCTTCGTCAACTACCACCTGGACTTCTCCCAGCGCACGGACGTGAAGCTGGAGTACCAGGTCTCCCTCCCGATGGCCGTCTCCCTCGTCCTGTACATCCTCATCGGCCTCCTGCGGCCCGAGGACACCCCGGAGCGGGACGCGATCATCGAGAAGATCAACACGGATGACGACGGGGCGGCGGCGATGGTGCTGGAGATCCCGGAACCGGCCGGCGCGACGGACGGGGCGGTGGGAGCCCCCTTGAAGGAGTAGCGCCCGCCTCTGCGGGGCTAGCCCCGCGGGTACCGCGCCAGCCACCCCGGCGAGGACCCCGCGGGCCCGTGCAACGCAGGCCCCTGCGTCATCTCCATCGCGAAGTCGTCCGCCAGGACGAGCATCGTGGGACGGCCCTCCAGCTCGGCCAGCCAGGCCGGCGGCAGGGCCGTCTCGCCGTGCAGCGCCCCGAGCAGCCCGCCGGTCATCGCCCCGGCCGCGCCCGAGGGCCCTCCGTGGTTCACGGCCAGACACAACCCGTGCCGTACGTCCTCCCCCACCAGCGCGCAGTACACGGCAACCGCCAGCAGCCCCTCCGCCGTACCGTCCCCGGCGAGCTCCTCCACCCGCCCCGGCGTCGGCATCCCCTGCCGTACGGCCCCCAGCGCGTGCTGGAGCGCGTCCGTGACCGGCTGCTGTCCGGGCCGCGCGGTCAGCAGCGACAGCGCGCGCTGCACGGCGGCGTCGAGGCTCTCGCCGCGGGCGAGCCCGTGCACGATGACGGCGTACGCCCCCGCGGACAGGTAGGCGGTGGGGTCCCCGTGCGTCTGCGCGGCGCACTCGACGGCGAGCTGCACCACGAGCTGCGGCTCCCACCCGACGAGCAGCCCGAACGGCGCGGACCGCGCGGCGGCCTCGGGCCCCGGCTCCCCCGGGTTCTTGGGCGCGTCCAGCGTCCCCATGGTCTCGTCGCCGAACCCGAGCAGCAGCGAGCGCGCCGGATCCCGCCGCGCGTACAGCCACTCCTCCCGCGCGAGCCACCCGTCTTCCTTGCGCCGCTCGTCGGGCCCCCAGTCGCTCTGGGTCGCGGCCCAGCGGCGGTAGGCCCGGTGCAGATCGGTCGGCGGATGCCAGGCGCCGGTGTCGCGGCGCACCTGGGCACGGATCAGCCCGTCCAGGGTGAACAGGGTCAGCTGCGTGAGATACGTGACGGCACCACGCCTGCCATGCCCGAACGCGAGATCGGTGAGCCCCTCGACCCCGTGGGCCTCCCGGATCTCCTCCAGGCTCAGCCCGTCGACCGGCGCCCCGAGCGCATCCCCGACGGCCGCCCCCAGCAAGGTGCCGCGCACCCGACTACGAAAGTCCTGCTGCTCGGCACGGCCCCAGACAGCACCGGCTGCCACACCCACCGAGACCTCCCCAGGAACCGCCCGCATGTCCGACGCCCAGCACTGTAATCGAACGGGAACGGTCGGTTGAGGGGGCGGATCGGTATGCGGAATGTGGCCGGAGTGGTCACGAGTGGTCGCTTATCGGCGCGATCGCCCGGCCTATTCCTCCGGCCGGCTCCCGGATCGAGTGGATCTCGCCGAGGTGAGCAGGGCGAGGAGCGGGGCGAGGAGCGTGCGGTCGGTGGCGGGGGCTCGCTGGAGAGCTTCGGCCAGTGGGGCGAGCTCGACCTCGGCCACGGGGGCGGACCCGGTGAGCGCGAGACGGCGGTCGAGATCCGCCAACGCCCGTTCGTAGGAACCCAGTTCACAGTGCACCAACGCCCGCTGGCTCAGCGCCCAGGCGTAGTCCGGGTTGAGCTCCACGGCACGGTCCAGGTCGGCGAGTGCCTCGGTGCGGCGCCCCACCAGGCGTCGGCAGGCACCACGGCTCGCGTACGCCGACGCGTACTCGTCGTCGAGTTCGATGGCCCGGTCGTAGTCGACCAGGGCTTCTTCGTGGCGGCCCGCGACGCGGAGCAGGTCCGCGCGCTCACATGCGGTCCAGGCCCAGTCGGGCTGCAGGGCGAGGGCCCGGTCCAGGTCGGCCAGTTGCCGTACGGGATCGCCCAGCCCACGCCATGCCTGGGCCCGGCGCACCAATGCCCACGGGTACTCCGGCTTCAGCTCCAGCGCCCGGTCCAGATCCGCCACGGCCGCGTCGAATTCTCCGCGGGCGGCATGGGCGGCACCCCGGGAGGCCCAGGCGAAGTTGTCCGTGCCGTCCAGCCGGATCGCCTCGTCCAGGTCCCTGATCGACTCGTCGTAGCGCCGCTGAATGCGGTGGTACTCGCCCCTCGTGGAGTGGGCCATGGCGCGCTCCGGCTCCAGTTCGACGGCCCGGTCCAGGTCGGCGATCGCCTCCTCGTAGGCATCCAGGTCGCCGCGGGTCATGGCCCGGCCGACGTAAGCCACCACCAGCCCGCTGTTCAGCTCGAGGGCCCGGTCGAATTCGGCCAGCGCCTCCTCGTACGCACCGCTGCGCTGCAGCTCCCGGCCCCGCATCGTCCGGGCGAACGCCTGAGCCACATCGTTGAACCCCGCCCGGTGCACCACCAGTCCTAGGGCGGCCGCCATGCCACCGGAGTCGAGCGCCCGGGTCAGTTCCTTCCCCCAGCGGGCCGCACCCTCCGCGTCGGCGTCCTGGCCCGCGTCGGCCAAGGCCCGCGCCCACCGGCGGGCGGCGATCTCCCCGACGTCGCACGCCAGGACGAAATCCCCGAGCACCTCCTGAAACATGCCCCGCGCTCCCGCGCACAACAAGTGATAGGTCTCCGCCAGGCGCAGTTCCCGCCACCCCTCGTCCGCCCACAACTCGATGGACGAACGCCCGTCCTCGGCCTCCGTCCGCCAGCGTGCGAACACCCCCGCCAGCCGCCGCTGCCGATCGGCCCACCCCCGCGGCGACCGCAGCCGCTGCAACCGCAGCATCGGCGCCCGTACGACGTCGTGGTACTGCACCCGGTCCCCTCGGTCGCTGACGAACGGCAGCCCCCGCAGCCAGGCGAACAGCGCCTCGGTGTCGTCCTGCGAGCACTCCACCGCCGCCCGGAACACATCCGCGTCGAGTCGCCGGGGCAGCGCGCAGGCCAGCGCCACCGCCCTGCGCACCGGGTCCTGTTCCCACTTCAGAAACCGCTCGACGGCCGTCGTACTCGGATCGCCCACGTCGTCCGGGTCGGCCGGCCGGGCCTCGGCCAGCGTCGACACCAGTACCGGCAGCCCGCCCGTCAGCCGGAGCACCTCCTCGACGACCGGCTCCGCCACCACCCCACGGTCCGCGAGCAGCCCCCGCGCCTCCGCCTCCGTGAACGGTGTCAGCGGGACGTCCGCGACGAAGTCCGCGAATCCGCCCCAGCGGGCGGTGTCCAGGCGGTGCTGGCCGGCGGTCACCACGATCACGTTGGCGGGGAGTTCGCCATGTCGGTCGACGACGGTCATGACCTCGTGGAGCCAGGCGTCCAGGAACGGTCCCGTGCGCTCGTACGTGTCGAAGAACAGGACGATCCAGGGTGCGGCGAGCGCGGCGTCGGACAGTTCGGCGAGCAGCACCGGGGTGAGCACGCGCTCCGGTGACAGCACCAGTTGCCGGTCCTCCTGGTTGCGGAACCGCGCGCTGATCCCGGTCCGCAACCGATCGGCGCCCTGGGCGAGTTGACCGGCGTCCAGGGCGCCGGCGAAGGCGCCGACCACCGGCACCATGCCCAGCCCCACCAGCCCGGCCCGCGCCACCGCCGTACTGCCCGCCGAAGGCCCGTCCGGCTCCTGCGACGGTTCCGGCGTGGCGATCGCCGCCGCCTCGGCCTCGTGGCGCCGTTCCCGGTGTGCGGCGAGCAGGCGGTCCAGTTCCTTGAACCGGTGCCCCTGGCCCGCGAATTGACGGCTGATCGCCGCCATCGCCTCCGGCACGCTGCCGACGCTCTCGTCGACGTACGCCGTCAGCGCCCCGCGCTCGCGGGCGATGTGCTCCAACTCCCGTACCAGGAAGGTCTTTCCGACTCCCGCGTTGCCGTGGACGTGGAAGAGGAAACGGTGGCGTTCGTCCTCCGGCGGGATGTCGAAGTTCGTGCGGAACGCGGCGCGTTCGGTGCCGCGGCCCACGAAACCGGCCCGCCTGCGCTGTGCGATCAGCTGCTGCATCGACGGCCGCGTCGGCCTCATCCGCCTCACCCCCGTAAACCGGTCCATGCGGAAGTCTGGCAGAGGGTGTCAGTGGCCGCCGCTCGGCTGGTCGCAGCCGGTGTGGTCGGGGTAGCCGCCGAAGGTGTCCGTCTTGGTGGCCTCGCGGCTCATGGAGCCCTCCAGGCACATCGTGGAGGACTTCGTGGAGGCGTCGACGAGGAAGATCACGCCGACGTCGCCGGACTGGGTCACCTCCACCTGGCCGGCGGCGTAGCCGAGACCGGTGAGCGCGCGGATGGTGTGTGCCGCCGTGAAGTCACCGCGCGTGCGCAGGGGTTCGAGCGCGACCCTGATGCGCTCGGCGTCCTTGAGTCCGTCGCAGCGGGCCTGCCCGTGCAGCGGGAAGGGGACCATGAAGCCGTGGTTCTCGGCGTAGTGGTCGGGGATCGGCACGGCCGGGCCCGACGCGTCGGGAGAGCGCGTCGGGGTCGGGAGGGACGGGCTGGGCGTGGGTGTCGGCGGGGCCGTCTCCCCGGGGCAGGGCGTGTCCGACGGCACGGGCGCCTGCGATATCCCGGTCGGCGTCGGGTGCGTACTGCGGTACGCGTCGGCGGCCGACTGCTCCGTGCCGCATCCCACCGCGAACATGGCCAGCGCGGCCACCGGCAGCAGCATCCCGACCGGCACCCGGGACGTCCTGATCATCGTCATGCCAGGATCTTCCCCGCACCACGGGCCCCAGGTCATGAGTTCTCCTACTCATGACAGAGCGCCCGATCACGACGACCGACCCCTTTCAAGCCTCACTCGCCGCCATTCTGGCCGAATCCGCCTACCCCGCACGGGCTGGCGCAGGGAAGGAACCCCCCATGGCTTCTAAAACCCCTTCCGCCCCAAAATCCTCTGACGCCCCACGCGTCCTCCCCCTCTCCGCCGCCCCCCTCGCCGCCACCCTTCTCACCGCCACCGTCGCCCTCTACATCGCCCTCGTCGCCTTCGGCAACATCACCGACTTCGGCACCAACCAGCAGTTCGTCCGCCATGTTCTGGCCATGGACACCACGTTCAAGGACGACGACCTGATGTGGAGAGCCATCACGAGCACCGGACTTCAGGACGCCGCGTACATCGCGATCATCGTCTGGGAGACCGTCGCCGCGCTCGTCCTCATCGCGGGTACGTGGTTCTGGGCACGCCGCAGCTACGCCCGCGCCCGCCAACTGTCCACCTACGGCCTGCTCATGCTCATGCTGCTCTTCGGCGCCGGGTTCATCGCCATCGGCGGGGAGTGGTTCTCCATGTGGCAGTCGAAGACCTGGAACGGTCTGGACGCGGCAACCCGGGTGCTCGTACTCAGCGGGTTCGCACTGCTCGTCGTACACCTGCCGTTCGGGGAGCCCGGCAACTCCGGTCGCAAGTCGACTACTTGATCACCCGCACCGGCGTCCCCGCCGTGCCGAACGCCCACAGTGCCACCCCGTCGGCCTTGTGCACGCGGATGCCGCCCGTGCGGGCTCCCGAGGCGGGCGGGGGCGAGGAGCCGTCGACGGCGTTGGAGAAGGCTATGGAGACGCCGGAGTCGGCGGCGAAGTACACGATGTGCTCGATGCTCACGCCGTCGTAGCCCGTCGTGGCGTCCTTGCGGGACTCGACCGTGTAGGAACCGGGGCCCGGGCTCACCGTGCCGGGCCACACCGTGAACGTGCGGCGTGGCTGGTCGCTCGCGTCGATCAGCCACACCCGCCGCTCGCCGAGTGAGTACACGATGCGCCGGCCGGTGCCCGAGCCGTCCGGTACGGCGGTGGACTCGGGCGTGGGGGTGGCAGGGGCCGAGGGAGACGCCGTGACCCCGTCCGCCGCCGTCGGGTGCGGGCCCCGGTCCGCCTGTACGGCCAGGAAGGCGACCACCGCCACCGCCGCGGCGGTGAGCGCCGTGACCCACGTCCAAGGGGGAAGTCGACGGGACGCCACCGTGATCTCTCCCCTCAGTCTCGTTCGGTTGTCAGTCCAGCACCGGCAGCAGCTCCGGCAGATGCCCGTCCGAAGCCTCCGCCGCCCGCTGCCGTTCCTCCGGGACCTCCCCGTACAGCGTGGTGCGCGGCTTCGCCGGACGGCCCGCCGCCTCCGCCACCGCGATCAGTTCCTTGACGGACTTGTACGAGCCGTAACTCGACCCGGCCATACGGGAGATGGTCTCCTCCATCAGCGTGCCGCCGAGGTCGTTCGCACCGGAGCGGAGCATCTCGGCGGCGCCCTCCGTACCCAGTTTCACCCAGCTGGTCTGGATGTTGGGGATGTGCGGGTGGAGCAGGAGACGGGCCATCGCCATCACCGCGCGGTTGTCGCGGGTCGTCGGGCCCGGGCGGGAGATGCCGGCCAGGTAGACGGGGGCGTTGGTGTGGATGAAGGGGAGGGTGACGAACTCCGTGAAGCCGCCGGTCTGTTGCTGGATGCGGGAGAGCGTGCGGAAGTGGCCGAGCCAGTGGCGGGGCTGGTCCACATGGCCGTACATCATCGTGGAGGAGGAGCGGATGCCCAGCTCGTGGGCCGTGGTCACCACCTCGATCCATGTCGCCGTGGGGAGCTTGCCCTTCGTCAGGACCCAGCGGACCTCGTCGTCGAGGATCTCCGCCGCCGTGCCGGGGATGGTGTCGAGGCCCGCCTCCTTCGCCGCCGTCAGCCACTCGCGGATCGACAGCCCGGTGCGGGTCGCGCCGTTCACCACCTCCATCGGAGAAAAGGCGTGCACGTGCATCCCGGGGACGCGCTCCTTGACCGCCTTCGCGATGTCGAAGTACGCCGTCCCCGGCAGGTCCGGGTGGATGCCGCCCTGCATGCAGACCTCGACCGCCCCGACGTCCCAGGCCTGTTGGGCCCGGTCGGCGACCTGCTCCAGGGAGAGCGTGTAGGCGTCCGCGTCCGTGCGGCGCTGCGCGAAGGCGCAGAAACGGCAGCCGGTGTAGCAGACGTTGGTGAAGTTGATGTTCCGCGTGACGATGTACGTGACGTCGTCACCGACCGCCGCCCGGCGGACGTCGTCCGCGATGCGGCACAGCGCGTCCAGCGCCGGGCCGTCCGCGTGCAGCAGGGCGAGCGCCTCGGCGTCGGTCAGCTTCGTCGGGTCGTCGGCGGCCGTCGCGAGCGCCGCGCGCACGTCCGTGTCGATGCGCTCCGGCACCATCCCGGGCGCCGCCGCCTCGCGCAGCGCGTCCCAGTCGCCGTAGACCAGGTCGAAGTCGTCCCGGCGGTCGCCGGTGCGGCCCTCGGTGTCGATCGACGCGTGCAGGTCGGTACGCCCGGAGGACGTGAACGCCTCCTCCGGTTCCTGCCACGGATGCCCCTCGACCACGGCGTCGGGCAGCGCCAGCCCGGTCTCCGGATCCGCCAGCGCCCGTACGTGCGGCAGCAGCCGCGGGTCCAGCCAGGGTTCGCCGCGCTGCACGAACTCGGGGTAGACGCAGAGCCGTTCGCGCAGCTCGAAGCCCGCGGACGCCGAGTGAACGGCCAGCTCCTCGATCTGCGGCCACGGGCGCTCGGGGTTGACGTGGTCGATGGTCAGCGGGGACACCCCGCCCCAGTCGTCGATCCCCGCGCCGATCAGCCGTCCGTACTCGCCGGCCACCAGGTTCGGCGGCGCCTGGAGACAGGCCGCCGGGCCCATGATGTGCCGGGCGACGGCCACAGTGGCGATCAGCTCGTCCAGCTCCGCGTCCGGCATACCGCGCATCGCCGTGTCCGGCTTGGCACGGAAGTTCTGGATGATCAGCTCCTGGATGCCGTGATACGCCCGGGAGACCTTGCGCAGCGCGAAAAGGGACTCGGCCCGCTCCTCGTACGTCTCACCGATGCCGATCAGCAGGCCGCTGGTGAAGGGCACCGACGAGCGGCCCGCGTCCTCCAGCACCCGCAGCCGTACGGCGGGCTCCTTGTCCGGGGAACCGAAGTGCGGGCCGCCCGGCTCGGACCACAGCCGCGTCGCGGTCGTCTCCAGCATCATGCCCATGGACGGGGCGACGGGCTTGAGCCGCTGGAAGTCCGTCCAGGACATCACCCCGGGGTTGAGGTGGGGCAGCAGGCCCGTCTCCTCCAGGATGCGGATCGAGATCGCCCGTACGTACGCGATCGTGTCGTCGTAGCCGTGCGCGTCGAGCCACTCGCGCGCCTCCGGCCAGCGGTCCTCGGGCTTGTCGCCGAGGGTGATCAGGGCTTCCTTGCAGCCGAGGGCCGCGCCCCCCCGGGCGATGTCCAGGACCTCGTCCGGGGACATGAACATCCCGTGGCCGGCCCGTCGCAGCTTGCCGGGGACCGTGACGAAGGTGCAGTAGTGGCACTTGTCCCGGCACAGCCGGGTGAGCGGGATGAACACGCTCTTCGAGTACGTGATGACGCCGGGGCGGCCCGCCGCCGCCAGGCCCGCGTCCCGCACCCGGGCGGCGGACGCGGCCAGGTCCTCCAGGTCCCCGCCGCGTGCCTGGAGCAGCACCGCCGCCTCCGCGACATCGAGGGCGACGCCGTCCCGGGCGCGTTTGAGAGCGCGACGCATGGAGTTCTCGGTCGGGCCGTTCGCCCGGCCGTTCGTCGGGCCGTTCGTCGAGCCGGTTCCGGAGGCCGCGGGAGTCGTCATCCTTCGAGCATACGATCGGGCTGATCAGCACAGAAAAGGGCGGCCGGATTCATCCCCGACCGCAGGTCGTTACACGGTGGCACTGGAATCGGCCCTGGTGGCGCCATCGGTACCGGTTCCGGCACCGGTCAGGTACCGCTCGTACTCGTCCAGCACCCGCAGTACGTCCCCCTCGTCGCCCGGCGGCAGTTGCAGCACCACCTCCTCTATGCCCAGCTCCGCGTAGTGCGCGAGCTTGCCCGGGGTGGGCAGGACGGCGGACGGGACGACCTGGAGATCCGCGGGATCCCGGCCCGCGTCGGTCCAGGCGGCGCGCAGCACGGGGATCGACTCGGCGAGGCCGCGCCCGCCGATCGGCATCCAACCGTCCGCGTACTCGCTGATGTGTGCGAACAGTTTCGGCCCTGCCGCGCCCCCGACGAGCGTGCGCGGCCCGACCACCGGCCCGCGCGGCTTCTGCACAGGTTTGGGGTGGGCGTGGCTGGCCCGGACCGACCCGAACCGGCCCTCGTACGCCGTCGGCCGCTCCGCCCACAGCGCCCGCATCAGCGCCATCCGGTCCCGGCCCAGCTCCCGCCGCGTACGCCAGTCGACGCCGTGGTCGGCGGCCTCCTCCACGTTCCAGCCGAAGCCGATGCCGAGCGTGAAGCGGCCGCCGGAGAGGTGGTCGAGGGTCGCGGCCTGCTTGGCCAGCACGATGGGGTCGTGCTGCGCGACGAGCGTGATGCCGGTGCCCAGGCGCAGGCGCTCCGTCACCGCGGCCGCCTGGCCGAGCGCGACGAACGGGTCGAGGGTGCGGCCGTACTCGGGTGGCAGTTCCCCGCCCACCGGGTACGGCGTCGTCCGCTCGACGGGGATGTGCGTGTGCTCGGGGAGGTACAGCCCGGCGAAACCGCGCTGCTCCAGCTCCCGGGCCAGCCGGGTCGGGGTGATCGTCTCATCGGTGAGGAAGATCGTCGTGGCGATCCGCAGAGGCCGCATGCGCACTTCCTAGCATCGCCGCCGCCAAGTCGAAACCCATCAACCCCCTTTCCTTGCACCGCTGTTCACGGCTGAATACCAGGGTCCAGTACGACCCCTGCACCACCCATGTCCCTCACGACACCTGGGAGCAGCAGCATGTGCGAGGACGACCACGGCACGGGAATCGAGACAAGTGACGGCACGGGCATCGCGAGACGCGCGCTGTTCGTGACGGGAGCCGCCGCCGCGCTTACGTTGGGAAGCGTGACCTTCGCTTCAGCGGCAGCCGGACAGGACCCGGAGACGAAGACGGTGCGCGGCACGCTGCCCACCGGCTCGCCGGACTTCGTGTACGTGCCTCTCGAAGTCCCGCACGGGGTCCGGGAGTTGCACGTCGCGTACACCTACGAGAAGCCGTCCGTGCCGGCCGGCACCGCGGGCAACGCCCTCGACATCGGCCTCTTCGACGAGCGCGGCACCGAGCTGGGCGGCGCGGGCTTCCGCGGCTGGTCGGGCGGGGCCCGCACGGAGTTCTTCGTCCGGGCGGACGACGCGACGCCCGGCTACATCCCGGGCCCGGTGCACCCGGGCACGTGGCACATCGCCCTCGGCCCCTACACGGTGGCGCCGCAGGGACTGCCGTACGAGATCACGATCACGCTGACGTACGGCGAACCGGGCGAGACTCCGCGACCGGTGTACCCGCCCGAGCGCGCGAAGGGCCGGGGCCGGGCCTGGTACCGGGGCGACTGCCACCTGCACTCCTGGTACTCGGACGGCCGCCGCACCCCGGCCGAGATCGCCGCCCTCGCCCGCGCCGCCGGCCTGGACTTCATCAACACCTCCGAGCACAACACCCACTCCGCGCACCCCCATTGGGCGGACCAGGCGGGCGACGACCTCTTGATCATGCTGGGCGAGGAGGTCACGACCCGCAACGGCCACGTGGTGGCCCTCGGCACCGACCCCGGCACCTTCGTCGACTGGCGCTACCGGGCCCGCGACAACCGCTTCGGCCACTACGCCCGCCGGATCCGCCGCGCCGGGGGCCTGGTCGTCCCCGCCCATCCGCACGCCACCTGCGTCGGCTGCAACTGGAAGTTCGGCTTCGGCGAGGCGGACGCGATCGAGGTGTGGAACGGCCCGTACACGCCGGACGACGAGGTGGCCCTCGCCGACTGGGACAGCATGCTCGTCGCCTCCGTGCGCGCCGGTCACGACTGGATCCCGGCGATGGGCAACAGCGACGCCCACCGCGACCCCGACCCGGTCGGCTCCCCGCAGACGGTGGTCCTCGCCGACGACCTGACCCGCGAGGCCGTCCAGGACGGCATCCGCGCGGGCCGCTCCTACGTGGCCGAGTCCAAGCTCATCTCGCTCGACTTCTCGGCGGCGGGCCCGAAGGGCGAACACGCGGGCATCGGCGGGCGGTTGGAGGTGGCACCCGACGCGCCCGTCACGGTCCGCCTGGACGTCACCGGCGCCCCGCGCTGCACGGCCCGCTTCGTCACCGACCAGGGCGTCCTGCTCACCAGCGCGGTCATCCCGGTCTCCGGCGCCGCGACGGTGGAATGGCATACGACGGCGCAGTACGCGGCGTACGTCCGGGCAGAACTCCGCCACGAGGCGGCCGTGGCCCCGCTGCCCGGAGCCCTGGCGGCGTTCACGAACCCGATCTTCCTGGGACACCGCTGAAACGGTGAGCACGGAGGCGAAATAGTCTGACCTCGCGCCGGATCGAAGTGATCCGGCCCGAGGAAGGGAGCCCAGGACGATGCCCCGCTACGCCGACCTCAAGCACCGGACCGTGACGTCGTTCCAGCGGCGCGTCGGCAACCCGCTGCTGCGCCGCCTGCCCCTCCAGACCGTCCTGGAGACCACGGGCCGCACCTCCGGCCTCCCCCGCCAGACCCCGGTCGGCGGGCGCCGGACCGGCGACACCTTCTGGCTGGTCTCGGAGTACGGCGAGAAGTCCCAGTACGTACGGAACATCAAGGCGAACCCGGCCGTCCGCGTCCGCATCAGAGGCCGCTGGCACCCGGGCACCGCCCACCTCATGCCGGAGGACGACCCCCGAGCCCGCCTGAGGACCCTGCCCCGCCTGAACAGCACGGCGGTACGCGCACTGGGCACGCAGCTGCTGACGGTGCGGGTGGAGCTGGCGGACTGAGGGTGCGCGGCCTCGCCCACGAGAGCATGCGATCACTCACCCCGGCCACACGATCGCCTGCACCTCGCTGTACGCGTGCAGCGCGTACGACCCCACGTCGCGCCCCACCCCGCTCTTCTTGAAGCCGCCGAACGGCGCCTCCATGTTCCGGCCGACCGTGTTGACACCGACGCCTCCGGCGCGCAGGCGGTGGGCGACGCGGAAGGCGCGGGCCACGTCGCCGGACCAGACGTAGTCGATGAGGCCGTAGTCACTGTCGTTGGCGAGGGTGATGGCCTCCTCCTCGTCGTCGAAGGGGACCACGACCACCACCGGGCCGAAGATCTCCTCCCGCACCACCCGCATGTCGGGAGTGCAGTCGGCGAGGAGGGTCGGAGCGACGTAGAACCCGCGGTCGTACGGCGGTCGTTCGCCGCCCGCGACCACGCACGCGCCCTCCTTCCGACCCAGTTCGACGTACGACTCCACGCGGTCCCGGTGCGCCGCCGAGATGACCGGGCCGACGACCGTGCCCTGCTCGCGCGGGTCTCCGACCTTCACATGGCCCGCGTACGCGGCCAGTTGCGCGACCAACCGGTCGTGCACCCCCCGCTGCACCAGCACCCGCGTCGGTGCCGTGCAGATCTGGCCGCTGTAGAAGGAGAACGTCGTGCCGATGCCGGACACCGCCGACGCCAGGTCCGCGTCGTCGAAGACGACCGCCGCGCCCTTGCCGCCCAGCTCCATCAACTGCCGTTTCATACCGCGCCCGCACACCTCGGCGATGCGCTGGCCGACGGCGGTCGACCCGGTGAAGCTGACCATGTCGACGTCGGGCGAGTCGACCGCGGCCTCGCCGACCTCCGCGCGCGAGCCGCTCACGACGTTCACGACACCCGGCGGTGCGCCCGCCGCCTCCAGGGCCTCCGCCAGCCGGTAGACGGAGAGCGGGTCCTGCGGGGCCGGCTTGACGACGACGGTGTTGCCCATGGCCAGGGCGGGCGCGATCTTGCCGGCCGGGTTCGCCCAGGGGTTGTTGTAGGAGGTGATGCAGGTGACGACGCCGACGGCCCGGCGTACGGCGACCGCGCCCATCACCGCCGCCCTGCCGAACGGCCCCGCCTCGTTGATCTGCGGGGGCAGGGCCTGCTCGACGGGCTCCACGCGCGCGTACCGCTTGAATCGGGCCACGCCCACGCCGACCTGCATCCCGCGCGCGGTGCCCGTCGTCGCGCCGCTCTCGGCCTGGGCGAGGTCGGCGTACGGGACGAAGTGCCGCTGGACGATCTCCGCCGTGCGGTCCAGGACGGCGGCGCGCTCCTCGGCCGGGGTCCGCGACCACGCCTCGAAGGCCGCGCGAGCCGCGGCCGCGGCCGCGTGCACCTGATCCCGCGAGGCCTCCGGCGCCCACCCGACCACACCTTCCGTCGCCGGGTCGATCACCTCGTAGTGCCCGCCGTCCGGCTCTACCCACGCCCCGCCGATGAACAGCCGCTGCCTGTCGGTCACTTGGCCCCCGCCCGCTCGTGACTCACCTGGTGGTCACCGACCGCGTGTCCCGCCCGGAGCGGAGCACCTTGCCCGGTACGGCGCCCGTGACGACGTCACCGCGTATCGCCTCGACCCCGTTGACCCACACGGCCGTTATCCCGATCGCCTTGGAGTCCAGCCGCGGGCTGTCTCCCGGCAGGTCGTGCACCAGAGTGGCCTTGCCGGCGTCGATCCGCTCCGGGTCGAAGAGGACGAGATCCGCATGGAAGCCCTCCTGCACACGTCCCCGCTCCCGCAGGCCGAACAGCCGCGCCGGATCGTCCGTCAGCATCTTCACCGCCTGCTCCAGCGGCAGCAGCTGCCGTCCGCGCAGGCAGTCGCCGAGGAAGCGGGTGGTGTACGGCGCCCCGCACATGCGGTCCAGATGGGCGCCCGCGTCGGAGCCGCCGAGCATCACGTCCTCGTGCCGCCACGTCTCGGCCCGCAGCGCCCACGAGTCGGGGTCGTTGTCGGTGGGCATCGGCCACAGCACCGTACGGAGCTGATCGCTCGCGCAGATCTCCACGAGGCACTCGAACGGCTCCTGGCCGCGCTCGGCGGCGATGTCCTTCACCACCCGCCCGGTCAGGCCCGCGTTCGCGTCGCTGTACGTGTCCCCGATGACGTACCGCCCGAAGTTCGCCAGCCGCCGGAAGACGCCCGCTTCCTTGCTGCCGGCGCGCCGCAGCATCTCGGCCCGTACGTCGGGATCGCGGAGTTTCACGATCCGCTCGGGCACGGGCAGGCCGAGGATCGGACCCCAGCCGGGGATCAGGTTCAGCGCGCAGAACGTGCCGAGCGACATGTTCATGGGGGTGAGGATCGGCATGGTGAGGGCGACGACGCGGCCACCGGCCTTACGGGCGCGCTCACTTGCCAGGAGCTGGCGCGGCACGCGCTCGGGGACGGCGGCGTCGATGGTCAGCACGTTCCAGTTCAGCGGGCGCCCGGCGGTCGCACTCATCTCCACGAACAGGTCGATCTCGTCGTCGCTGAACTGATCGAGGCACCCGGCGACGATGGCCTCGATCTGCGTACCCTCGTGCTCCCCCACCGCCTTGGACAGGGCCAGGAGTTCGTCGGGGCGGGCGTGACGTGAGGCCACCGGTTTGCCGTCGCCGTCGGAGTGCGTGGACGACTGGGTGGTGGACAGGCCCCAGGCGCCCGCGTCCATCGCATCGTGGAGGAGGGCCAGCATCCGCCGCAACTGCTCCGGCGTCGGCTGCCCGCCCACCGCGTCCGCCCCCATGACGTACCGCCGCAGCGCGCAATGCCCCACCATGAAGCCCGCGTTGACGGCGATCCGCCCCTCCAGAGCGTCGAGATAGTCCCCGAAGGAGTGCCAGCTCCAGGGTGCGCCCTCCTCCAGGGCGACCAGGGACATGCCCTCGACCTTGGACATCATGCGGCGCGTGTAGTCGGCGTCGGCGGGCCGGTCGGGGTTCAACGGGGCAAGGGTGAAGCCGCAGTTGCCGCCCGCGACCGTCGTGACGCCGTGGTTGAGGGACGGAGTGGCGTACGGGTCCCAGAACAACTGGGCGTCGTAGTGGGTGTGGGGATCGACGAAGCCGGGGGCGAGGACGAGACCGCGCGCGTCCTCGGTCGTCCTCGCCTCCTCGCTCACCTCGCCGACGGCCGCGATACGGCCGTCGCGTATCCCCACGTCGGCGGTGTACGCGGGCGCGCCCGTCCCGTCCACGACGGTGGCGCCCTTGATGACGTGGTCGAGCATCGCGCTTGCCCCCTCGGCCTAGGCGGACTGACGGAACCGGGTCGTGCGGTGCACCGGGTCGGTGTCGATCTTCGGGATGACGTGCTCGCCGAGCAGCCTGATCGTCTGGAGGGTCTCCTCCTTCGGGACGCCGACCGGCAGCCCGAAGCTGAGCTGGTCCGCGCCCGCCTGCTCCCAGCGCTTGCACTGGGTGAGCACCTCGTCGGGGTCGCCGCAGATCAACAGCTCCTCCTCCACGAGGAGTTCGACGAACTCGGGGGTGTACTCGGGCAGCGTCTCGGGCCACACGGGGAAGCCCTCGGGCCGCGGGAAGGTGTCGTGATAGCGGAAGACCAGCGAGGGCAGGTAGTGCAGCCCGCCGGACACGGCGATCCGTATCGCCTCGTCGTGCGTGGGCGCGCAGATCGCCGTCGTCGTCACCATCACGTTGTCGTTGACGAAGTCCCCGATGGGCTCGGCGTTCACGACCGCCGTCTTGTACTGCTCGAGCACCCACTCCATGTCGGCGACCTTCTGCACGCTGAAGCCGAGCACGCCCAGACCCTTGCGGGCGGCCATCGCGTACGAGGGCGGGGACCCGGCGGCGTACCACATCGCCGGATGCGACTTGCCGTGCGGCTTGGGCAGGACCTTCCTGGGCGGGAGCTGCCAGTGCTTGCCCTTGAACCCGACGTACTCGTCCTGCAGCCACATCTTCGGGAACTCGGCGATGGTCTCTTCCCAGATCTCCTTGGTGTAGTTCATGTCGGTGATCCCGGGCAGGAAGCCGAGGATCTCGTGCGAGCCCGCCCCGCGACCGCTGCCGAACTCGAAGCGGTTCTCGGTGAGATGGTCGAGCATGGCGACCTTCTCGGCGACCTTCACCGGGTGGTTGACCTGGGCGAGGGGGTTGAAGATCCCCGAGCCGAGGTGGATCCGCTCCGTCGCGTGCGCGAGATAGCCGAGGAAGACGTCGTTGGCCGAGAGGTGCGAGTACTCCTCCAGGAAGTGGTGCTCGGACGCCCAGGCGTACTTGAAGCCGGACTTGTCCGCCTGGATGACGTACTCGGTCTCCTCCATCAGCGCCTTGTGCTCCGCGAGCGGGTCGGTCTCGGCGCGCTTGCCCACGTATCCCTGTACAAAGAGCCCGAATTCCAAGGAGGTTCACCGTCCCCAGTTCATGGTGTACGTGCATGATCCGCATTGTTTCTGACGTACCGTCAGGTATAGCTGATGACCAGTCAGATGACTAGAGGATGCTGACCCCCGCGAGCCAGCCACCGTCGATCACGAACGGCTGCCCGGTGATGTACGAGGAGTCGTCGGAGGTGAGGAACAGCGCGAGCTTCGCGACCTCCTCCGGCCTGCCGATCCGCCCCAGCGGCACGAGCTTGCGGTACAGGTCGCCGATGGCCTTCGACATCTCCTCGGCATCCGCGTCCGGGTCCAGCAGGGCCGGGTTGGACATCGCGGTGTCGATGGCGCCCGGGCACATGGCGTTGACCCGTATGCCCTGCTGGGCCAGCTCCATGGCGGCGACCCGGGTGAGCCCCAGGATCGCGTGCTTGGTCGCCGCGTACGTGCCCACGGCCGCCATCCCGGTCATCGCGGTGTACGAGGCGGTGTTGACGATCGTGCCCCCGCCGGCCGCCGCGATCTCCCCGGCGACGGCCTTGATACCGAGAAAGCAGCCGACCTGGTTCACCTGCACGACCTGCATGAACTCCTCCAGGGGCGTGTCCACGAGGGAGTTGAAGCGCAGAATGCCGGCGTTGTTCACCAGCCCGTCGATCCGGCCGTACGCCTCCTTCGTGGCGGCCACGGCGGCATCCCAGTCCGCCTCCTTGCTCACGTCGAGACGGACGTGCAGCGCCCCCAACTCCTTGGCCAGCGCCTCGGCTTGATCGTCGAGCACATCGGCTACGACGACCCTCGCCCCCTCCGCCGCGAACAGCCGCGCCTCCTGCTCGCCCTGCCCACGCGCCGCACCGGTGACGATGACGACGCGACCGTCCAGCTTGCCCATGTCACTCCTCAGTCCTCAGTCCTCGGCAGTCCTCAGCAGTCCTCAGCCGAGATGGGGGGCGACCTCGGCCCCGAACGCGGTGATCTGGTCGATGAGTTCACTGCGGCTCCGGCTGCGGAACCGCACCTGGATCTGGTTCACGCCCATCGCGCGGTACGCCCGCAGCGACTCGGCGAGGGCTTCGGGGGCACCGGTGAGGGTGCGGCGACCGACGTCCCAGCCGGGCTCGCCGACGTAGAGCGGCTCGGTGATCGCACCGATGACGAAGGGACCCTGGACGGCGGACCGTTCGCGCAGCTCGCGAATCCGCGCGATCTGCTCCGGCAGCCGCTCGCGCGGATCCCCCTGCGGCAGCCACCCGTCCCCCCGGACGGCGGCCCGGCGCACGGCGGCGGGCGAGGAGCCGCCGACCCACAGGGGCACCCGCTCCTGGGCGGGCCGAGGTCGCTGCCCGAGCCCCTCGAAGTCGTACAACTTCCCGTGATGGACCGGGAATTCATCAGGACCGAGGGCGGCCTTGAGCGCGTCGACGCACTCGTCCAGCACGGCCCCCCGCCGCTCGAAGTCCACCCCCAGCACCTCGAACTCCTCCTGCACATGCCCGGCCCCGACCCCGAGGATCAACCGCCCTCCGCAGAGGTGGTCGAGGGTGGCGTACTGCTTGGCGGTGAGCAGTGGATGCCGCAGTCCGACGACGGCGACGTGACTGAGGAGACGTACGTTCCGCGTGACTCCCGCCAGGAAGGCGAGGGTGGCGACGGGGTCGTACCAGATGGTGCTCATGGCGCTCGCGAGGCGGCGCGGGATGGCGACATGGTCGCAGCTCGCGAGGTACGCGAAGCCGGAGCGGTCGGCGGCCCGGGCGATCTCGACGAGGTCGTCCGGTCCGGCGCCGGCCTCCCACCCCTCCGCGTAGATGGTGCTCTGCGACTGCACCGGGAGCTGCATCCCGTAGGCCAGTCGCCCTTCGGACAGCACCTGCATGGGCGAGCCCCCTAGTCGTCGTATCTGACGATCCGTCACTTCAGTGGCTATGGCGGCCATGGTGATAGCTGACGGATCGTCAGACAAGAGGCGGGGCAGGAATTCAGCGCGCCCCGCGGGACGCCGAAGGCCCCGCCGGGCCGGACCACAGCCCCTCGCCCGTCAGCCCGAGCAGCTCGATCGCGTTGCGCCGTACGATCCGGTCGACGACGTCCGCCTCCAGGTGCCCCATCTGGGCCTCGCCGACCTGCCGGGACTCGGGCCAGGTGGAGTCGGAGTGCGGATAGTCGGTCTCGTACAGGACGTTGCCGACCCCGATGGCGTCGAGGTTCCGCAGCCCGAAGGCGTCGTCGAAGAAGCAGCCGTAGACATGGTCGGCGAAGAGCTCGGACGGCGGCCGGTGCACCTTGTCGGCGACGCCGCCCCAGCCCCGGTTCTCCTCCCACACCACGTCGGCCCGCTCAAGGATGTAGGGGATCCATCCGATCTGCCCCTCCGCGTACATGACCTTGAGATTCGGGAAGCGCTCGAACTTCCCGCTCATCAGCCAGTCGACCATGGAGAAACAGCAGTTGGCGAAGGTGATGGTGGAGCCGACGGCGGGCGGCGCGTCGGCGGACGTCGACGGCATGCGGCTGCTGGAGCCGATGTGCATGGCGATGACGGTGCCGGTCTCGTCGCAGGCGGCGAGGAAGGGGTCCCAGTCGTCGGTGTGGACGGAGGGCAGGCCGAGGTGGGGCGGGATCTCGGAGAAGGCGACGGCGCGTACGCCACGGGCGGCATTGCGGCGTACTTCTTCCGCCGCAAGTTCCGCGTCCCAGAGCGGAATGAGGGTCAGGGGTATCAGCCGGCCGCGCGCGGCCGGCCCGCACCACTCCTCCACCATCCAGTCGTTGTAGGCGCGGACACAGAGAAGCCCCAGCTCACGGTCGCTCGCCTCGGTGAACGTCTGACCGCAGAAGCGCGGGAAGGTCGGGAAGCAGAGGGCGGACTGGACATGGTTGACGTCCATGTCGTCGAGACGCCGCGGAACGTCGTACGAACCAGGACGCATCTGCTCGTACGTAATGATTTCGAGCTTGATCTCATCACGGGAGTAGCCGACCGCGGTGTCGAGCCGGGTGAGCGGCCGGTGCAGGTCCTCGTACACCCACCAGTCGCCGATGGGCCCGTCGTCGCCCGGACTGCCCATGATCGGGGCGAACTTGCCGCCGAGGAACGTCATCTCCTTCAGCGGCGCACGGACGATACGGGGGCCGACATCCAGGTACTTCTTCGGCAGCCGGGTCTGCCAGACGTCAGGGGGCTCCACCGTGTGGTCGTCGACCGAGATGATCTTCGGGAAGGTCGCCAGGGGCGACTGAGGGGTCTCCGTGGTCTCCATGGCGTTCACGGTAGCGCTGATCTGACGGTGCGTCAGCTATCCGGGATGCGGCCCTGGATGTGCGCGACTCTGTGCGGATGTGTGAGGAGACCGTGTGAGGACCTTGTGGTGTCCCGTGCGGTCACCTGTGATCGCTGTCTCCCACGGCTGACGTATCCGCCATGAACAAGGCAAACTGGCTTCCTTGTCATGACGTTCGGCAGGGGGACAGCGATGGACGGTGTGCCGCGAGTACCGGAGCAGCGGGTACCGGAGCCGCAGCGTGCCGAGGAATCGGTGGCGCTGCGCTTCAGCGTGCTCGGCCCGGTGCGCGCCTGGCGCGGCTCGGAGTCCCTGCCCACGGGATCCCCGCAGCAACGCGCCCTGTTGGCCGCCCTTCTGCTGCGTGAGGGCCGCACGGCCACCGCGTCCGAGCTGATCGACGCCCTCTGGGGCGACGAGTCGCCGTCGCAGGCACTGGCCGCTGTCCGTACGTACGCATCCCGGCTGCGGAAGGTGCTGGACCCCGGCGTCCTGGCCAGCGAGTCCGGCGGATACGCCATCCGCTCGCTGGCGGACGGGGCGCTGGACCTGTCCGTGGCGCAGGAACTCGCGACGGACGCGGAGAAGGCCCGTGGCGCCGGGGACCTGTGCCACGCCCGCGACCTGCTGCGGCACGCCCTGAGCCTCTGGGACGGCGAGCCCCTCGCCTCCGTCCCCGGCCCCTACGCGGAGACCCAGCGGGCCCGCCTGGAGGAATGGCGTCTCCAACTCCTCGAATCACGCCTGGACATGGACCTGGAGCAGGGCTGCCACGCGGAGGCGGTGTCGGAGCTGACAGCCCTGACGGCCGCGCACCCACTCCGCGAGCGCCTGCGCGAACTGCTCATGCTCGCGTTGTACCGCAGCGGCCGCCAGGCGGAGGCCCTCGCCGTCTACGCGGACACGAGGCGCCTGCTGGCGGAGGAACTGGGAGTCGACCCGCGCCCTGGCCTGCGCGACCTCCAACAGCGCATTCTCCAGGCGGACCCAGGGCTGGCGGAACCCTCGGCTCCGTCGGCCGAGCCCGCGGCGGCGGCGGTCCGCCCGGCCCAACTGCCCGCCACGGTCACGGACTTCACGGGCCGGTCGTCCTTCGTGTCGGAGCTGAGCGAGGTACTCGCCTCCGCGTCCACGGCCGAGGGCAGCGTGATGGCGGTCTCGGCGCTGGCCGGGATCGGGGGCGTCGGAAAAACGACGCTCGCGGTGCACGTCGCCCATCAGGCGCGGAGCGCCTTCCCCGACGGGCAGTTGTACGTCGACCTGCAGGGGGCCGGAGCGCGGTCGGCGGAGCCGGAGACGGTGCTCGGCGCGTTCCTACGGGCCCTCGGCACGGCGGACTCGGCGATTCCGGACTCCCTCGACGAACGGGCGGCGCTGTACCGCTCGGTGCTGGACGGGCGCCGTGTCCTGGTCCTGCTGGACAACGCGAGGGATGCCGCCCAGGTCCGCCCGCTGCTCCCTGGCATGGAGGGCTGCGCAGCTCTCGTCACCTCCCGGGTACGGATGGTGGACCTGGCGGGCGCACACCTCGTCGACCTGGACGTCATGTCCCCCGAGGAGGCGTTGCAGCTCTTCACGAAGATCGTCGGCGATGAGCGGGTGGCCTCGGAGCGGGAAGCGGCGCTGGACGTGGTGGCGGCGTGCGGATTCCTGCCGCTGGCCATCCGCATCGCCGCTTCGCGGCTCGCCGCTCGCCGGACGTGGACGGTGTCCGTCCTGGCGGCAAAGCTCGCCGACGAGCGCCGCCGCCTGGACGAGCTCCAGGCCGGCGACCTGGCGGTCAAGGCCACCTTCGAGCTGGGATACGGCCAGCTGGAACCGGCGCAGGCACGAGCGTTCCGCCTGCTGGGGCTGGCGGACGGTCCGGACATCTCACTGGCGGCGGCGGCTGCGGTGCTGGACCTGGACATCGAGGACACCGAGGACTTGCTGGAGTCCCTCGTGGACACGTCCCTGGTGGAGTCCGCGGCCCCCGGTCGATACCGGTACCACGACTTGGTACGGCTCTACGCGCGTGCGTGCGCCGAGAGGGATGAACAGCCGCCCAGCGAGCGGCATGCGGCCATGTCCAGGTTGCTGGACTTCTATTTGGCTACGGCGGCACGGGTTTATGCGATTGAGCGGCCTGGGGATCGGTTGGTGGATGACCTGGAGGTCACCGAGTACGCGGGGCTCCAGTTCACCGAAGGCGCGGCGGCCCTCGATTGGTTGTACACCGAGGCGGCTCCGCTGCTGGCTTGCGTACGACAGTCCGCGGAGACGAACCGGCTTCGGCGTGCGGTCGATCTACTGTGGGCGGCCCAGGACCTCACCGAGTCGGGGGCCAACTCTCACCAGTACGAGACAACCGCACTGGCAGTTCGCGATGCGGCCCACGCGGCGGATGACACCCACGCAGAGGGCAGGGCCCGGACGACGCTCACCTGGGTCCTGCTGGTGTCCGGACGCATCCAACAGGCGGCGGAGGAGGCACGGCTCGCCATGGAGTGCGCAGCCGCTGCCAAGGACCCCACCGCCACCAGCTGGGCGGCAAACGACCGAGGACTCATCGCCCTTCATCAACGCCGGTATGAGGACGGCAAGTTCTTTTTCGACCAAGCCATCGAAGGGTTCAGAGCGGCCGGTAACCGACTCTGCGAAGCAACAGCTCTGTGCAACCTGTCGCGTGCCCACATAGGGATGGGCAGTCCCGCGAAGGCTGTGGAAATCGCTCAGCAAGGCCTCGCCGTGCACGTCGCGGTGGGCAGCACGATGCGGCTGGCCAACGGCTACTACGCCCTGGGCGTGGCCCTGACCACGGCCGATCGTCACGCTGAAGCCCTCAGTCAATTCTCCGAGGCCCTGATCACCTTTGCCGACCACCGGCAGAGGCTGTGGGAAGGAATCACGCACTTCAGGATCGCCGAAGTGCACATCGCTGCTCAGCACCCGGCCCAGGCGGCCCAGCACGCCGAACAGGCTCTCGCACTGGGATGCATCGGCGGCGACCGGATGCGGGGCAACGTCCTGACGCTGCTGGGACGGGCGCTCTCCGTACTGGGCCAGGTGGACCGCGCCAAGGCGTGCTGGCGCGAGGCGCTCAACCTCTACGAAGAGAACGGCGCTCCGGAAGCTGACGAGGTTCGCACGCTGATCACGCCGGCCTCGGCGGCGTGATCAAGCGCTCCCACCTGGGAAGTTGCCCACGTTCAGCATTCGTTTATCTCGGCGCGGCACTCTCATACCTGTCACACCGTCGCGTCGGGGGGCAGACGGTCTGACCAGGAGCCCGAGCAGCTAGTGTGTGCGGCTCCGAACGCCCGTCCAGCGGCCCTCGGGGGAGCTTCTGGACGGGCGTTCCTCACTCGTCACCACAGCAGAGGAACTCAAGACCATGAGTGACAAGAAGAAGGACACGGAAGTTACTCCGCTGGACCACAACATGCCCGGCGAACCGGCGGCGGACGTCATCACGACGATGGACCACAACATGCCCACCCCGCCCGCGGACTCCGGTGTCATCCCACTGAACGACACCACGCCCAGCGAACCGGCGACGGACGTCATCACGACGATGGACCACAACATGCCCGCGCCGCCCGCGCTGGACCTGGACGGCAACAAGTAAAGACGTCCTACCCGACGGGGATCGGCCGCGGTGGCGCGGAGGGGGAGCCACCGCGGCCGAGGCGTGTCCGGCGTTGACCGACCGGCACTCGCAGGTGAGCCCGCAGGACACGACCGCAGCCCCGCTGGACCAGCACGCTCCCTGACGCGCAGCACCGCACCACCGGGGGCCGAGCCACCACGCTCGGCCCCCGCTGCCGTCCCCAGCGCCCCCAAGGCCCGTAACTGGAACCTTTCGGCGCCCCCTCCCCCGTAATCCCGCACCACAGCCCCCGCCCCCCACCGCCGAAATCCTCCACTTCCCCCAAATCTCCATCCCCGCCCGGGTTATCCACAGGGCCTCCGGGGCTGGTGAGGGGTACGGGAGGCTAGGGGCATGGGAGCGACACGGGAGCCGCTGCGGGGGCTGGTCCAAGAGGGCGGCGTGCTGCTCACCGCTCGGGCCCTGGAGGCCGGTTGGGCTCCCCGTGCCCTCCTCCGGGCCCTCACCGCCGAAGGCTGGACCCGGATCACGCCGGGTGCCTGGGTCGAACCGGGGCGGGACGTCACCCTCCTCACCCGCGTCCGCGCCGCGCAGCTACGGAAGACGGAGCTCGTCGCGAGTCACCGGACGGCGGCCGCGCTCTGGCGGATCGAGACGCTCAGCCACAACGCGAAGGAACCCGAGCCCCTGGTCTTCACCGACCCGGAGCTCGCCACCCGGCGGGACCGCAGGAAGGCGGGCGGCGTCCGCGTGCACAGGGCGGCCCTCGCCCCCGGCGAGGTCTTCACCCGCTGGGGCCTGCGCCTCACCGCGCCCACCCGCACCCTCGTCGACCTCCTCCGTACGGAGCCCCGCGACGAAGCCCTCGTGGCCGTCGACTCCGCCCTCTCCCGGCGCACCGTCGGCGGCGTACGCCGCGCCGCGCTCCTCCGCCCAGCCGACGTGGCCGCCGCGCTCGAAGCCCCTCTCTGGGGAGGGGCCGCCGCCCGCCGCCACCTCCACCTCGCCGACCCCCGGGCCGGCTCCCCCGCCGAGACCATCGCCCGCCTCCGCATGCACGACGCGGGCCTGCACCCCGAGAGCCAGGCGGAACTCCGCACCCCGGACGGCCGCCGCCGCTACCTGGACTTCCTCTTCCGGGCGGAAGGGCTGGCCGTCGAGATCGAGGGCTACGCCTACCACGGCACCCGAGCCGCCCACCGCGAGGACATCGCCCGCTTCAACCAGATCCTCCAGTGCCCCGAGGTCCGCCTCGTCCTCCGCTACACCGCCGCGGACGTCTTCTACCGCCCCGCGAAGGTGATCGAGGAGATCCGCGCCGCCCTCGCTCAGGCGGCCATCGGGATGCGCCCGTAGTCCACCCATGCCACCAGGGGCTGAAGGGGTCGGAGGAACCG